>JBDKGX010000001.1:0-127721 GCA_039797965.1 Pseudomonadota bacterium
GACAGTAATGCGGCATTAGCACGTTTAACTCAATCTCCGATTATTTTAGTGATAGATACTCGTGGCACGACTCGTGGGATTGCGCCGCTATTATTAGGCTATCAGCATTTTGACCCCACTATTCGAATCGCTGGCGTGATTTTAAATCGGGTCGGGGGTGCTCGACATGCCTCAAAATTACGTGAATCAGTTGAATACTATACCGATATTAAAGTACTCGGTTGTGTACAAGAAAATCCTACCTTAGCCATTGAAGAGCGCCATTTAGGCTTAATGCCTAGCAATGAACAAGCCAATGCGACCGAGCACATCGAGCGATTAGGTAAAATAGTCAGTGAGCAAGTCGACTTAACTAAAGTACTCCAAGTTGCAGAACAAGCCGCCCCCTTAAATGCACTGAATTTAGCGATTTGCCAACCTACTTGTCGAAGTACTCCGAGTACTCGAATCAAATTAGGCATTTGCCAAGATGCAGCCTTTGGCTTTTATTATCCTGATGATTTAGAAGCGTTAGAGGCCGCAGGGGCGGAGCTTATTCCCATTAATACGCTACAAGATCCCGTACTACCTACTATTGATGGCTTATTTATTGGTGGCGGCTTCCCAGAAACCCATTTAGCTGATCTCAGTGCTAATCAATCCCTAAAAATTGCTATTAAACAAGCAATTGACTCAGGAATGCCTACTTATGCGGAGTGTGGGGGGTTGATGTATTTGTCCCGTAGTATTTCATGGCAGGGGCAAACCGCGGCTATGGTTGGGGTAATTCCCGGTGATGTGAGTCTACATGCTAAGCCACAAGGGCGCGGTATCGTGCAGTTTACTGAAACCGAACACATGCCGTGGTCAGCATTGGATACACCTGTGCAAAGTACTAGCCCCCAATCAGCGCATGAGTTTCATTATTCGCGCTTAGATAATTTAGCCGCGCAAGGGCGTTTTGCTTATCGCATATTGCGCGGTACAGGCATTACAGGGGAGCACGATGGCTGGGTATACCGCAATTTATTAGCTTCTTATTTACATCGTCGTGATACGGCTCAATTTCGTTGGGCGCAACGTTTTGTAGACTTCATTCGCCAACACAAACAAGGACTCTTGGTATGATCACAATTACTCCTACTGCAGCCCAACAAATCCACCAAGCCGCACAACTGTCTAATGCAGCAGGTTTAGCATTACGCATTGAAATCCAGCCTAAAGAAGACGGTAGTTTTAACTATCTCATGGGGTTTGATGATCAAAGCCAAGTCGGCGACGTTGAGTTAGAGCAAAGTGGTATCAAGGTCGTGATAGGTTTGCATTCCAAACCCTTAGCGCAAGGCATGACACTAGATTTTGTGGATTTAGAAGGGCAAATGTCCTTTATTTTTCTTAATCCTAATGACCCTCATTATCAGCCACCTAAGGAGTAGTCATCATGGCTGAATCCGTGGCACAGGTTCCTATTAGTCAAATTCAACGTCTGAATAAAGCGGAAAGCTCTAAGGCTGAGACAGCCAGCAGTACTTCATCACGGCGCCGTCGCGACGAGGAGTTATTTGTTGCGCAAGCAGTAGTCGCTTTGCCGTGGCAAGGCTGGTTAGCTTTCGGCGTGTTGTTTTTTTTATTTATTGCCATTGGTGCTAGCTACTTTTGGGTTGTCTCCGGTACAGACCCTGATCACGGTATTCGCAGTTTATTAACGATTTTGTGGTTAGTGGCTGGAATTGGTGTAAGTACTTTATTTTATTGGATTTGGCGGGAATTCACTTGTTTTGGTAATGAGTTATCGTTTTGGGCGCAACGCTTGAGGCGTAATGATCTCAGTGCTCGGATGCCGATTTTGCGCCGTGCCTGTCCCTCTCGCGTCATTCGTGAGCAAATCAATGCGATTACAGAAGATTATCAAACCGTAGCGCGTGCCCAACAGCAGCGTTTGGAACGACAAGATCGTTATATCGCCCGTAAAAATCATCATTTGAATGTATTGTACGATGTCGCAGCCGCCATTAACCGTGCGGACAATTTAGAAAACTTACTTCAACAGTTTTTAATCACTTTAAAAGGCGTGGTACAGGCTGAAGCGGTCGCGATTCGATTATTAGATAAAGATAACAACTTACGTCTAGTCGCTAGTATTGGGCTAGATGATGAGGTCATGCAACGTGAGACCGCCATCTTGGCAACTCAATGTACCTGTGGCAAAGCATTTGATGAAAAAGAAATTAGAGTTCGCACGGATATTAGTAAGTGTGAGCATTTAATTGGACGAGTACTTTTCGAGCGGCGTAACCATATGGAAATGCTGGCTGTACCTTTGTTATATCGAGATAAGACGCTAGGGATTTACAATATTTTTGTGTCGCGCGAGCGCCATGCTTATTTAGAAGATGAGCATGAGTTATTAATGAGTATTGGTCGGCACTTGGGAATGGCGATTGAAAAAGCCAGTGTCGAAGAAGAAGCACACACCTTATCTATCATGAAAGAACGCACTCGCATGGCGCACGAGTTACACGACTCATTAGCGCAAACGATAGCGAGCTTACGTTTTAAAGTTCGTCTGTTTGATGATTCATTA
This sequence comes from Pseudomonadota bacterium, assembly GCA_039797965.1. Taxonomy (GTDB): domain Bacteria; phylum Pseudomonadota; class Gammaproteobacteria; order Thiotrichales; family Thiotrichaceae; genus Thiofilum. Next base: position 2,564 of record JBDKGX010000001.1, read on the forward strand.
CGAAATAGCCCTGACTCCAGCTCAACTTTATGGAGTGAATTAGAGGATTTAGAAAAGACGATTGATGAGGCCTACGCTGAAATCCGCAGTTTGATTACGCATTTTAGAGCTCCCTTGGATGGTAAGGGCGTGGTGCGAGCTGTGGAGTTTTTAGTCGAAAAGTTTCGCAAGGAAACTAAGCTGGAGGTGTTTTATTACCATAATTGGGCGTTACAAAGTTTATCTCGTGAAGTCGAGATTGATGTCATTCGTATCGTACAAGAAGCCCTCAATAATATTCGTAAGCATAGTAAAGCCTCTACAGTACGTATTTTGATGCATAGCAATGAAGAGGGACGTTGTTCAGTGTTAATAGAGGACAACGGTATTGGCTTACCCGAACAGTTGCCCGAACCTAATCCGATCACAGGTGAGCATATCGGGTTAAACGTTATGCAAGAGCGTGCTGCCAATATCAATGGTGAGTTAACTATTGAAAGCGATCCAGATGAAGGCGGGACTTTGTTACAACTCAATTTTGAAGCCCCTGAGGAGCGTAAGTTATCCCAAATTCTAGATCGTATGACGCCTAAAACCTCACCGACCGATAAACCCTTTATAGAGAGCCTAGGAACACCGCTATGAATGAGAAAGTACTCCTAATTGATGATCACACCTTATTTCGCGCTGGTTTAGAAGATTTATTACTCAGACGTGGGATTAATGTGGTCTCAGCGGTGGGCAGTGGCGAGGAAGGGATTAAAAGTACGGCTGAAGTACAACCCGATATCGTACTCCTTGATATGCGTATGCCGCATATGGATGGTTTAGCCGTATTGCGTCAGTTACGCAAAAACTATCCAGAGTTACGTATTGTTATGCTCACGACTAGTACTAATGAAAGTGATCTAGTCGAAGCCTTACGTAGTGGTGCTCGTGGCTACTTACTCAAAGATATTGAGCCGGATGATTTAGTCGTTGCACTACGAGAAATTATGCAAGGCAAAACGGTAGTAGCCCCTGAGTTGGCTCCTGTTTTAGCGCGTTTTGTTCAAGGCTCCGAACAAAATAATGCTACCCAAAAAGCCGTTGATCCCTTTGCAGGTTTAACCCCGCGCGAATATGAAATTTTGACGTTGTTAGCCGAGGGGCAAAGCAATAAAGTCATTGCCCGCAATTTGGGTATTTCAGATGGTACGGTTAAGCTCCATGTCAAAGCCATTTTACGTAAACTAGGGGTAAGCTCACGAATTACCGCAGCCGTGATGGCAGTTGAGCATGGAGCACGGGTCGTCAAATAGTGTTAAGTACTTAAAACTCCCAAGCCACTCCGACGCGCCCTAGGGTGTGTTGGGAGCTGTCATAAGCGACTCCCCCCGAAATTTGGGTTTTATAACGGCTATTTAAGAGCTGACGATTAACAGATACGCCTAAGGCATGCTCGCCTCGATAGGTAGCAGCGCCCATTGAAACTGCTGTTTTGCCCGGAGCACTGGGAGTGGCAGGCACCAAAGCCGCTGCACTAGCCACCCCTGCAAAAGCATCTTCACGAGTGCCTTGAATATCACGCCGTATTGACTGAATATCGGTTTGAATCACATTAATATCATTTTGCATGGCACTCATGGTCGTACCTACGGTATTAATGCTATTTTGGAACTGAGCAAAGTTAACGACATCTCCAGCATTAGTACCATTGGCGACATTAGTAATTTTGCGTGCTAAGCCTGTATCCTTATTACCTACTGAAATGGAGTTGGCTTCGGTAGCTAAACTACCAGCACCTAGTGCTATTGAGTTACTGGCTTGATCCGTGGTGGAGGCTTGATACCCTAAGGCTAAAGAGTTGGTTCCAGCCGTATTGGCTTCAACACCTACAGCAGTACTTTGTAGAGCAGTCGCCAGCGCATTAGTACCCACTGCAATACTTTCAGCTTCACTAGCAAAGCTCTGGAATCCAAATGCCATACTATTTTCGCCTTCAGCCGTGGCGGTATTACCAAAAGTACTACTATTAGAGCCACGTGCTTGAGCACCTTGCCCCACTGCGCTGGTATTTAACTCGGAGGCGACAGAGCTATTGCCGAAGGCAATACTACCGTTGCCTGAAGCAGTGCTACCCATTCCCAATGAACTACTAAACTCACCATCGGCGAAGCTAAACTCACCGACTGCTGTTGCATTTGTACCACTGGCACGTGCTTGCTCACCAATTGCTACATTCTGACCATTTGCCGTAGTAGCACCATCTAATGTGCCAGCAGTACTTACATTAAGCCAACTTAAGTGGGATAAAAAACTAACTATTAGGACTTTTTTTAGAGAGATGATGCTTTTATTCATAGTGTTATCTCTATTCAGGGGTGTTTTTAGGGGAATGAACCTCTAAGTATAGTAGAGCGACGCACTCTTTATGACTAGGTTACTCAACCAAGCTTTCAGACGCAGGGTGTGGTTTGGATAAAAAATAATCTAAATTGCTAGCGTTTAGTGTTGTATATTTAATACAATTAGTCATTTTAAAAATCTAACGAATACTTATTATTTACGGTAAGGGAAGTGCTTTATGCAAAGACTAACATGGTTAAAGTCCTTAGGAGCTATGATGATGGGCGTATTGATGCTGGGATGTGCCCACGAGCCTGATAATCAAGCAAAAATGTCTACTCCCCAAGCCGTTGAAATAGCTAAAAATGACACAGTAACCTTGAGTGCAGCTAATCCGATAGGAGTTATGAAAGCGAATTATGCCACCGCTGCCGTGGATAAAATTGAAACTATTGATAATAAAGCGTGCTCAGCCGTAGATTTTTGTCCCCTACCTATACGTAAACTCAAGGCTACTGTCATTGATTAAGTACTTGTATGAGTTTAGCTCCCCGACCCTTATCCTAAGGTCGGGAAGTCATGTAAGGCTACTCAGTACTAATTAAATACCCCGTAATAGTTCATTAATGCCCACTTTGCTACGGGTTTTGGCGTCAACCCGTTTTACGATTACCGCACAGTATAAACTGCACTTGCCATCAGCACTCGGTAGGTTGCCAGAGACGACCACCGAACCTGCCGGAATACGTCCGTAAATCACTTCATCGTTTTCACGGTCATAAATACGAGTACTTTGACCAATATACACGCCCATTGAAATCACAGAACCTTCTTCGACAATCACACCCTCAACGACTTCAGAGCGAGCGCCGATAAAGCAATTGTCTTCAATAATGGTAGGTGAGGCTTGCAACGGTTCGAGTACGCCACCAATGCCCACGCCACCCGATAAATGCACGTTCTTACCAATTTGAGCACATGAGCCAACCGTTGCCCAAGTATCAACCATAGTCCCCGTATCCACATACGCACCAATATTGACAAACGAGGGCATCAGTACCGTACCAGAAGCAATATAAGAGCCACGACGTGCCGCGGCGGGAGGGACTACGCGAATACCACTTTGGGCAAATTGTTCTGCTGTCCAACCGTGAAATTTAGAAGGTACTTTGTCGTAGTAAGTACTATAGCCATCATTTAAAACCGCATTTTCTTCCAAACGGAAAGATAACAATACCGCCTTTTTCAGCCATTCATTCACGACCCAATCGCCCACACCGCGCTGGGTTGCAACTCGTGCTTTACCGCTATCGAGTAAATTTAATGCCTCTTGTACCGCATTACGCACGGTTGCATCGGCGGTTTTTGGGGTGATTTCAGCGCGTTTTTCAAAGGCAGTTTCAATAATCTGTTGTAGTTGTGCTAAATCAGACATGGTTTAATAAACTCCAGCCAGTCAGTTTAAAGATTCTAAATAATTGCGAATGCGCCATGCCGCTTCAGTACATTCTTGTTCAGTGGCGACTAAGGCCATACGTACCCGATTTTTGCCGGGGTTTAACCCCTTGATCTCACGTGACAAATAGCTTCCGGGTACCACCTGTACTCCGGCATATTGATACATGGCTTGGGTAAAGGCTTGATCATCCATGGGGGTTTTAGCCCATAAATAAAAGCCCGCATCAGGCAAACTTACTTCAAGTACGGGGCTTAAAATATCAAGTACTTGTTTAAATTTACGTTGGTAAGCAGCGCGATTAGCTTTGACGTGCTCCTCATCTTGCCACGCTGCTGTACTGGCTGCTTGGAAAGGGGGTGGCATAGCACAACCATGATAAGTACGATATTGCAAATATTGCGCGAGTACTTGGGCATCACCTGCGACAAAACCAGAGCGCAAACCGGGTGCGTTCGAGCGTTTGGATAAACTATGAAACACCACACAGCGCTTATAGTCAGTATTACCCATTTGAGCAGCGGCTTGTAATAACCCAACAGGTGGATGTGCTTCATCAAAGTAGAGTTCAGAATAACATTCATCCGAGGCTACGATGAAATCATATTGCTCAGCTAAATGAAGTACTTGCTGTAATTGCGCAATCGACATCACCGCTCCCGTAGGGTTGCCCGGTGTGCAAATATACAGTAGTTGGCAACGCTCCCACACTTCAGCAGGTACTTGATCAAAATCAGGAATAAAACCATTCTCAGCCGTACACGCTAAAAACTCTGGTTTTGCCCCCGCTAAAAACGCCGCACCTTCATAAATCTGATAAAACGGATTGGGCATCACGATGGTAGCGTTAGGCTGAGTGCGATCCACCACGGCTTGAGCAAATGAAAATAAAGCTTCGCGCGTACCATTAACAGGGATGACGTGTTGTTCTGGATTCACAGAGTGGGCAGGTAGTTGGAAGCGTTGAGTCAGCCAATTCGCAATAGCCACCCGTAAAGTACTATCCCCTTTAGTCAGAGGGTAGTTCGCTAAGCCTGTGATGTTTTGTTGAATGGCTTCAAAAATAAACGGTGGAGTAGGGTGTTTAGGTTCGCCAATCGCTAAGGAGATGAGCTTTTTATCAGCAGGAGGCTGTAGCCCATTGAGTAAAACACGGATTTTTTCAAAAGGATAGGGCTGTAAACGCTGCAAATCTGGATTCATGACGACCCACACAGTGATGATCAAAAGCCCAGTAGTATATATAAAGTACTTAGGTGTGTCTTAATGAATCGAGTACTTTATGGTAGTCATTGGCTAAACAGAGCAAGTACTTTCATGAAGTACTCACTCGTTAAAGTTATGAAGGTTTCGTCTTATCGGTCAGACGTACTAGATCATTCATGACACCATCCAAACCACCATACACATTTAAGGTACTAATATGGCTGGTAATCTTTTCCAGTACTTCTAGTTCTTTCAAGCGTAGTAATACCGGATTACCTTCCATCACTTTGGCAGTGTTATGCAAAGAACGCGTTTCTTGGGTTTCTTCACGGCGACGAATTAAATTCGCTTCGGCTTGTTTTTGCGCTTCAACCACTTGCGCTAAAATCGCTTTCATCTCGCCGGGTAAAATAATATCGCGAGCGCCCACGGTTTTTAGCTCTAAACCATATTCCTTAGCTTTTTCAGCCACCAGCGTTTGAATGGTTTCATTCAACAGATTTTTATCTACCAATAACTCATCCAGCGTTTGCGTTGAAACCACGGCACGTAAGGCTAATTGCAATTCACGATACAAGTAATCCTTATGATCCACTAAACTGGTTTTCACCAAATCAGGATTAAGTACTTGCCAAACCGCTGATAAATTAATCCGTAAACCTACACGATCTTTGGTCAAAATCTCTTGACCATTGATTTCCATGTTTTGCAAACGGCAATCCATCAACGTGACTTGAATCGTGCGATTAAAGCTCCACCATGTGTAAGCTCCCGCCGCTAATTGCCCTTGAGCTTCACCATTAACGGTCAAAAAGCCTACATGACCCTCAGGCACAACCATATAAGTTAAGTAGTTAGCCCCTAAACCCCGTAAGTAAGGGTTTTTACTAAACAATAGTTGTCCGGCTAAATCCTTATCAACTTTAAAATCGTTACTGATATCCAGCTTTTTAATCAGTACTTTACGTTGAGAGTTCCAATAAGCACCGCGTTGTGAGGGTTGCTTAATGTCTTTAAGGCTTTTATCCACATAGATCAGTGCGACTTCATTTTCGTTGGTTTCCCATTGGGTCAAATATGGCGCAAATACTTCTGGATGACGTTCCGCTAAATCTAATAGTTTAGTATCAATACCTTTATCGGCTAATTCATTAATAGTAAGGGTTTCAACTTGGTAAGCTCTAGCCCATTGATTGAGATAATGCACACCCGCAGGCAAAAGTCGGTCAAATTGCTCATGTTTGAACAACAAACCCATTTGTGTTTCTGGAATAATAACTTTTTGTTTAAATAACATGGTGTTGTCCTCATAATTTTCCCTACCTTTTTTATCATCAGGTAGATTGCACTAAGTACTTTGCAGATTGCGTGCCAAAGAGGTGATATTTTTTAGTGTATTGATTTTCTTATGAAAATAATTTCATAAGAAAAGAGTGGAAGTGAGGTTTTATATTTATTGGGATTATTAGTATTTTAAAAAATAATTAGGTAAGTTTAAGATTACCCAAAATAAGAAAGCCCCACAAAGGGGCTTTCTTAAGTACTTTGTTTAAAGTAGGGGATTACTTGGATTGAGCAACCATCCAATCAACAGCAGCTTTAACATCATCATCGCTTAGAGCAGGGTTACCGCCTTTAGCAGGCATAGCATTTTTACCCTTTAAAGAGCTGGTATAAAGTGTATCCATACCGGTGGCAATACGTGGAGCCCATGCTGCTTTATCGCCTAATTTGGGAGCGCCTGCGATGCCCGCATCGTGACAGCTAAAGCACAAACCACGATAGGTTTTTTCACCGTTACCCCCTGTGGCACCTTGTACGGCTTGTACTGCTCCAGTTGCAGCCCCAGCAACAGCAGCGCCTGCTGCTTGAGTAGCATTAGTGGTGGTGGCGGCGACTTCTTTAGCTGCATCTTTAGTAGCAGTAGCGGCGGTGGCAGCAGCCTCTTTAGTAGCTTGAGCGGCGTCTTTTGCAACTTCGGTAGTCGCGGCAGCAGCGTCTTTAGCGGCATCTTTAGTAGCAGCAGCGGTGGTGGCAGCAGCCTCTTTAGTAGCTTGAGCGGCGTCTTTTGCAACTTCAGCAGTAGCCGTGGCAGCGTCTTTAGCGGCATCTTTAGTAGCAGCAGTAGCATCTTTAGCCACTTCAGCTACGTTATTAGCAACGTTGGTGGTCGCTTGAGTGGCATCCTTAGCCATCTCTTTCGTTTCGGCTTTAACGTCAGCAGCGGTTTCTTTTACAGCTTCTGTAGCATTGGCCGCGGCAGCTTTAGTGGCCTCCACCGCATTATTGGCAGCGGTGTTAGCCGCTTGAGCCGTTTCTTTAGTAGCTTGAGCCGCGTCTTGAGCCATAGCGGTAGCATCGGCTTTAACTTCAGCTGCTTTATTTTGGACTGCTTCTACAGCATTGGAGGTAGCTGCTTTAGTAGCCTCTACCGCATTATTGGCAGCGGTGTTAGCAGCTTGAGCCGTTTCTTTAGTAGCTTGAGCCGCGTCTTGAGCCATAGCGGTAGCATCGGCTTTAACTTCAGCTGCGGTTTCTTTTACAGCTTCAGTCGCGTTAGCTGCGGCAGCTTTAGTAGCATCTACGGCTTGCTCAGTTTTTGCAGCAACAGCTGCACCGGCTTCTTTAGTGGCATCAACTAAATTAGTGGTGGCTTCTTTAGTGGCTTCAACCGCAGTAGCCGCAGTATCTTTTACAGCTTCAGTCGCGTTAGCAGCGGCAGCTTTAGTCGCATCTACGGCTTGCTCAGTTTTTTCTGCAACGGCTGCACCGGCTTCTTTAGTCGCATTAACAGTGGCTTGTGCGGCATTAGAAACGGTTTCACCTACTGCTTGAGCGGCTTGTTTGGTTTCGGCGGCTGCTTGAGCGGCTGATTCTTTAGTGGCTTCAACGGCTTTTTCAGTCGCAGCACTTGGGGTTGAGGTATTGGTGCTAGTGGTGCTTTTGTTCGCATCAGTAGTGTTATCTTTTTCACCACAGCCGCTTAAAACACCCATTGCCAAAAGCAGAGCAGAGACGCTTACAGCAAGTTTATTCATTAATTTTAACTCCTGATACGAACATCATTATTAATTGACCACAAACATACTGTGGTTTGGGGTTATCAGTGAATACCGCTATGAGTTTAGAGAAGTATTCAATAAGTGGAAAAAACGTAGTATTACCCAGCGGTTTTGCACAAAAATAGCTCAATCTAAGTCCTAGGTAAATACTTAGCTATTCATTAGTACTATAGCTAATCGGTTAAGTTCAATATACCTGTTTTACGGCTGTTTTAGCTCGGTTATGATTCAGCCTATCACACTCAGTTGGATTTCGAGGGATTTGAAAAATGGAGCAAACCGAACAGACATTCTTAAACGCTTTTAAAGGGCAGTTTTGGGGGGTCTTACGTTGGGAGCAATTAGACAAAATCTGGGAGGCTATTCGCCACGATGCAAATAGTGGGTGGTATATTTATGCTTTGGGTGAAGACGTACCTCAATCTCCTGCTAGTGCTGAGCAAGTTCATCAATTTATTCGAGAAATCGATCAACTTTTACGCCAAGAACACGCTGAAGACTACTGTGGTATAGTGTATGCTGATGATTTGAAACAGCCACAATTTGTAAAAATTTTCGATCCGAATCAATTAGGTTCAGTGTGTGGTAGTAGTGGGCAAACTATACTGCCGGGCTGGCTGTTGTGCAAAATTAAACCAGTATCACTATCGGACGCTTTACCAACCACCCAAAGTCGTAAGCGTTGGTGGCGACGGTTATTTAATTAAAACTTTAATATTTGGGGTAAGGGGAACTATGTTGCCACGTTCACTTATAGGTTATCTCACCGTGTTTTCATTATCCGTTGGCTTTGCTCCTGTTCAGGCGGTTGATTCACCTGCTGTTACGGCGGCAGCTTTACAGCTTAAACAGGCTCAGCAAAAAAACTCGGCGTTTCTAGCTAGTATTCGCAATACCCCGCGTCTTTCTGAAGCCGAAATTGCTAAATTATCCAAAGTTGAGCAAAACAAATATCGTACGGCTCTAACTAGCTTAAATGATTTAGTCGCCCAGTTAGAGCAGTTAGATGCTGAAAATTTGCGATTAGGGGGTGCGATTCAGGCTGCAACGATTAAAAGTGCCGAGCTGGACAAGAAAATTGACCCCTTGCGCCCCGCGGCTTTGCAAGCCAATATGAATCGTCCTAATCCCACCGTGACTGTCAATCCATTGGCTAATAGTCCGCGGTTTATGACCCCACCGACTACACCTGCTGCAGCGCCTACCTCTAATCCTGCTGCTAATGGTGCATTACCTTCCATGCGTCCGTCTATGCCACCTGAAAGTACTTCAGGTAGCACAAGTAATAACTAAACTTGACCCCGTTTTAGCGCTCGAATGATAAACCGAGCGCTATGTAATGCCTCTTGTAAGGTATTTTGCAACGGTATAGGGTCTTGATTGATTTCACTAGCCAGTACTTCTGCACATAAAGCGCTAGTGGTTAATCCTCGTGCTGATAAACCGGATAATACATACAAGCCCGCTTGATACTGAGCATCAGGGTAAATCTGCCAATGCCGTCCGTGCTTTAGATCACTGTAAGTATCTTTATAGAAGCTGACATCCGCTACAGCACCTACATAGGGAAACCTATCAGGAGTACTCATTCGCATAGCAGCATGCCCGCTACTATAACTCCCCAATCCTTGAGCAAAGCTAGGAAGTTGTTCCTGTAACTGTTGCCAATTCAACGCATCTGCCTGTGGAGTGACTGTGAAGTCACTAGGATGGCGTTCAAAGGTCGCCCCAAAAATATGTTTACCTTGAATTGCTGGAGTGAGATAGCCCTCATGTCCTAATACGCAATTTAACAAAGTACTTTGTTTGGTTGCGGCGGCTACACTCGTTTGACCCCATACGGCCTGTAGTGGAAAGTATTGCGAGTTGAGTAAACGAGGAATATCTCGCCCATTAGTTAAAACCACAATTTGGCTGTTTTCGAGTACTTGGGTTGAAGTACTGATTTGCCAGTGTGAGGATAAGTACTTTAGGTCTAATGCTTCGGTATGAGTTTTAAGGGCAATATTGCAATGATTCAGCAGTATTTTGCACAAAGTACTTGGCTTTAAGTAACCGCCTTGAGGGAAATAGCTACCGCCATGGGGTAAGTGAATACCGGCGATACTACTAGCCTCATCTCGATCTAGTACTTGAATAAAATTAGAATCCAGTTCCCGCATTCGAAGGGCTTGCCAACGTTCTAATTCACGTGGTTCATGATTGAGTTGCAGCACACCACAAGCCCTCCAATCACTCCCTAAAGAATCTTTAAAGTGCGAGAGTTGTTGAGTAGCAAAGATAAACGCCTGTCGATAAAACGCTTCGCCCCAACTCCAGTGTGCGGTCATTTTGGGTGAAACGACTCCTGCTGGATTACCAGAAGCTTCACGTGCGATGTGCTCATGCCTTTCTAATACCGTTACGTGCCAGCCTCGTTGTGCTAGGGAGTAGGCAATTTGGCAACCTGCTACGCCTGCACCGATGACGGCTGCCGTTTTGTCTGAGTACTGAGTACTTGATCGACTAAACCAAGGTGTCGGATGTTTTGCGTCTGGAGGATTAGCAATAGAAGCTGTAATCATCTCGCGTTTCTTGCCAAAGCCTTTGCGTTTAGTAACGCTAAATCCTGCTGCGAGAAGGTTACGACGTACTGTACTAGCTGCAGTAAAAGTAGCCAGTGTGGCATTATGTTTGGCTAATTGGGCTAAACGTTTGAGTACTTCAGGTGACCACATCGCTTCATTGCGGTCAGGTGCAAAGCCATCCAGATAAAACGTATCCGTTTTAACGTTTAATTCTTTAATTGCCTGAGTAATATCATCAAAGTACAAGGTTAACCGTACCCGCCCTTGAGCCAATACTAAGTGATGCATGCCTTGGATGAGGGGTGGATAGTGTTGCAATAACTCTAAAGCTAACGGCTTTAACTCCTCCCAATGCAATAATTTAGCTAAAGTACTGGCGGGAATAGGGTGCTTTTCTATTGAAATATAGTGCAAAGTTTGACAGCGATTAGGTGTCTGTTGCCATGTATACCAAGTAGTTAGGAAATTTAAGCCCGTACCGAATCCTGTTTCCAGTACAGTAAATGTGGATTGATGTTGCCAACGCTCAGGTAGTTGATTGCCTTGTAAAAACACATAACGCGTTTCATTTAGTCCGCCCTCACGTGAAAAATAACAATCACCATAATCTAGTGCAAAAGGATCACCTTGTGCATCTAATTCAATATTAGCGGGAGTCAATTCACGCACGATTAGGCACATCCCTGATAGTCAGTCGCAATTTCCTCGACCCAAAAAGCAGTGGCTCCAGCGACCCCTACAGGCATAGCTAAAAAATTAAAGCCCGGAATGATCATAATAGCAGAAAGCAACCCACCAAAGCCTAGTGAGGTATTGCGATGAGCTTTGAGCGCTTGTAGCTCGTCTTTAAAATATAATTCGTGGTTGCCCATAGGATAATCAATATATTCAATAGCCAAAATCCATGCACCATAAACAAACCAAGCAACTGGAGCGATTAAATTAACCCCCGGAATAAAGGTGATTAACAGTACTGGAATCAGCCATTTGAGCATATAAGTGAGTTTGCTGATTTCGCTTTTAAAAGTACGCCCTGCAATTTTGACTAAACTCATAACGCCTTGATAGGGTGGTAAAGGCAGCCCTCGCAAACGCGCCTCGACTTGTTCGGCTAATAAGGCATTAAAGGGGGCTGCAATCAGATTAGCTAGGATCGAAAAGGTATAAAATACGGCTAAAAAAATCATCACCGCCATCAAAGGCCATAAAATCCATTCCAGCCACATTAGCCAAGAGGGTAGAAGATGATCCATCCAAGTATTAAGCTGTTGAATACCCAGCCAAATCCCTAGTGACATTACAATCACATTGACTAATAACGGCATAATGACAAACCAACGCAAGCCGGGTTGGGTAATCAATTTAAAGCCTTGTAATACGTATTGAGCGCCTTGATAAAAGCCAGTCATGATGTCCTCATGTGCTAAGTGGATAGGCATACTTTAGCCTTTTTTCAGGGTATTGGCCTAATTGACGGAGCTTAGAAGTACTGGAGTAGAGTCTAAAACGTTTGATTAAGATTAAAGGTATAAAATTTTGTACAAACGTAGCTAAAAATGGTTGACGCTTTCCTAAGTTCTCTATATCATGCGCTCCACTGTTTTACAGTTGTTCCTCGATAGCTCAGTCGGTAGAGCAAATGACTGTTAATCATTGGGTCACTGGTTCGAGTCCAGTTCGAGGAGCCAATATTCAAAAGGGTTGTAGCAATACAACCCTTTTTCATTTCTAACACTATAACTTTCTACAACCAATCCTTCATTCGATACCACCCCATTGCAGCTACCAATGCAGGTGTTTTCAAGTACTTACCGCCCCAAAACTTACGATGTTTAATCTGGGCAAACAAATCAAAACGATCAACATTCCCACTAATCGCTTCGGCTACTAATTTGCCAGCTAACCCCGTTAGAGCCATACCATGCCCTGAGTACCCTTGGATAAAATACAAATTAGGAGCTAAACGCCCAAAATGGGGCGCACGATTTTGGGTGATTGCCACATAGCCTCCCCAACAAAACTCAGTTTTAACCTTTGCCAATTGGGGAAAGACCATCAGCATACGTTGGCGCATATCAGCTTCTAAATCGTGAGGAGGGCGACGTGAATAACTGACTCCCCCCCCAAACAACAAACGGTTATCCGCTGACAGTCTAAAGTAATCTAATACAAAACGAGTATCAGTCATTGCCGTGCGCTTAGGCATTAAAGTACTGGCTACTTCGGTGCTTAAAGGCTCTGTGGCTAATATGTAAGTACCCACAGGCATAATATAGGGTTCTAAGGGGTAACCAATATGCTCCACATAAGCATTAGTTCCCAATAGGCAATAATCAGCGGTAATCGAACCTTGTGGGGTAAGTACTTTGATTGTGTCATTAGGGAGTACTTTTAGGGCTGGAGTCTGTTCAAATTGTTGTACGCCTGCTTGTTGAGCGGCCTCTGCAAGACCTAATGTGTAGTTAAGGGGATGCAAATGTGCGCTTTTGTGATCAAATAGCAGAGCTTGATAACGAGTACTTTGAATGTGGTCTTGAATAGCTGTCCCCTCAACCCACTGTAAATGGTCATAACCATAATGGTGCGCTAGGTCGTCTTGATATTGTTTTAATTCGAGTAGGTGACGATTTTTAATGGCCGCAAATGCCATCCCGTCAGTCAGATCACAGGAAATCGAGTACTGCTGGATTAATGTTTTGGTGAGGTTTAAAGCCTCGACACTCATATCGAAAATTGCTTTGGCTTTTTCAGTGCCTAATTGCGCCTTGATAGTGTCATTAGTGCATGCCAGACCAAAAATTAATTGCCCGCCACTGCGTCCAGATGCACCAAAACCAAACTGACGTGCTTCAATTTGTACTACTTTATAGCCACGCTTGGCTAAGTGGAGTGCGGCAGAACACCCGCTGATACCGCCGCCAATAACCACTACTTCACATTGGAGGTTTTCTTGCAAGGTAGATCTAGACTTAAAGGGATTACGACTGGCTTGATAGTAGGAGGTGGCACGTTCGGTGGGGTTACTTAAGGGGTGTTCCATGTAAGTACTCAGGATTTTGTGATCACATTTTTATATTGTGCGCCCTATTTATAAGTATACTCAAGTGGTAAAGTACTCTTAAGTCCCATATCTGTCACATGTATATCAAAATATTTAGGAGGATAGGACATGAACAGTGAGCTAGAAAGATGGATGCACAAGCATCAAATAACGGAAGTCGAGTGTCTGATTCCTGATATAACGGGCAATGCGCGGGGTAAGATCATTCCTGCTGCCAAATTTTACAAAGATGAAGGCATGCGTATGCCGGAAACTATGTTCATGCAAACCGTCACTGGGGATTGGGCGTTTGGTGACGATGAAACCGATGCTATCGAAGTAGATATGGTTGCCGTACCTGACCCTTCAACCGCACGGCTATTACCTTGGGCACCCCAACCCACCGCCCAAGTTATTCATGATTGTATCTTAGCGAATGGTGAGCCTAGTGCTTTAGCCCCGCGTAATGTCTTAAAACGAGTGTTGGCGGAATACAGTGATTTAGGTTTGAAACCTATTATTGCTCCAGAAGCCGAGTTTTATATCACTAAAATCAATACTGACCCTGACTATCCCTTAGAGCCACCGATTGGGCGTTCAGGTCGTAAAGAAATTGGACGACAAGCCTACAGTATTGATGCAGTCAACCAGTTTGACCCTTTGTTTGAAGATGTATACGACTATTGTGAGGCGCAAGAATTAGACATCGATACCCTAATCCATGAGGCAGGAGCTGGGCAGATGGAGTTTAATTTTGTGCATGGTGATCCCTTAAGTTTGGCGGATCAGGTGTTTGTATTCAAACGTACCTTGCGTGAGGCTGCATTGCGTCACAATATGTACGCCACCTTTATGGCCAAGCCTTTGCAAAACGAGCCGGGCAGTGCCATGCATGTGCATCAAAGTATTGTGGATGCTCACACGGGGGCTAATATTTTTTCTAATCCTGATGGCACCGTTAGCGAACGCTTTATGCAATTTATTGCAGGGCAGCAAAAGTACTTGCCAGCCGTAATGGCGATTCTCGCACCCAATGTCAATAGCTACCGTCGTATCGCCCGTTTTAATGCGGCACCAATTAATACCGCATGGGGCTATGAAAATCGTACAGTGGGCTTGCGAGTGCCGCACTCTGATCCGAGTAATCGTCGGGTGGAGAATCGCTTAAGTGGGGCGGATGTGAATCCTTATTTAATGTTTGCAGCATCTTTTGCCTGTGGTCTATTAGGCATTCGCCAGCAACTCACGCCTACGGCTCCGATGGCAACCAGTGCTTATAACTTACCGTTTGGTGTGCCACGAGATTTAGGTGATGCCTTAGTAGCATTAGAACAGTGTGAGCCTGTGGTGGAGTTATTAGGAGAGCGTTTTGTAAAAGTCTATTGCAATGTTAAACGCATGGAATATGAAGCCTTTTTCCAAGTTATCAGTTCATGGGAGCGGGAGTACTTATTGCTAAATGTCTAAGGCATTAATTCATGGGGGGAGAGTACTCCTACTTTCCCCCTCATGCTTAAAGTACTGGCTGTTAAGGTAGTACTTTTACATTACTAATCATGTAGGCGGATTCTTCATCAGCAATCATTGAGCTGCGATCAATATAAATCGACGCAGGTGCACCCGTACTGCTGTCATAAGTGACATCAATGCGCTCAGCATTATCGGTATAAGCTTGTTTTACCTGCTCGAATAAACCCTCAATAGTAGCTCTAGAGTACTCAGGGGCTGCCTCCCCCGTGTCGGCATAGTTAGCATTAGTAATTTCGCCATTGCGTACACTAATATTGATTGAGCGCCCACCATCGATACGAAAGCCATTATTTTGCAGAGTAAAGTCGTAATTTTTACTAGGGGTAATGAAATTCCACTTGGCTTGATTGGTGGTTAATTCTTGTAAACCATTACCAGAACTAGTTTGCTGAATCGTTTTAATATCGGCGTCCGTTAATGTACGACGGGCTACTTCGCCTCCCGTAATACCACCATAGACAAGTGCTATATCGCCTTTAGTCAAAGTACCACTATTATCCATATCTTTAATACTAGAGCTAAAGGCTCCCTCAAAGCCCATGAGTTTATTGAGATTTTGGCTTTGAGCATACGTTAGATTAAGATTTTTAGCATTTTCAACGGTAGTTGTAACAGGTTTATTAATTGCTCTAACATCAGCCGCCGTCAGTGTGCGTCGATTAATTTCGCCGCCCGTAAAGCCACCATAAGTAATAACGACATCACCTTTAGAAATAGTACCGCTACGATCCATATCTTTGACTACTGGGGTAAAAGGTGCGTTGCGCCCTAAGCCTAATAGATCGGTAATATTATCCTTCTGAACCGTAGTGGTGGGTAAAGAGGGTGCGGTGTCTGGATTGGGGCGGGTAGGATTTTGCAAATTAGCTAAAATTTGTTGCACTAATTTTAGCAGCTGATTAAGAGAGTTGACTCCCAATCCTGAAGTTCCGAAATTCACATTCGATGAATTGGATGTATTGTTAATAAAAGGATTAGAGGGGTAAGTACGAGTACTTGCATTAATAGCATTCAAATTCATGATGATCTCTCGCATAGTGTGATGCCTATAACACAAGTGTAAGAAGCGCGTGAGGAAAAAAGAGTAGTATCAGACTAGGGGACAGGTTTTGGCGTTAGATGTGACTGCGATATGTTTTTTAGCAGTTGTAGCACTTGAATTCAGTTTTAGTTAGTCAAAAGTGTATAAATTGATTTATACAATCTAATAATGAGCCCAATTTTCACCAAGTTGTTACAAAATAATTGGGTAATTTAGAAGTTAGATGACCGATCAAGTCGTCTTTAGCCAACTTTCTCTTGTAATGTTGCCTAAAATAGGACAAAGTCGGTTATGTCAGACTTTAACTATAACGATGAGGACTTAAGTGTATGATGTCGGATATTCACGACATTCGTCCTAAGCGTCGTGCGCATGCTTCTTGTGGTCAAGATCCTATGTTGCTAGAGCTAGGCGATAAAGTGCGTGCGTCACGTTGTGCAATTGGAATGACTCAAGAAGAATTAGCATTAGTCGCAGGGGTTGGACGCGAATTAGTGATTCAACTCGAAAATGGTAAGCCCGGAGTATCCTTAGGGAAAGCCAGTTTAATATTAACTACGCTAGGTCAACGCCTATTAGTAGCAGGGCGGTAAGTTGCTACAAATACTCTTTGCAGATCAGCGTGTGGGACGCTTGTGGGATCGGTTTAGAAAGCTCTGTTTTCAATACTCACCAGAGTGGTGTGAAAATCCTAAAGCTTTTCCTCTATCTCCATTAATGCCGTTAGGTAATACGGTAATTTGTGGCGATATACCCTTATTTTTCTTCGCTAATTTGCTTCCTGAAGGTAATGTTTTAGATACGATTCTAAAATTACGGCGGTTGCCACGTGGCAAAGTTTATTCGTTATTAGAGGCGTTTGGTGAGGATGCCGCAGGGGCATTTTCTATTGTGCCTGATGGTTCTTTGCCAACTCGCGCTTCCTCTTATGTACCCTATTCACTAGAACGACTGCATGCGGATTTAAATCGTCTGGGGGAGCGTTTGCCTTTATTGGTTCAACATAGCGAATTACGTCTATCCCTAGCAGGAGCACAAAATAAAATACCCGTTCGCTATAAAAACCAGCTGCTTAGTTTACCGCAAGGTGGAGCATCTTCTACACATATTCTAAAGCCCCCTATTCAACCCACTCATTATTTTCCAGACTCCGTACAAAATGAGGCGTTTTGCCTGCAATTAGCTAAAGCGAGTGGTTTAAATGTAGCTAATGTTGATTTGCTACATGTACCAGAGCCTGTATTAATGGTAGAGCGTTATGATCGTTTATACAGTGGTGATAATATTGAGCGCATTCATCAATTAGATTTTTGCCAAATGGCTGGAGTACTTCCTGATCAAAAGTATGAAAAAGATGGGGGACCTGGTTTAAAACAAATTTTTCACTTAATTGATCAATGGAGTTCAGTTCCCGCAAAAAATCGTTTACAAGCATTAGATTGGGTGCTGTTTAATTATTTAATGGGTAATGCGGATGCACATGCTAAAAATATTTCTATGTTAGTGCATAGTCGTTATCAATTTGAACTAGCCCCTGCGTATGATATTGTTTGTACAGCACTTTATCCTGAGCTAAAAACCCAAATGGCCATGAATATTGGTGGAGAAGGTAATCCTAAAAAACTCCAAACCAAACATTGGCAACGACTAGCGCAAGATTTAGGGGTAAACCCAGTACTGCTAAGTAAGCGTGCTAAACAATTAGCACAACGTATGGATATGTGTGTACCCGTGGCGGCACGTCAATTAGATTTAACGATGCATCCTATTATGGGTAAGATTTATGCAGTATTGCAAGAGCGAGCCTCTGATTTAGAAACGGCTCTTGCCGGACTGTAATGTTAACGCTCTGATCGAGGTGGGGAGGGGTGTCTGGAGCGAGGACGAGCAGGTTTTGGTGCTGTAACTAAAGCAATTTCATCTAAGGTGCGTTGTGCATGCTCTTTCTCAGCGGGTTTGATTTCCCCTGTGCCTTTTCCATTCAATTCATAGCGTTGTGTTTCAATCAGTACTTGTTGCAGATATTCTTTTTGATGCGTGTGATGCCAAAGTACTCGATGTAAAACCCTTTTAGAAACTGGAATTTGTGCTCTATCAAAATACTCTTGTAGCGCAGCCTCAATACCTAAAGCGAGTGGTTTGTGTTGTGCCCACATAGGAAAAACCTCAGCTAACTGGGTAGTGAGGTCAACGGCTTGTTGTTCAGCAGGTGTGAGCTTTTTAATAGGCTTCTTCATAGGGAAGCCGCCGCGTTTGACCGCAGGGCGAGCGTTAGCTAGTTTTTCTGCGGGTATATCTTCACGACGTACTACTCGACGCTTAGTGGGGCGTTTAATAGTTCCCTCGGCATCAACAGTAGGTTGTTTAGGCTTTAATGATAAGGTTTTCTTTTCTTTTTCCATGGGTGCGATCATTGAGTCACTGGCTGACCCTTGCTAAGTTACCTAGGATGATGACAGTAAGCAAATAAATATGTGTTGCATACTGCTGTTTTTGCAAGCCGCGACCATTATTTAATATAATGATTAAATAAGTTTTACTTTTTTATGTTTACAGTATTTCAAAAATTAGGCTGTATTAACTAAATTAAGTTTAGAATTTAATCAAAAGTGTTTGTAATTTAGTAATATTGCGTTTTATCATCTTAACACTAAGATTGTTAATGCTTAGCTTAATATTTGAGTGTCGAAAAAATTGATAAACTACTTAGGCTTTTACCAGCACTCCACCCATTTAGATTGTCCTATATGTGCCTCTCGTGTAGTGGTAAGAACTAGGCGTTCTTTAGCAGAAAAACTATTTTCTAGAAAAAAACACTATATTTGTAGAGCTTGTTATACCCGCTTTAGGTCTGATAAGAAAATATTATCTACTAAAGATTCAATGCTGAATTCGAGTACATTATAGGATTAAATACTTTAGTAAGGTGGCTGTAAATACAACCACTTACCAGATTATTTTGCTTAGACAGTTTCTAAACCTGACATACCTAAAATATTCCAACCTGCATCAACGTAAGTAATCTCACCAGTAATACCAGACGCTAAATCAGAACATAAAAACGCCGCCACATTACCCACTTCTTCAATAGTCACATTACGACGTAATGGCGCATTTTTCGCAAAGTGATCTAGCATTTTACGAAATCCAGAAATTCCTGAAGCAGCTAAAGTACGAATCGGGCCGGCTGAAATCGCATTCACACGAATACCTTGAGGGCCTAAATCCGCTGCCATGAAACGTACACCGGCTTCAAGACTGGCCTTTGCCATGCCCATCACATTGTAATTAGGGATAGCAGCTACCGCACCTAAATAACTTAAAGCCAATAATGAGCCATTACGCCCTGCCATCATGGGTTTGGCGTAGCGAGCCATAGCTAAAAAGCTATAGGCGCTAATGTCATGTGCAATATTGGAGCCTTCTTTAGTCGTATTATCGACAATGCTGCCTTCTAGTTGCTCTTTTGGGGCAAAAGCAATCGCATGTACCACAATATCCACACCATCCCAATGTTGGTTTAATTGAGTAAAGGCTTGGGCAATTTGTTCATCAGATACAACGTCGCAAGGAATCACAATATTGGAACCTAATTCAGTCGCAACTTTTTCCACCCGCGTTTTGAGTTTTTCGTTTTGATAGGTGAAAGCGAGCTCTGCTCCTTCACGATGCATCGCTTGTGCAATGCCGTATGCAATCGAGCGATCGCTCGCAATGCCTGTAATTAAAGCCCGTTTGCCCGTTAGAAAGCCCATAAGTACTCCTTAAAAATTTTCAATGCTAATCAAACGCCAAAGTATAGCGATTTTGCTAACCGACTACAGCTTAAAGCCTTTGTGCAATGCCACAATCCCACCAGTCATATTGCGGTAAGTGACGCGTTCAAAGCCCGCGTTTTCCATCATGCCTTTTAAGGTGTCTTGATCAGGGTGCATACGGATAGATTCGGCTAAGTACTGGTAACTCGCTGCATCATTAGCAATTAATTTCCCCATAAAGGGGAGTACTTTGAATGAGTACTGGTCATAAATAGGGGCTAAACCTGGCAATACAGGTTTGGAAAACTCCAATACCAATAAGCGCCCACCAGGCTTAAGTACTCGTAACATAGAGCGCAAAGCAGCCTCTTTATCGGTTACATTCCTCAACCCAAACGCAATGGTAATAATATCAAAGTGATTATCGACAAAAGGCAAACATTCGGCATTGGCTTGGACAAATTGCACATTGCCACCTAAGCCCATATCAATCAGGCGTCGCTTACCATTAGCAAGCATAGAGGCATTAATATCAGATAACACCACTTCACCCGTATCACCCACAATACGGGCAAATTTTGCGGCTAAATCACCTGTACCTCCCGCTAAATCAAGTACTCGTTGCCCTTTGCGAGCGCCTGACTCGTCGATAGTAATGCGTTTCCATAAACGATGAATGCCCATCGACATCACATCATTCATCACATCATATTTATCAGCCACCGAGTGAAAAACGCCCGCTACCTTTTGAGCTTTTTCCGTCACAGGCACCTGTTGAAAACCAAAATGAGTCGTATCTTGCTTATCCATCATGGACTCGTAACTAACCAATAATGAATGGATTTTAACAGGATTTAGGAGTGGGGTATTAAAGTACTTTAGGCTTATGGCTTAAATTTGCGCTAAATCACTAGAAATGAGTGAGTATAGGTGGGCAGAGTACTAGGGGTGTGCTATCAATAACAGTGTGTCGATCAATTTAGCAAAGGATCATGCCATGCGCATTAACCCCCTACCTATTGTTGCAGTACTTTGTGTATTGAGTACAAGCAGTTATGCAGCTGCACGGCCAGCTATTTTAGATGCTTACTATATGGATCCCCCACCTAAGAGTAATTATTTAGGTAAAATGAAAGCCAAATGGGCAAACTATGTGAAGGCACGTCAGCCTCAATCTGAGGTTGACCTAATGCCAGAGCAAACCGTTAAGGTAAAGCCTGTTAAACCTAAATATGTTCCTAAAACGGTTACCGTGCCTAAAATGACTCCAAAGGCTACAGTACGTCGTTTTACAGCTCCGAACAGAACCTTGGTAAAACAACCTGATACTGCGCCTAAAGCGCTACCCTTTTGGCAAGACTTGCCTTCGCGTTAAGGAAAAATATAACCTAACGTAGTGTGTGTAATGGGTTGTAGCCAAAAAACTGCAACCCATCCCGCCATCACTAACCAAGGGCCAAAAGGAAGCGGTGTGCTGGTTTTTTGTCGATTTAACGCCATCCAAACTAAACCAAAAACTGCTCCAAAGGCTGAAGCGCCAAAAATTACAAAGGGTAAAATAGCCCAGCCGCCCCATGCACCCAAAGCCGCTAATAGTTTAAAATCTCCATAGCCCATACCCTCTTTGCCAGTCAGTAATTTAAATAGCCAGAAAATACTCCAAACCGATAGATAACCTATGGCAGCGCCCATTACACTGCTATGTAAGTCGGTAAAAACGCCATAGTAGTTAACGACTAACCCTGCCCACATTAAGGGCAATGTTAAGTCATCAGGTAATAGCATGGTTTTGGCATCAATCATGAAGAGTGCGACCAACGTCCATGTAAAGGGTAAAAATAGGGCTAGTTGTATTGAGTAACCAAACTTCCACGCCGCCAGTACACAAAGCAAGGCTGTAATAGCTTCTACAGCTGGATATTGCACAGAAATAGGGCTTTGGCAGCTAATACAGCGACCTTTTAATACTAAATAGCTAATAATAGGAATATTTTCCCAAGCAGTAATCGCATGTCCACAAGTTGGGCATTGTGAGCGGGGAACTACCAAATTAAAGGGAGCCTCATGCAAAGGGTCGGTATTTTTGCCCATTAACTCAGTGCAATCATGCTTCCATTGGCGCTCTAGAATAATAGGTAAACGATAAATCACTACGTTTAAAAAGCTGCCCACTAGTAATGAAAATAGCCCTACCGTGATTAGTAACCACGGAGTACTAGTACTTAATAATGTTAAAAAATCCATTCCATACCCTGAGGGCAAGCCCTAATTAAATTATTATTAAAGTTAGATTGCAGAACCTAATTGGAAGATTGGCAAGTACATTGCGATAATCAATCCACCGACTAATACCCCCAGTACTGCCATAATCAATGGTTCAATTTGCTTAGCTAAATTGTCAACTAAATTATCCACTTGCTCTTCATAATAGTCAGCTGCTTTGCCTAGCATGTCTTCTAATCGACCTGATTCCTCTCCAATTCTTGTCATTTGTAGTACTAGACTTGGGAAGACTTGAGCCGTTTGCATAGCAATATTGAGTTGCACACCTTTAGAGGTATCATCTTTGATACGCAAAGTGGCATCTCGATAAACCGCATTACCTGTGGCACCCGATACGGCATCCATGGCTTCTACGACAGGAACGCCAGCCGCAAACATGGTGGATGAAGTACGGCAATAACGAGCAATTGCAGAAAGGTTTAAAATATTTCCCACAATAGGAAATTTTAAGGCGACTCGATCAACCCCATCAGCGAATACTTTAGAACGTCGTTTAAAGTCCAAGAAAGCATAGATGCTCAAAATAATTCCACCGAGTGGCCAATACCAATTAGCTTGCAGCCATTCAGAGAGACTGATCACCCAGAGCGTAAAAGCCGGTAATTCGGCACCAAAGCTTGAAAACACTTCTTTAAACTGTGGAATAACGAAAATCAACATAATTGCTGAAACCACCACCGCCGCGATGATAACTATAATGGGGTACATCAATGCTTTTTTGACTTTAGCTTTAGTAGCTTCGGTTTTTTCTTTATAAAGAGCTACTTTATTTAACATGTTTTCCAACGTACCTGCTTGCTCACCCGCTTTAATAAGGTTGACAAATAATGAGTCAAAGTACTTGGGATGATGGCTAAGAGCATCGCCAAAGGTAGAGCCGGTCTCAACATCGCGCTTAATAGCTTTGATTAAATTAGACATTGCAATGTTATCACCACTATTAGCTACCATTTCAAGAGCTTGCACCATCGGTACTCCAGAGCTCATCATGGTAGTCATTTGTCTAGCAAACTGTGCAATATGGATAGATTTAATACTAGGCGGAATCAGCGGTACTGGTTTTTTATAAATGCGTGTCGGATTAATTCCTTGACGACGTAAGTTTGCACGTAACAAGTTAGCATTCAAAGCAGGACTTTCACCTTTAATTTTGACGCCATTCTTGTTAGTACCTTCCCACATGAAAACACGAGGCTCAGGTACTTTCTGATTAGTGTGAATCGTTGCCATACATCGCCATTGTTTTTTATAAATTTTCGCCGATGATACCAAAAAATTTATTTTTCTTATGATTTAAGCGATAAAAGGCTTCAAAGCTACAGAAAGTAGTTATTATTATAGGTTTAATCAGTAGGTTATTATCAGTTTGGCCTAATTAGTATACCATTTTGCCAAAAACGGGGGTGTGAGGCGCCGAGAGCTAATAGGTCAGGATATAACCATTGATAAGTAGTAATAACGGTAAGTACTAAAATAGGCGCATATAAAATTACTGCCCAATATTTATTAATATTAAAGCGTAGAGTATCAGGTGTCCACGATACCCACAGGGCATTAGCTAAACCTAGCATTAAGCATAAGTATATCAAGCTGACAGGCATTACAATAATACCATCTACCATACTCACCGCTAAGGCAGAGCTAATAGAAGCACTTATAGGGAATGCTAACAGATTTCTTTCTGGGGGGGTTAAGAATAAAAGTTTTTTCCAAGAAAGGGCTAAATACACGAGTAATGTAAAAATTAAAAAAGCCATAATACCACCCCATTCAGCAAGAATCTGTAAGGGCATATTATGAGGATGTGCAACTCCAGTATAGGTACCCTCAAGAGCAAGCATCATGGGGCCAACTCCAAAATAAGGATTTTCTAGAAAAACCCTTAAAGTAATTAACCAAATCTCTAAACGACCGCTAGAGTTAGTCATATCTCTACCTATGTTTTGCATTAATAACGTAGTGTTATCTATATCGAAACTATAGGGGATTATGAAAACCATAGTTATGTAGATTACTAACGCAGCTAACATATTAATAATATTTACTTTAAAGTATTGTTTTGCTAGTTGAGGTACAAGCCAGTAAATACTTAATAAACTAAAAAGTATTCCTAGGATGAATGCTCGAGTACCGCTTAACAGCACTAAACCAGTGCTTAAAATAGTCACTGTCCACATCAGCGATTTATATTTTGCTTGAGGATGGGTGCTGATAAATGCCAAGATAAAAGGAATAGTCCAAGAAATAAACTGTGCATAAAATCTTATATTACTAAAACCATCAATAATGATATCCCTATCAAGTACTGATTGGTGAGCTATCACAATAACATAGTTAACCAATGATCTTACTATATAAATAAGATTTAAAAGCGTGAAGGTGAGAACAGTTTTATAAATGTACTCAGAGTTAATCTCGGCTTTAAAAGAAAGTACTATTGATAGTATGCTAAAAAATAATAAAAACTCAATTCCAGACCAGAGAGGTAGTGGAGACAGTAGTGTGCTGATAAGTCCTAATAGTGAAAATAATATGAAGCTAGCTATCTGTAGCATGGATAGCTTTAAGTCAATCAGTAAGTTATAACCAAGTATACTAAAAATTAATATACTTAAAAAACGTTGTGAGTCATGATAGCTAGCTGTAGTAGTGAAAGGATAAACAGTTAATAAGATTAAACTTAATAGTGTTATAGAAAAACAGTTAGGTTTTTGAATAATATTATTAGTTGCTACTTTAGTCTTTTGTAACACGCTCAACTTCCTCTAGAGTGGTTAGTCCAGCACGAATCTTATTTAAACCAGATTGACGTAAATCTAAAATTCTTTCTTTTTGAGCCTGATCTGCAATATCCATGGAGTTACCGCCGTCCATTACCATTCTTCCCATTGTTTGGGATATAGGCATTACTTGGTAAATACCCACACGGCCTTTATAGCCATTAGAGCAAGCATCACACCCAATGGCTTTAAAGATTTTTAAAGTACTTAATTCATCCTCTTTAAATCCTAGTTTAGTGAGAGCTTCTTTAGGAATATCTGCGGGTTTCTTGCATTTTTCACACAAGCGTCGGGCTAAGCGTTGCGCAATAATAAGATGTACAGAGGTAGCGATATTAAAAGGAGCAACGCCCATATTCATTAAACGAGTTAAAGCTTCTGGTGCACTGTTAGTATGTAGGGTGGATAAAACTAAATGCCCTGTTTGAGCCGCTTTAATAGCAATTTCGGCAGTTTCTAAATCACGAATCTCACCCACCATAATGACATCAGGGTCTTGACGTAAAAAAGCCCGTAATGCATCCGCAAAAGTTAGCCCGACTTTAGCATTAACATTGACTTGATTAACGCCGGGCATATTAATTTCGGCGGGATCTTCAGCGGTAGAGATATTAACTTCTGGCGTATTAAGCATGCCTAAGCCAGTGTAAAGAGTGACAGTTTTACCACTACCTGTAGGCCCCGTAACTAGAATCATGCCATCAGGTTTTGCTAATGCCGCCAAAAAATCAGCTTTTTGTTTCGCCTCAAAACCTAGTTTATCGACTCCTAATGTTGCATTAGAGGAGTCCAAAATCCGCATTACTACTTTTTCGCCATAAAGTACTGGCAATGTATTAACACGAAAGTCGATATTTTTTTCATTTTTTAAAGTAATACGAATCCGACCATCTTGAGGAACTCGGCGCTCAGAAATATTCATTTTAGCCATGACTTTAAGGCGCGCGACTAGTTTGGTGGCAATATCAATAGGTGGGGTGGCAATAACTTGCAAAATACCATCTATACGAAAGCGTATTCTCAGGGTTTTTTCATAGGGTTCGATATGAATATCAGAAACTTTGGAAGTAATAGCATGTACTAATAATTTATCGACGAAAGAAACAATCTCGACTTCTTCGCCTTCATTTTTAGCACGTAACTCTTGGGTATCTAGCGCAATATTTTGCACAATAGCTTCATTTGAAACCATCATGCCGCTGCTCATGGCTGCCGCGCCATCATCGCCAGCAGCCGCGGCGGCTAAACTTTCACTGTGTTGTAAATAGCCATTTAGTTTGTTGTATTCGACGAATACAGGGTCAGGTGTTAAACCGGTAGCAAATTTCACATCATCCATATTAGGAAGATGAGTAGGATCAGCTATACCTACTAATAACCGTTGCCCCATACGATAAAGTGGCAAGAGATTGAGCCGTTGTTTTTGCTCGTCACTAATAAGGCTCAACACATCAGGGCCAATGATTAGTGCATCAAGATCAACATAACTCAAACCGTATTCAAGACTGGCAGCTTTTGCTAAAACACTGGGCGGCGCAATCCGCATCTTGATCATCTGCGCCATGATAGTAATGTGCTCGGCTTTAGCCGTGGTCACTATTTCAATGGCTTGCTCTTCAGTAGCTGCTTTCAGTTTAATAAGTTGGCGAATAAACCCCGGAATTGCAGGCTTAGCTGAATTCTGATTAGCAGGAAGATTAGCAGAAGTCGTTGGTTTAATAGCCATATTTATTATTATTAGATTACTACAATAGAGGTCGCCCTTTGGCTCTAGTGCAGTTTAAGAGAGAGCATATTGCCCGTATCTGAATGTGTGATTTTAAAATAAAGAGGCTGCCTCATTGGGCAGCCTCTTTAATTCCTAAAACTATGTATTAGGTACCACGGCAAGTAGCTGGACGATATTTTTTGTCTACAGTACCACTTGTACAAGTCCAAGTTACAGAGCCTTTGGTTACATCGGCTGTTGGTGTCATAATCAAAGTTGCATTATCTGTTACTTTGCTATTATAAGTAATTGTAATTACACCTGATGCACCCACGGCAACACTTTTTACAGCATTACCTTTAATATCGGTAGCAGCAGCTAAACCAACATCTGCATTGCTTGTAGGTAAGGCGCCACGATCTGCGAAGAATTCAGTAACACCTAATTTTGCAGCACCTGCCAAACTTAAACCTTCACCCACATGTGAGCGTTTAGTGTAATCTTGGTAAGCAGGTAAAGCGATCGCTGCTAAAATACCGATGATAGCTACAACGATCATCAACTCGATTAATGTGAAACCTTTTTGTACATTTTTCATGAATTACTTTCCAAATTAGAATTATTTATTATGTAGAGTCTTAGGTCTTGGATAGACACTTACTATAATGCAGGGATCATGCCAGTTTTTTATTTTTATTTAAGTGATTGTTTTTAAATTTATATTTAATTGAACGTCCGTTTGCCTGTCATTTTTTTAGTAAAATCATTTGTCACTTAATGACAGTATTCTGTCAGCATTGTCAGACTAAAACATTAGCGCATGTCCAAATCATATTTTTGGATACGGTAGCGTAACTGTCTAAAACTCATGCCCAATAACTCGGCTGCTTTAGTACGATTCCAACGAGTTTGATCTAAAGCTTTTAAAATAATGGCTTTTTCGTCAGCTTCACTGCCTCCAGGATTCCATTGTAAATCGGTATCATCGTCTAAATCGGGTTCAGGCTCGGAAGAGGTACTTATTTGATTTTTTTCAAAAAGTGTTTCATGACTTGATAAACTAGAAGTACTTTTATAGGAGCTAATATTGGCAGTAACTTTGGTGGCAAGCATCACTTGTGGTAGCTGCAAATCTTCGGGTTCAACTGTATTGTTATCACACAGTGTACACGCCCGCTCGAGGATATTTTCCAGTTCACGGACATTACCGGGGAAGTCATAACTTTGCAGGGCTTTACGTGCAGAGTTTGCCAATTTAATCGGTGGCATACTCCAACGTTGAGCAATTTTGCGTAAAAAATAATCCGCCAGTAATAAAATATCATCACCACGATCCCGTAAAGGGGGTACTTTAAGTTTGATGACATTTAGGCGGTAGTATAAATCTTGTCTAAATCGACCTGCAGCCACTTCATGCTCCAAGCTCTTATGAGTAGCACTTAAAATCCTGACATCGACTGGTACTTCGTTTAAACCCCCAACAGGCTTGATAGCTCGCTCTTGAATAGCACGTAGCAATTTCACCTGCATAGTGAGAGGCAAGTCAGCCACTTCGTCCAAAAATAGAGTCCCATGATGGGAGGCTTGAAAGAGTCCCACCTTATCGGCAACGGCTCCGGTGAAACTCCCTTTTTTATGCCCAAAAAACTCACTTTCAACTAAACTTTCAGGAATAGCTCCGCAGTTAACGGGAATAAAAGGGGCTTCTTTACGAGGGCTTTGTAGATGGATTTCATGTGCAACCAGTTCTTTACCGCTACCCGATTCACCATGAATGTAAACAGGGGCTTGGCTACGAGCTAGTTTAGTAATGGTATTTTTAAGTAGTTGCATAGCCTCAGAACTCCCTAAAATGCGGCTGGGATTCTCTGAGCTGTCGCTGTCATTTTCAAATAGTACAATCGGTTCAGGAGTACTTTGTTGTGCGGAGAGTTTTAGAGCGGTTTGAATGAGTTCTCGCAGTTTGGGTAAGTTGACGGGTTTAGATACGAAATCAAAGGCACCAGCTTTTAAGGCTTCAATCGCTGTGTCCATGCTACCAAAGGCGGTAATCACTGCTACCGGTAAGTGGGGTAAGTCTTTTTGAATCAAGCGCACAATATCAATACCACTGCCATCAGGCAGTTTCATATCGGTTAGGCATAAATCAAAACGAGTACTTTTTAAGTGAGTGAGTGCTTCAGACACGTTGCCTGCAGTAGCGGTATCTAACCCCATCCGTAATAGGGTGATTTCTAATAACTCACGAATGTCAGGTTCGTCGTCAATAATAAGTACGCGTTGTTGTGTCATAGTAGTCAATCATTCGTTAGTTAGCGGTGCGCACGCGAAAAAACAATGCGGAAGCAGCTACCCCCTGTAGGCAAGGCTACATACTCCAATGTAGCACCGTTACTCAAACACAATTCACGAGACATAAATAATCCCAGTCCCGTACCTTTGGTACTGGTAGTAAAAAAGGGTTCAAATAGGCGCTGTCTAGAGTCTTCGGGAATACCGCGACCATTATCAATAATATTGAGCATGACATCTCGTGTATGCGTTGGCGTGCCGCCTTGTATATCTAGATGCAATTTTGTCGGAGTGTCATGCGCATACTTTAACGCATTACGACACAAATTCCACAGTACTTGATGCAAATGTGCTGGATCAAACTCAATGGTGGTATCCGTTGGCTCAATAAAGAGTGAAATTTGTTCGCGTTGCAATTGGCTTTGAATTAAGAAATCCCGTAGAAACTCATTCAACCAAGGCTTTAAAACAATACGTTCGCGCTTAGGGTGTTTTTTGCGGGACAAATTCAGCACGCTTTCAATCGTAATATTCATGCGTTTAGCATTACTTTGAATGATTTGTAGAAGCCGTTTATCGGCAGCATCCAAAGGAGATTCGCCCATGAGTTGTGCAGCATGACTAATAGCCCCTAATGGATTACGAATTTCGTGAGCAATACTGGCAGTGAGTTGCCCTAGCGAAGCGAGCTTGACACCTTGCAGTTTTTCGCGTTGTTCACTGGTATCTTCAATACTGATTAACGTCGTTTGGCGAGCATGACTACCCATTTGGGTAAATCGAGCGCGTAACTCGGTAGTGTGCTGATGACGAATATCAAAACTAGCAGGGCGTGGACTGATTTTTTCCAACCAATGCTGTAAATGATGATTGAGTTCGGGGGCGAATACAGCTAAAGGCTTACTGCGCCAATTACCGGGATTGCCTAATAAATCCCATGCTGCGGCATTCATGTGTCGAATCACACCATTTTGCTCAACGACTACAATGCCCGATTCCAAACGATCTAAAATGGATTGATTGAGTTGTGACAGATTAGCTAAATCCACTCCTCGACGCTGGGCGAGTGAAGCCATGGCACTAGCTTTGCGAATCCATCGATTGCCCATCCAACTTGCTAGCATAATGAAGCTGGCTAAAATGCCACTGTGGGTAAGTGCGGAGGAGTCTGGTTTTTGTAGAGCAGAACCTAGAACAATCTCCATCCCAATTAAAAATATTCCCGTCAGTGCCGCTAAAAAAATTGAATAATGCCCAGGCACACAAATATAAGGTATTAAAACGGGTATGACTAACAATACCCCTAACCCCACATTAACCCCGCCACTGCTATACAAAAGCCCTAACAAAATGGCGATATCAAATAAAACGTAAAGTACTCCCTGAATCGGTAGATCAGGCCATTCAAAATACGAGGTGAGGTTGCTAATAATAGCAATAACTAAATAAACAACGGTTAACCATGAAAATAAATGAGCGTCGTAAGTACCTAATTTAATAGCATTATGGTCGGTGACTACCGATAGTAATAGTACCCCCGCTAAGGCTAAACGATAGACATGATAAAGACGTAATAAATTCCACGGATCATCGTGAAGAAAAAAAGGTGCTATTTGCTCATGACCTAGTTCGGATTCTTCATGAGACTCACGTGCTCCTGACAACAAAACCATCGACCTCCATTTGCAATAGCCTGCCGCTCAGGAATGTGTAGATCACAATAGTTACACCGCACCATTTTAGTTGGTTTGGTGGTACGTAAGGTGGAGTTTTGACTTTCCTGAGCTTGTTTTTGTATAAATTTTTTGCGCTGCCACGACTTTAACAAAAGGAAACCAACTGCTAGCAGAACGAGTATAAAAACGATGCGGCTTATCATGATGTTTGGAGTAGATTCAGGTATAGTTTTGAGATCTTCATACTACTACCGAATCGAAACGTGCAAAACAATAATCCTAAATTGCGCATTGCTCTAGCGCAGATCAATGTTTGTGTAGGCGATATTAAGGGCAACGTTCGCTTAATCACCACAGCGATTCAACAAGCGCAAGCTGCAAACGCTCAAGTACTTTTATTACCCGAACTAGTGCTTTCTGGCTATGAACAGGCTGATCTAGTCTTTCGTCCTGACTTTATGCAGCAAATGGATGAAAGCATTCAAGCCTTAGCAACCATTGCTCCAGAGTTATGGGTGATT
Organism: Pseudomonadota bacterium; assembly: GCA_039797965.1. GTDB lineage: Bacteria > Pseudomonadota > Gammaproteobacteria > Thiotrichales > Thiotrichaceae > Thiofilum. Next base: position 33,792 of record JBDKGX010000001.1, read on the forward strand.
GTGGGGGCGCCTTTAGTACGAGACGGGATAATCCGTAATGCAGCTTGCGTACTCAAAAATGGCACAGTCGTACACGAGTACTTTAAACAAAAGCTGCCTAATTATCATGTGTTTGACGAGAAGCGTTGGTTTGTCGAGGGTAACGATTCCTGCATAATCGATATTGAGGGTGTTAAAGCAGGTATTTTGATTTGCGAAGACATTTGGCATGACGACCCTGTCGATAAAGCTAAAGCCGCAGGAGCAGACGTTATTCTGAGTCTTAATGCCTCGCCGTTTCGTTATGACAAGCAATTTGAGCGCAGGGCTTTATTTACCAATCATGCTAAACGCACACAATTACCGTTTGCCTATGTCAATCTTGTCGGTGGGCAAGACGAGTTAGTGTTTGATGGCGCATCGATGTTATCTGACCCTACGGGTAAAACCACCTACCAAGCACCAATTTTAAACCCCCATTTTGAAGTACTCGATTGGGAGTTTACCCGTACGGATTTGCCTGAAGCTGCCTTTCCGTACACCACCGAGGAGCAGGTTTATCCCGCCCTAGTGCTCGGTGTTCAAGACTATGTACGCAAAAATGGCTTTAAAAAAGTACTACTGGGTTTATCGGGGGGGATTGATTCGGCATTGACCCTAGCGATTGCAGCCGATGCGCTAGGCGCTGAAAATGTCACCGCGATTATGATGCCGTTTCGTTATACCGCCGCCATGAGCCAAGAGGATGCCGCCAAACAAGCACAATTAATGGGGGTTGAGTACCATAATCTACCCATTGAAAACACATTCAAAGCGTTTGAAAGTACTTTAGCACCTGTATTCGCAGGTAAAAAAGCGGATGTGACGGAAGAAAATCTCCAAGCGCGGATTCGTGGCGTGTTGCTGATGTCCATGTCGAATAAATTCGGTAGCTTGTTACTCGCCACCAGCAATAAAAGCGAAACGGCAGTCGGGTATGCCACCCTTTACGGCGACATGGCGGGGGCGTTTTCACCTTTAAAAGACGTGTATAAAACCTTGGTTTATCGTTTGGCACAGTATCGCAACTCTTTAAGCCCTGCACCGATTATTCCAGAGCGGGTCATTACCCGCCCGCCCTCCGCCGAACTCGCCCCCGGACAAGTCGATCAGGATTCATTACCACCCTATGAAGTACTTGATGAAATTTTGCGCCGTTTTATGGAGCTGAATGAGCCATTAGAGACTATAGTAGCGGCAGGATTTGAACGTGAAACCGTCAGACGTGTAGTAAATCTGGTACTATTGAATGAATACAAACGTCGCCAAGCCGCGCCAGGTGTGCGGATTACCATCCGTGCCTTTGGTAAAGATTGGCGCTATCCCATGACTTCGGGGTGGCGGCGTAATTTGCCCTTAGCTTAAAGTACTTTTGGAGTAGATATGAAACTGATTCAAGCCATTATTAAGCCTTTTAAACTCGATGACGTGCGTGAAGCTTTGACCGAAATTGGTATAACGGGCATGACTGCGATTGAAGTCAAAGGCTTTGGTCGCCAAAAAGGTCACACCGAACTCTATCGGGGTGCTGAGTATGTCGTTGATTTCTTACCAAAAATGAAGCTCGAAATTGTCACTACTGACGATAAAGTTGAAGCGGTGATCGATGCGATTTTAAAAGCCGCTCAAACGGGTAAAATCGGTGACGGTAAAATTTTCGTTTTACCAGTTGAACAAGCCATTCGGATTCGTACGGGTGAAGCAGGTTCGGACGCCGTTTAAGCCTGTATGCAACGGCGTATAGGGGTACTCAGCAGTGGTGAGGCGGATTGGTGCAACACCACTGCTGACTATTTACTAAGCACTCATAACCCTAAAACAGTGGCATGGGTGCCTCGGCAAAAAGCCCCAACGGTTTTGGGTTTAACCTTAGATGCGCTAGTGTTTGATGCGCATCAAGGTCTAGATAGCAATGCGCTTGCCTTAAGTGCGGGCGCTATTCGTGGCGGTGGAGTATTGTTACTACTCACCCCTCCCTTAAGTACTTGGACAACGTTTCCAGACCCCGACTATCAACGCTTTATTCCCTATCTTTTTGAAAGTACTCCCCTCAAAGGGCGTTTCATCCAGCGTTTTATTCAGTGCTGGCAAACTTGTTCGGCTATTCATTGGCTCAATGAAAGTACTCCTCTCCTATCACCCTTAAAACCTGCTGAAGGGCTTAACGATGATTGGCAGTGGACGGCTGAGCAAAGCCAAGTACTTGATCAACTACAAAGCCATCAAGGTGTTAGTGTATTACTCGCAGATCGGGGACGAGGTAAGTCAACTATATTGGGGGCATTGGCTGCACAATTAAGTACTCAAGCTTTAACCGTCCTGATTACGGCACCCCGTAAAAGTGCTATTCAAGCATTAGAAACCGAGTACTTTAAAACGCAAACTTCATCTTTAAACTTTTTGCCACCGGATGAGTTACTACAACTCTTGCCTCAACTAGATGTACTCATTGTGGATGAGGCGGCGACCATTCCATTACCACTATTAATGCAAATGCAGGCAAAGTATTCACGAGTGATTTACTCCACGACGGTACAGGGCTATGAGGGGAGCGGTCGCGGTTTTATTTTAAAGTTTAAAAAATTATTGCAAGAGCAGCACAGTAATTTACAAGTACTTCACCTAACTAAACCTGTGCGTTGGGATGATGACGATATTTTAGAAGATTTATTAAAGAAGTCATTATTATTAGGGCAAAGTACTTCAAGCAATACTAGTACTTTGTTTAATTCAAAGATTACTGTTAATCATCGAGTACTTTCACCCGATGAGTTACTGAATAATGAAGTGCTCTTGCAAAAAGTATTTTTATTATTAGTCAATGCTCATTATCAAACGCGCCCGTCTGATTTAAGGCAGTTATTCGATGCACCTAATATTTCTATTCATATTTTAGAGCAAAATCATGAAATATTAGCAGTAGCGTTATTATCACGTGAGGGTGGTTTTGATGCTGAAATGACGCAATTAGTATTTGAAGGAAAACGTCGACCACAGGGGCATTTACTACCCCAAACGTTAACATGGCATTCTAAAATTTCACGAGCCGCCGAGTTAACTGGGGAGCGTGTAATGCGGATCGCTGTAGCAGATGAATGCCAAGGACAGGGGTTAGGTAAACAATTGGTTACGTATTTAATCCAGTATGCACAACAGCAAAAAGTGGATTATATAGGTGTCAGTTATGCGTCGACCCCAGAATTACTTCAGTTCTGGGGGCAATTAGGTTTTGAGTTAATTCGCAAAGGCTTTAAACGCGATAAAGCAAGTGGGAGTTATGCGGCTGTGCAAGTTTTAAAGCTAAGTACTCGTGCTCAACAAGTACTTAAACTAAATCATTAAAGCTTGATGCCCTCATTAAACAACTACGAACCTATAAATTGAGCTGCACGTTTTTCCATAAAAGCCAGCATTCCTTCTTTTTGATCCTGAGTAGAAAAAGCGACTCCAAAGGTTTGTGTCTCTAACAAGCAGGCTTTATCTAAATCTAAGGCTTGACCTTGCTGCACTAATTGCTTGGTTAAACGTATTGCGATTTGTCCTTTTTGGGCAATTAATCGAGCTTTTTTTAAAGCCTCCTCCATTAATTGCTCACGTGGATAAATATGATTAACTAATCCCCAGTTTAATGCCTCAAGAGCGTTGAGTTGTCGACCAGCAATTAATAATTCTAAAGCACGAGCGCGACCTATTAGGCGAGTTAAACGTTGTGTACCGCCAAATCCGGGGGTGACACCTAGATTAACTTCTGGCTGACCAAATTGTGCAGTGTCAGCGGCAATGATCCAATCACAACTCATAGCTAATTCACAGCCGCCACCTAAACAAATACCATTAACCACCGCAATGACGGGAAAAGGTAAGCGCTCAAGGCTGGCAAAAGCGTCCATGCCTTGTTGGGAAAACTGCATGGCTTGTAAAGCGGTGTAGTTTTGCATTGCCTTAATATCAGCCCCCGCCACAAAAGCTTTCTCTCCCGCTCCTGTTAATAACAGTACTCGAGCATTATGGCGTGAGGCTAAATAATCCGAAACTTGTTGAATTTCAGCTAAGGTTTGACTATTTAACGCATTATAAGCCTTAGGACGATTAATGGTGAGGCAGTAAATACCTGCCTCTTTTTCCTCTAGTAATAGATTTTGAAATTCCATTATTTAGCCTCATAGGTGTAGAAACCTCGTCCTGTTTTACGCCCTAAATAGCCTGCGTCTACCATTCGCCGTAACAAAGGACAAGGACGATATTTATCATCGCCTAAACCTTCATGAAGTACTTCCATAACAGACAAGCAGGTATCTAAACCAATTAAATCCGCTAAAGTTAAAGGACCCATTGGATGAGCCATGCCTAATTTCATAATCTCATCAATAGCTGCTGCGGTCGCCACCCCTTCATATAAGGTATAAATAGCCTCATTAATCATGGGCATTAAAATGCGATTAGAAACAAAGCCAGCGCTGTCATTAACAGTGACAGGGGTTTTTGAAATGTGCTTAGATAAATCTTCTACTAGTTGGTAAGTATCATCACTCGTTTGTAAGGCACGAATAATCTCTACTAGTTTCATTACGGGAACAGGGTTCATAAAGTGCATACCAACCACTTTATCAGGGCGTTTAGTTTCCCGTGCAATTCGAGTTAATGAAATAGAGGAGGTATTAGAAGCTAATATAGCCTCAGGTTTACAAATATTATCTAGGCGGCGAAATAAATCGGCTTTGATTTCTAAACGTTCACTCGCTGCTTCAACGACAATATCAACATTGGCTAGTGCTTTTAAATCCGTAGTACTAGTAATATTAGCTAAAGTACTGGTCTTTTGCTCAGAGGTAATAGCTTCTTTTTTGATAAGGCGATCTAAGCTACTACTAATCGTTTTTAAACCTTGATTAAGAGCGGCTTCGTTTAAGTCATTTAATACTACTTTAAAGCCGTGAGCTGCAAAAACTTGGGCTATACCATTACCCATAGTACCTGCACCAATAACGCCGACAGTTTGAATGGTCATGTCTATTACTCCTACATATTACGACGGTATTGGCCACCGACTTCAAATAAAGCATTAGAAATTTGCCCTAGCGAGCAGTAACGTACTGCCTCAACTAAAGCCGTAAAGATATTTTGGTTATGAATAGCCGCTTGTTTCACTGCATGGAGTGCTTGCTCGGCATAATCTTTATGACGATTTTGGAAGTCTGCTAAGCGCTTAATCTGGCTGTCTTTTTCCTCATCCGTTGAGCGAGCTAATTCAATTTTAAATTCTTCGCGCCCTTGAGGATTAATGAAAGTATTGACGCCAATAATGGGTAAACTGCCATCGTGTTTCTTATGTTCGTAATACATGGACTCATCTTGGATTTTACCGCGCTGATAACCGGTTTCCATTGCGCCCAGTACTCCACCGCGCTCGGCAATACTTTCAAATTCTTTTAAAACCGCTTCTTCGACGAGTTCGGTTAACTCATCAATAATAAATGCCCCTTGTAAAGGATTTTCATTTTTGGCTAAACCCCATTCATTATTAATAATGAGTTGAATAGCTAATGCGCGACGTACGGAGTTTTCCGTAGGTGTAGTAATGGCTTCATCAAATGCATTCGTATGCAGGCTATTGCAATTATCATAAATTGCGATTAATGCCTGAAGCGTGGTGCGAATATCATTAAAGTCCATCTCCTGCGCATGCAACGAGCGCCCTGAAGTTTGAATATGATATTTGAGTTTTTGACTACGCTCATTACCACCGTATTTAAATCGAATGGCGGTCGCCCAAATACGCCGCGCCACCCGTCCTAATACGCTATATTCGGGGTCCATACCATTACTGAAAAAGAATGATAAATTCGGCGCGAAATCATCAATATGCATACCCCGTGCTAAATAGGTTTCGACAAACGTAAAACCATTAGAAAGGGTAAAGGCGAGTTGAGAAATCGGATTCGCACCCGCTTCAGCAATGTGATAGCCAGAAATGGACACCGAATAGAAATTGCGAACACGGTGTTGAACAAAGTACTCCTGAATATCGCCCATCATTTTGAGGGCAAATTCAGTAGAGAAAATACAAGTATTTTGTCCCTGATCCTCTTTTAAAATATCGGCTTGAACTGTACCGCGCACATTTTCTAACGCCCAGATTTTGATCTTTTCACGCTCATCATCGGTGGGTGCGCGACCATTGTCGCGTTCAAATTTGGCAAGCTGTTGATCAATGGCGGTATTAATAAACATCGCCAAAATCATCGGTGCAGGACCATTAATCGTCATTGAAACCGAAGTCATGGGATTACATAAATCAAAGCCATCATAGAGTACTTTCATATCCTCTAATGTGGCAATTGATACGCCAGAGTTGCCAACTTTTCCATAGATATCAGGGCGTTCAGCAGGATCACAGCCGTATAAAGTCACGGAGTCAAAAGCGGTGGAAAGGCGTTTGGCTTCGGAGTGTTCGGACAAACGTTTAAAACGGGCATTGGTTCTAAAGGCATCCCCTTCACCTGCGAACATGCGCGTGGGGTCTTCGTTTTCGCGTTTAAATGCAAATACGCCCGACGTATAAGGAAAGCTACCGGGAAGATTTTCTAACAATAACCATTTAAGCAATTCGCCATGATCTTCGTACTGCGGCAAGGATACTTTAGGGATTTTTAAGCCAGATAATGTAGTACGTTTTATAGTAGTTCGAATTTCCTTGTCACGGATTTTGACCACATATTCATCACCACTGTAGCTGGCTTTTACTTGCGGCCATTGATCGAGTAGTTTGCGGGCGCGAGGGTCAAGTTGGTCATTGCGCTGTTGAATGAGTACTTCAAGGTTATTTGCATTGTGCCCACATTCGCCGAGCATACGTGTGGTTTCGGTGAGTTGTTGGCGCTCGCGGGCGATTTTGGCTTGCGCTTGAACGGTTTTTTTGTAGCCACGTACCGTATCTGCAATTTCAGCTAAATAGCGCACTCGTTCCGGCGGCACGATTACCGTATTACCGGAGGATTTACGCAAAGTACTACTCGGTAAGGTATCCGGTTGATGCTTTAATCCAAGATTGGTAAGTACTTGGAGCAAGTGTTTATATAAAGCGGTCACGCCATCGTCATTAAAGCGAGCGGCAATGGTGCCAAAGACAGGCATAGATTCAACCGCTTGGGAAAAGGCTTCGCGATTGCGTTGCACTTGTTTGCACACGTCGCGGTAAGCGTCCTCAGCGCCTTTGCGGTCAAATTTATTAATCGCTACCGTGTCGGCGTAGTCCAGCATATCGATTTTTTCTAGCTGGCTTTGCGCCCCAAATTCTGGAGTCATGACATACAGTGAGGTATCCACAAACGGCACAATTGCCGCGTCACCCTGACCAATACCGGGGGTTTCGACAATGATGAAATCAAACCCTGCTAATTTACACGCCTTGATAATATCGTGCATGACCGCAGGTACTTCACCAACCGAGTCGCGAGTAGCAATGGAGCGCATAAAAATATGGGGATGATCAATCGAATTCATCCGAATGCGGTCGCCCAGTAGTGCCCCTCCGGTTTTTCGCCGTGTAGGGTCAATCGCAATTACCGCGATTTTGAGATGATCTTGTTGCCCAATTCTAAAGCGACGGATAATTTCATCGGTCAGTGAGGATTTGCCTGAGCCACCAGTTCCCGTAATACCCAGTACAGGTACTTTATGCGCGGGTTCGGTATTTTGTAGTTCGCTAATTAAGTCGGATGCGATTTGATCATTTTCCAATGCGGAAATGAAACGCGCTAGTGCTTTCCAGTCACCTTGTTTAATAGCACTTAAGTCATTCGGGGCATGAGTACTGGGCTCATAATCGCAACGAGCCAACATGTCTAAGATCATGCCTTGCAACCCCATTTGCTGACCATCAGTAGGGGAGTACAGTCGGGTGACCCCGTAGCTTTGCAAATCACGAATTTCTTCAGGAATAATAACGCCGCCGCCGCCACCAAAAATACGAATAGATTCACGTCCGTGTTCGCGCAGCATATCCACCATGTACTTAAAGTACTCGTTGTGTCCGCCCTGATACGAACTAATGGCTATGGCATGAGCATCTTCCTGAACGGCAGCATTGACGATTTCAGCCACTGAGCGGTTATGCCCAAGGTGAATCACTTCAGCGCCATTCGCTTGCAAAATGCGACGCATAATATTAATAGCCGCATCATGCCCGTCAAATAAACTGGCGGCGGTCACAAAGCGAATCTTGCGAGGTAGCGTGGCAGGTTGGTGATGATTGACCTGAATAGTATTGGATACCGGATGTAATGCCGACATAATTAGACTCCGCCCCTAGCGTTAATTGGGTGTATATGCAACTATTGCAGCGCTTTTTGAGGCTTGAAAACCCCTAATCTATCTCTGCATCCTATTTGCGCTGCTTAGCCGTTTGTTATAAATTAACTTACGTTAACGTAAGCGTCAAATTTTTTAATATTTTCTGATTACCACAGTTGTCAGCGTGTGAAACATCATGGAACCTAAAACCTATAGCATTTCAGAATTAGCCAAAGAGTATGATGTCACTCCGCGAGCCATTCGTTTATATGAAGAATTAGGGCTATTGTCTCCCGTTAGGGAGGGCAGTAAGCGGATTTATTCAGATCGGGATCGGGTACGCTTGCGTTTAGTATTGCGTGCTAAGCGGATTGGAATAAGTCTGGCTGAGGCCAAAGAGTTGTTTGATTTATATGATTCTAATCAAGCAAATACTCCCGCTGAGCATGATCGCTCGGGAGAAGTTAAACAACTACAGTATCTATTATCAAAACTAGAGGAGCGCTTAGAGTCCCTGCGCCGCCAACGTTATGATGTCGATATGTCTATCGCTGAAATAGAGCGCGTTTACAATAAAGCCAATGAAACCTTAAGGTCATTAGAGGAGACGAATAAGCCTGATTGAAAGAGGGTTGATTCGTTAATGTTAATGGTCTAATCCATTGTTTGGTTTAAATCTTACTGTTATTTAAACAGGAGTCTCGTGATGACACAATTTTTACAGGGGATACGAGTACTAGATTTATCCCAATATATTCCAGGCCCTTATGTAACTCGCCAATTAGCCGAATGGGGGGCGGATGTTATTAAAATTGAGCCACCTCATGGCGATCCTATGCGATTTTTCATGGCTACGGATCAAAGTACTCCCTCACCTGTTTATGAGTACTTAAATAATAATAAACGTATTATTCGCTTAGACCTCAAGCAGTTAGAGTGCAAACAAGTCCTTTTAAATCTATTAACTAAAGCGGATGTTTTGCTGGAGTCCTTTCGACCGGGTGTCATGGCACGACTGGGGTTTGGGCGGCAGGTATTAGAGGATATTAATCCGCGTTTGGTGCATTGCGCTATTTCTGGATTTGGGCAAACGGGGTCTTATTGGGATAGAGCAGGGCATGATTTGACCTATTGCGCGGTAGGGGGGCAATTAAGCTTGCCTAAGAGTGCAACCCCTGAGCAAAAGCCCGCTATTGTATTTCCACCGTTAGCCGATCATGTGGGGGCTATGCAAGCAGGACAAATGATTTTAGCCGCTTTAGTCGCACGGGGTCGCACGGATAAAGGGGCATTTCTCGATATTAGCTTAGCGGAGTCAGCTTTGATGTTGCAGTACATTAATCTGACCGACACAGAAGGCAAAGTGTTTCAATGGCTATCGGGTCAAGCGTCTTGCTATAACCTTTATCAAACCCAAGATCAGCGCTGGCTGGCGGTGGCTCCTTTAGAGCCTAAGTTTTGGCAAGCATTTTGCGAAGCAATTGGTAAAGCCGAATGGATAGCTCGGCAGTTTGAGCCATTACCACAAAGTACTTTAATCCATGATATTCAAGCCGTTTTAAGCACTAAATCTTTAATGGAATGGGCGCAAGTATTTGCTCAAGTCGATTGCTGTGTGGAGCCAGTACCTCATTTAGACGAAGTACTCGACCATGAACAGCATCAAGCACGGGTCAGTGGAGATAGCCTAACTCAGCCATTGCACGAGGTAGTGTCATCCACGATCGATTGGATGCCCGTTGAATCGCTAAGTACTTAGGACAGGTTCTATCTATTATAAATCACATTTGATAGTTGACGCTTACGTAAACGTAATTTAGTATGTGCTCTATAGCCCAATGTTGTAGTCAAACTGGTATCACTACACGGGCAAACCGCTAGAGAGGACACCTATGAGTCATTATCCCACCCTTAATTTCGGATTAGGGGAGACGATTGATCTGTTACGCGATGCTGTGCGTGACTTTGCTAATGCTGAAATCGCTCCCCTTGCTGCTGAAACTGATCGCTCCAATGAATTTCCTAATCAACTCTGGCCTAAATTGGGCGAAATGGGTTTATTGGGTATTACTGTGCCAGAAGAGTATGGTGGCAGTGGCATGGGGTACTTGGCTCATATGATTGCCATGGAAGAAATCAGCCGAGCCTCCGCTTCCATTGGCTTAAGTTACGGCGCTCACTCCAATTTATGCGTCAATCAAATTAATCGTAATGGGTCAGAGGCACAAAAGTGTAAGTACTTGCCCAAACTCATTAGCGGTGAGCATATTGGCGCATTAGCCATGTCTGAACCCAATGCAGGCTCAGATGTGGTGAGTATGCGTATGCGTGCCGAGAAAAAGGGTGATAAGTACATTCTCAATGGCACCAAAATGTGGATTACCAATGGCCCTGATGCGGATGTGATTGTGGTTTATGCCAAAACCGATCCACAAGCAGGCTCTAAAGGCATGACGACTTTTATTGTCGAAAAATCATTTGGTTTTAAGGTCGCGCAAAAGCTCGATAAATTGGGTATGCGTGGCTCGAATACAGGTGAGTTAGTATTTGAGGATGTCGAAGTACCTGAAGAAAATGTGCTGGGTCAGATCGGGCGTGGGGCTGCTGTGTTAATGAGCGGCTTAGACTATGAGCGTGCGGTGCTGTCTGGGGGGCCTTTAGGCATCATGCAAGCCTGTATGGATATTGTGGTTCCCTATATTCATGAGCGCAAACAGTTTGGGCAAAGTATAGGTGAGTTCCAACTCATCCAAGGCAAAATTGCCGATATGTATACCACCTTCAATGCTTGTAAAGCCTATGTGTATGCTGTGGGTAATGCCTGTGATCGTGGCGAAACGACTCGTAAAGATGCCGCTGGTGCGATTTTATATTCCGCTGAAAAAGCGACCCAAATGGCACTAGATGCCATTCAAATTTTGGGCGGCAATGGCTATATGAATGAGTACCCGACAGGGCGCTTATTACGCGATGCCAAGCTCTATGAAATTGGTGCAGGAACCTCTGAAATTCGCCGTATGCTGATTGGGCGCGAACTGTTTAATGAAACCAAGTAGGGTGTGCTGCAATGAGTGATCCAATTGTTATTGTTAGTGCAGTACGTACTCCTATGGGGGGCTTTCAAGGCGATTTTGCTAATCTTACTGCGAGTGAGTTAGGCGCTGTTGCTATTAAAGGTGCGGTCGAGCGTGCAGGTATTAGCGCCGAAGAGGTGCAAGAAGTCATTATGGGTTGTGTACTTCCAGCAGGTCAGGGACAAGCCCCAGCGCGTCAAGCCGCTTTGGGGGCAAATTTACCCTTAAGTGCAGGTTGTACCACCCTCAATAAAATGTGTGGCTCTGGTATGAAAGCCACCATGCTTGTTCATGATTTATTAGTCGCAGGTACCAATCAAGTTATGATTGCTGGCGGTATGGAGTCCATGACCAATGCGCCTTATCTCTTGCCTAAAGCCCGTACAGGTTTTCGGATGGGGCACGGCGAGGTCAAAGATCACATGTTTCTCGATGGCTTAGAGGATGCCTATGAAAAAGGGCGTCTCATGGGTACTTACGCCGAAGAATGTGCGGATATGTTTGGCTTTACCCGTGAAGCGCAAGACGACTTTGCAGTGAGCTCACTGACTCGCGCCAAAACCGCGATTGAGTCAGGCGCTTTCAAAGCTGAGATTGTTCCTGTTACCGTAAAATCACGCAAAGGTGAAGTACTCATTGATACGGATGAGCAACCTCACAAAGCCGCCATTGATAAAATTCCCAGTTTAAAACCCGCGTTTCGCAAAGAGGGTACAGTCACGGCGGCTAATTCCAGTTCAATTTCAGATGGTGCAGCGGCATTAGTGTTGATGCGTCAATCTGAGGCGGAAAAGCGTGGCTTAAAACCTTTAGCTATTATCAAAGGGCATAGTACTCATGCCCAAAAGCCAGCGTTATTTACCACGGCTCCCGTATTTGCTATGCAAAAACTACTGGATCAATTGCAATGGACAGTGGCAGATGTTGATCTCTTTGAAATCAATGAAGCCTTTGCCGTGATTACGATGGCAGCGATGAAAGAGCTCAATATTCCCCACGATAAAGTGAATACTCACGGTGGCGCTTGTGCGTTAGGGCATCCCATTGGTGCATCGGGGGCGCGGATTTTAGTGACATTACTGTCAGCCCTAAAACAACGCGGTTTAAAGCGCGGTATAGCCTCTTTATGTATTGGCGGGGGTGAGGCTACCGCTATGGCGGTAGAGTTAGTCTAAGTACTGCACACAAACGAATGCTAGGGGATTACCAATGATTTTAACCGAAGAGCAAGTATTGATTCGGGATATGGTGCGTAGTTATATCCGTGATCATGTCACGCCCCATGCGGCGCAGTGGGATAAGACCAGTACTTTCCCCACCAAAGCTTTGCAGGAAATGGGCGAGCTAGGTTTGTATGGTATGGTCGTGCCTGAGGAGTGGGGTGGCTCCAATGTCGGCTACGTATCGCTTGCGCTAGCGATTGAAGAAATTGCCGCAGGGGATGGCGCAACCTCTACCGTTCTCAGCGTGCAAAACTCTGTCGTTTGTGGCCCCCTTCTCAATTATGGCAGTGAGTACTTAAAAGAAACCTATCTGAAGCCCTTAGCGTCTGGGCAAATGCTCGGTTGCTTTTGCTTGACGGAGCCGCACGCGGGTTCTGATGCTTCTGCTCTTAAAACCCGCGCAGTACGTGAAGGCGATGAGTATGTCATTAATGGTAGTAAGCAATTCATCACCTCCGGTCAAAATGCACAGGTCGCTATCGTATTCGCGGTGACTGATCCCGATGCAGGTAAAAAAGGTATTAGTGCTTTTGTCGTGCCCACGGATAACGTGGGATACAAAGTCGCAGGTATTGAAAAGAAAATGGGGCAACATGCGTCTGATACTGCCTCTATCTTCTTTGATCATTGCCGGATACCCGCTAGTCACCTTTTAGGTAAAGAGGGTGAAGGTTACAAAATTGCGTTGAGTAATCTAGAAGGGGGGCGTATCGGTATTGCCGCCCAATGTATTGGCATGGCACGGGCGGCGTATGAAGCGGCACTGGCGTATGCACAAGAGCGCATTAGCTTTGGTAAACCCATCATTGAACATCAAGCCGTTGCCTTTCGTTTAGCAAATATGGCAACTCAAATCGAAGCCGCCCGCTTACTAGTACTTCATGCCGCAACGCTGCGCGATGCAGGTCAACCCTGTTTAAAAGAAGCCTGCATGGGCAAGCTATTTGCTTCGGAAATGGCAGAAAAAGTCTGCTCCGATGCTATTCAAACCCTTGGTGGCTATGGCTACCTCAATGATTTTCCAGTGGAACGTATTTATCGTGATGTACGAGTGGCGCAGATTTATGAGGGTACTAGCGATATCCAGCGCATGGTGATTGCACGGCAGATTATGGAGTAGGTTATGGCGATTTTAAGTACTACAGTTAATGCTCGTTCTGAAGAGTTCCGTGCGAATGCTGCTCATATGCAAATCCAAGTGGATGATTTGTATGACAAGGTTATCCAAATCAGTTTAGGCGGTGGTGAAAAAGCCCGTCAAAAGCATTTAGAGCGCGGCAAGTTATTACCGCGTGAGCGTATTCAAGTACTCCTTGATAAAGGTTCGCCGTTTTTAGAGATTTCTCAGTTTGCCGCTTATGGCTTATATAACAATGAAGTACCTGCGGCGGGTATTATCGCGGGTATCGGACGGGTGAGTGGGCAAGAGTGCATGATCGTCGCTAATGATGCGACCGTCAAAGGCGGTACTTATTTTCCGTTGACAGTCAAAAAGCATTTACGCGCTCAGGCGATAGCGCTGGAAAATCGTTTACCCTGTATTTATTTGGTCGATTCGGGTGGGGCTTTTTTGCCGCTACAAGATGAGGTCTTCCCCGATCGTGAGCACTTTGGACGGATTTTTTATAATCAAGCAACGATGTCCGCGCAAGGGATCCCACAAATTGCCGTAGTGATGGGGTCTTGTACCGCAGGGGGTGCGTATGTACCTGCTATGTGTGATCAAAGCATTATTGTTAAAGAGCAAGGTACTATCTTTTTAGGAGGCCCCCCTTTAGTTCGTGCCGCTACCGGTGAAGTAGTGAGCGCGGAAGAGTTAGGCGGGGCAGATACCCACTCTCGCATTTCGGGTGTAACCGATCACTATGCCTTAAATGATACCCATGCTCTAGCGATGGCACGCGATGTCGTGGCGAGCCTCAATCGAGTCAAAACGCCTAATATTGCCTTAAAGCAACCTCGTGAACCTCAGTACTTAGTCGATGAGCTGTACGGCATTATCCCCAAAGATGCACGTAAACCGTTTGATATTCGTGAAATCATTGCGCGTCTGGTCGATGGTAGCGAATTTGATGAATTCAAAAAGCTGTACGGTACGACTTTAGTCTGTGGCTTTGCGCATATTCATGGCTATCCTGTGGGTATTGTGGCGAACAATGGCATTCTCTTTTCCGAGTCTGCGGTGAAAGGGGCGCACTTCGTTGAACTGTGTGCGCAGCGCAAAATTCCACTGGTATTTTTGCAAAATATCACCGGTTTTATGGTTGGTAAAAAAGCCGAACAGGGTGGTATTGCTAAGGATGGCGCGAAAATGGTAACTGCCGTCGCGTGTGCCAAAGTACCTAAATTTACCGTGATTATTGGCGGTAGTTTTGGCGCGGGTAACTATGCTATGTGCGGTCGGGCTTATGGTGCGCGATTCTTGTGGATGTGGCCGAATGCACGCATTTCTGTCATGGGGGGCGAACAAGCGGCAAAGGTACTGAGTCAAGTACGCAGTGATGCACTAGAAGCGCAAGGCAAAAACTGGAGCGTAGAAGAACAAACCGAATTTGAGCGTCCTATCCGCGAGCAATACGAGACGCAAGGGCATCCGTACTATGCCAGTGCGCGGCTTTGGGATGATGGCATTATTGACCCTAAAGACACGCGTCGAGTACTCGGTTTAGGTTTGTCGACTGCACTGAATGCCCCGATTGAAGACACTACATTTGGCATCTTTAGGATGTAAGGAGAGAGTACTTATGTTCACCAAAATCCTAATTGCCAATCGTGGCGAAATTGCTTGCCGTGTCGCGCGTACCGCTCGCCGCTTAGGGATAAAAACCGTTGCGGTGTATTCTACTGCGGATGCTAAAGCCGAACATGTCAAAGCCTGTGACGAAGCCTATTGGATAGGCGAAGCCCCCGCATCAGAAAGCTATTTACGGGGCGACAAAATTTTGGAAATTGCCCAATTGACAGGGGCACAAGCCATACATCCGGGGTATGGATTCTTATCTGAAAACGCGGGATTTGCTGAAAGCTGTAAAGCAGCAGGCGTAGTATTCATTGGCCCTCCTACCCAAGCCATTATTGCCATGGGCTTAAAAAGTGAGTCCAAACGCTTAATGACCGAAGCCAATGTGCCACTAGTACCCGGTTATCATGGCGCTGACCAATCCATTGATTTATTACGCGATCAATCCCAACTCATTGGCTATCCACAACTGATAAAAGCCAGTGCAGGGGGCGGTGGTAAGGGGATGCGTGTCGTCAAATCATTTGACGAATTTGATGCGGCATTAGCCTCAGCTAAGCGTGAGGCGATTTCATCCTTTGGTAATGATGCCGTACTGATTGAGCGTTACCTACAAAAGCCTCGCCATGTGGAGTTGCAAGTATTTGCCGATACATTAGACAATGTGGTGCATGTGTTTGAGCGTGATTGCTCGGTGCAACGTCGCCATCAAAAAGTCATCGAAGAAGCACCAGCCCCGCAGATGACGCCTGAATTGCGCCACGCGATGGGTCAAGCCGCGATTAATGCCGCCAAAGCAATTGGTTATGTCGGCGCGGGTACAGTTGAATTCTTGCTCGATCAAAGCGGCGAGTTTTTCTTTATGGAAATGAATACGCGTCTACAGGTTGAGCATCCCGTGACTGAAATGATTTCGGGGCAGGACTTAGTCGAGTGGCAATTGCGGGTAGCGAATGGCGAACCCTTACCCTTGACTCAAGAGCAATTAAAGATCAATGGTCATGCGTTTGAAGCACGAGTGTATGCAGAGACCCCCGAACGCGATTTCCTGCCCTCGACCGGTCGAGTAAGTACTTTGATTGCCCCTGAAACGAATCAGTATGTGCGGATTGATACGGGGATTCGGGGCGGCGATGAAGTCAGTATGTTTTATGACCCCATGATTGCTAAATTAATTGTGTGGGGGCAAGACCGTACTCAGGCATTACAACGCTTGCAAGCTGCATTAGGTGATTATTACATCGGTGGCTTAAATACTAATCTAGAGTTTCTGGGTAATTTGGCGCGTAGTGCCGATTTTGCGGCGGGCGATGTGCATACTGGATTTATTGAACAGCATATGGCTGAGTTATTTCCAGAGTCCAGCACGCCCCCTGATGAAGTATTGGCGGCTGCCGTTTTAGCTCAGTTAGTCAGTACTCAAAAGTACTCGCAGGAAACCCAGCGCCAAACCTTAGACCCCTACTCACCGTGGCTGCAAACCGATGCGTGGCGGATGAATTTGCCAAATACGGCCACGTTTGAGTTCCAAGTGGGTGAAATACTTTATCCGCTTACTGTGATAGAGCGTCAAAGTACTTACTACTTACAACTTTCTACGGGTGAATCAGTACTCTCTGGTGAGTACCTTCAGGATGACGAGTGGAAAATTGTTTTAGGACAAAAAACCTATCGTATTAAAGTCATACAGTCGGAAAGTACTTGGCTAGTTTTTTGGAATGGCAAGGTTTGGCATTTGAATTTGCATGATCCTGTACATGAGATAGAGGATCAAGGTGTACATGGTGGTGGTTTGACTGCACCGATGGCGGGAGCGGTATTAGACGTGCTGGTGAAAGTGGGTGATCAGGTCAAAGCGGGGGATGCTTTGATGATTATGGTGGCTATGAAAATGGAGCACACTATTGCAGCCCCTAAAGAGGGCACAGTACAAGAGATCTATTTCCAAGTCGGTGATCAGGTCAAAGACGGTGATACCTTATTGAGCGTGGAGTCCTAAAACTGATGAGTACTTTACCCCAACACGTCAAAATCGTAGAAGTAGGCGCTCGTGATGGTTTGCAAAACGAGCCTACTGCCGTACCTGTGGAAGTCAAAATCGCTTTGGTCGAAAAGTTGGTCGATGCAGGTTTGTCAGTGGTGGAGGTGGGCAGTTTTGTTTCGCCCAAATGGGTGCCACAAATGGCGGGTAGCGGTGAGGTTTATCACGGTATTCAAAAGCGTGAAGGAGTCAGCTATCCCATGCTAGTTCCCAATGCTAAAGGCATGGAGGGCGCACTGGCAGCGCGAGTCAGGGAAATTGCGATTTTTGCCGCCGCTTCTGAAGCGTTTACCCAGAAGAATATTAATTGCAGCATCAGTGAGAGTTTAGATCGCTTTCATACGGTGATGGAGCAAGCCAAAGCGCATGATATTAAAGTGCGTGGCTATGTATCGTGTGTATTGGGTT
The DNA here is from genome assembly GCA_039797965.1 of Pseudomonadota bacterium. Taxonomy (GTDB): domain Bacteria; phylum Pseudomonadota; class Gammaproteobacteria; order Thiotrichales; family Thiotrichaceae; genus Thiofilum. Next base: position 51,588 of record JBDKGX010000001.1, read on the forward strand.
GTCCCTATGAGGGTGAGATTGCATTATCGAAAGTAGCGGAAGTGGCCAGTACTTTGTATCAAATGGGCTGCTACGAAATCTCACTGGGCGACACGATTGGTGTAGGTACTCCTTTAAAGGCTCAACGGATGGTTGACGCGGTGGCGCAAGATGTTCCCATTGAAAAGCTCGCCGCGCATTTCCACGACACTTATGGGCAAGGCTTAGCCAATCTGTTTGCGGTGATGCAATTAGGTGTGTCGGTGATTGATAGCTCGGTGTCGGGTTTAGGGGGCTGTCCATATGCAAAAGGGGCGAGTGGTAATGTAGCGACTGAAGATGTCCTTTATATGCTCAAGGGTTTAGGGATTGAGACGGGTGTTGATTTAGGCAAAGTACTGGAGGCAGGGACATTTATATCTGATTTTCTAGGGCGAAAACCTGCCTCGAAGGTGGGTAAAGTACTGATTTAATAAGATAAGTACTTTTATGCGGTAGCGTGTTGAGTACTTAAGTGTTCGTTTTCTAATAAAAAGTCAGCTAAAGCAAGAAAATCCTGACGTGGATAGCAGCGCCCCGCTACATTGAGAAACTCCAACTTTGAATTTTCACCAAAGTGCTTGAGTAGGTTACTTTCTCGAATCGCTACCGTGTCCGTGGGAATCAGTTGGAAATTCGGATCACCTACTATTTTATTTAATAGGGTCTTAATCACCGACATTAATCTAATCGAGATAGAAGACGGTTCTGTTTTAAAGTTATTAACCAGCACAAAGATTTTGGCCTCTTTATTAATTGCTCGGATTTGCTGATAGCTACGATTAAGTACTTCGGCATTTTGCCCAATCGATAAGGGCGATAACACCACAGGGCAAATAAAAATTTCAGCTTCACGCATGATTTTTTCAGGGTTCAATACGAAAGCAGGCGAGCAATCAGCAACCACAATATCATATTGTTGTTTGACATTATTTAACCAGTCTTTTTCTTTAAATACTTGTAACTCATAAGTATTGCCCGTTTTTTGATTGGGAATCTTTAGGCTGTCAGCAGAGGTCAAAAGATGCAGATTACATTCAGGGTCAATATCCAATAAAGCAACATTTTTACCGCCTAGTGCCAAAGCACCTGCTAAATGAGCGCTGACAGTGGTTTTGCCTACTCCACCTTTGGCGGTAAAAATAGCAATTTTCACGGGTTCTTTAGGTTGAGGGGCTTTAGGCAAGGTCACATTGGAATCGGTATTAAATTTAATAGTATTTTTTTGATGATCGTACTCACCTAAAAATAGCTTTTTCTTGCCGTCACTTAAGGCTAATGCATGTGAGGAGTCGGTAAAACCATTGAGTGATACAATAATGCCTTTTTCAAATTTACTTTCCTCACAAAACTCTAAAAAGCGCCCTACTGTATTAGCAGGTACTTTCTTTTTCCAAGCCTTTACTTGGACAGGAATAGAGGTACCGTTTTTCTTCATAATAAAGTCAAAACCGGGTTCATTTTGACGATCATTATCAATGACTTCATACCCATTGCTACGAAATAACGCTTGGATATGTTGTTCAAAGCCGAGGGAGTCCCATGAGTTTGGCATAGACATAGTGAGGGGTTCCTTATTTTTTATATATTCTATGCCCCTATAATCTAAATTAGCCTATATAAAAGTCAATCTGGATTAGATGAGAGGAGTGAGCGAGTAAAGGGGTTTTATTTTTAATTAAGTTTTTGATTTTTATATTAAATAATGACTTGCTGAGCTATGTTTGGACGCAAACTAAATAGCTATTGATGTGCCTTGCTTTTTAAGCCGCTGATTTAGTATTATTTCAACTATTATTGAAATATTGAAATTAAGGAGCCAGTACTGATGAAACGCTTTCATGTGCATCTCTCTGTCACTGATTTAGCTAGTAGCATTCGATTCTACTCAGGTTTATTCGGTACAGAGCCTACTGTCACTAAAGACGACTACGCTAAATGGATGCTAGATGACCCACGCATCAACTTTGCCATCTCACAGCGCGGTGCTCCGGTGGGTTTAAATCATCTTGGGTTTCAAGTTGAATCCAATGAGGAACTGGAACAACTCAATCAGCAATTGCAAGGTTTGCAATCTGAAGTGATTGAGGAGAAAAATACGGCATGTTGCTATGCCAAATCAGATAAGTACTGGATTAATGACCCGCAGGGCATTGCGTGGGAGCAGTTTCATACCTTGGATAGTATTCCGGTATTTGGTGAAAAAGTGGCTGACTCACAAGCGAGTTGCTGTGTACCTGTGACTATTCAGCCTATGACCAAAGCGGTAAGTACTTGTTGTACGCCTACCCACTCCACCTCATCGCAGTGCTGCTAAGGAGTGAGTACTATGTCCTTACCCACTGTTTTAATTTTATGTACGGGCAATTCCTGCCGCTCGCAAATGGCAGAAGCCTTACTCAATCATGATTTAGCGGGCAAAGTGCGCGCCATCTCCGCAGGTACTCGCCCCCAACCTCACGTAGCAGCCGGAGCGCTTGAAGCGTTGCGTTTAGTAGGGATTAGTACAGAGAGCTTATACCCTAAAGACATCGATAGCTTTAGTGCTGAATCGATTGATCTCGTGGTGACCGTCTGTGACAACGCCAAAGAAGCTTGCCCGATTTTCCCCAATGCTAAAAAAACCATTCATTTACCGTTTCATGATCCGCACGGTGAACCCATCGAAAGTTTTGAACGGGTACGCGATGAGATACGAGCGCGTTTAATTCCAGTGGTGCGTGATGCTTTGGGAGGCGTTTAACTCATGTCAGCTCAATGTGAAACGGTAATAAAAACCCAAACTCGGCAACCAATGGGGTTTTTCGAGCGTTATCTTACAGTGTGGGTAGTACTTTGTATTGTGGTTGGCATTGGTTTAGGAGCATTGTTTCCTAAGGCATTTCAAGCTATTGCTAGTATTGAAGTGGCTCAAGTTAATTTGCCTGTCGCCTTACTCATTTGGCTGATGATTATTCCGATGCTCTTGAAAATTGATTTTGGGGCTATGAAGGAAGTTAGTCAGCATTGGAAAGGGATTGGCGTGACGCTGTTTATTAATTGGTTGGTGAAACCTTTTTCAATGGCATTGTTGGGATGGTTCTTTATTCGAGTACTGTTTGCCGAATGGCTGCCTGCTGAACAGATTGATAGTTATATTGCAGGCTTAATTTTATTAGCCGCCGCCCCTTGCACCGCGATGGTCTTTGTATGGAGTCATTTATCTGAAGGCGAGCCGCATTTTACCTTGTCTCAAGTGGCTTTGAATGATGCGATTATGATCGTAGCCTTTGCGCCATTGGTGGGATTTTTGTTGGGAATTGCGGCGATTACTGTGCCGTGGAGTACTTTGTTTTTATCAGTGCTAATTTATATTGTGATTCCAGTGATAGTGAGCCAAGTCCTTCGAGCCAATCTAATCCAGCACGGTAAATTAGACAGTACTTTAAAGACTATTCAACCGTGGTCATTAGCAGCGCTTTTAATAACACTAGTACTACTGTTTGGTTTCCAAGGACAACAAGTCCTTCATCAGCCTATCGTTATTCTCTTATTAGCGATTCCGATCTTAATCCAAGTGTATTTTAACTCAATGCTGGCGTATGGCTTAAATCGTTACTTTGGGGTGGCGCATTGTGTAGCAGCACCTTCGGCGTTAATTGGAGCGAGTAATTTTTTTGAGTTAGCCGTCGCCACTGCTATTGCCTTATTTGGCTTTCATTCCGGTGCAGCGTTAGCGACCGTGGTGGGCGTGCTGGTTGAAGTACCTGTAATGCTGTCTGTGGTTACGATTGTGAATCGTAGTAAGGCTTGGTACGAGCGCGGTTTGTCTTAGCAATAGAGTGATACCTCAGTACTCCTTCTAACATAGGCATTGAGGTACTGAGCAGTGGTCTCCACTACAACAGTTTTCTGTTAAGTACTGAATCAAATGATTCATCTCATTAAACAGGGCGGTATAAATGACATAACGCCCTTCTTGTCGTGAAGTCACCAGCCCCGCATGTACTAATTCTTTCATGTGAAATGATACTGAGTTCGGCGCCATTGCAGTTAATTCACTGATTTTTCCTGCATTTAAACCCGATTGACCCGCTTGGATGAGTTGTCTATAAATCATTAAACGTGATTCGTGCGCTAAGGCACTCAAACATTTTACTACCGACTTAGAATCCATACTTTAGTACTCCATTACACAAAGGACTTATGCTACCTGAAAATAGCTTTTAGATTGAGTTTGTCTCATGATTAGTAACAATCAGTCAGGCGTAAGGTGAAGCAGCAATGGGGCAAGTACTCTGGATAGCGATTTTTTGGGGTGTTTTGGCGTGGTCAGCTTATCAGCCACATGATTATTTCACTTGGTTTTTAGAGGTGATTCCGGCGTTGATTGGCTTTGCAGTACTGGCGGCTACTCGTAAATCGTTTCCGCTTACGCCATTGTTGTACGCTCTGATTTTAATCCATTGCCTGATTTTGATGGTGGGTGGGCATTACACTTATGCGGAAGTCCCTCTGTTTAATGATTTCAAAGAGTGGTTTGGCTTTGAGCGTAATAATTACGATAAGGTCGGGCATTTTGTCCAAGGCTTTGTTCCGGCGATGATTGCGCGTGAACTGATTATTCGTAAGCATATTATTAATGGACGCGGCTGGATGAATTTTTTTATTGTGTGTTTTTGTCTAGCATTCAGTGCGTTTTATGAGCTGATTGAGTGGTGGGTGGCAATAGGTACAGGGGATTCAGCTGAGGCGTTTTTAGGGACGCAAGGCTATGTGTGGGACACACAATCAGATATGGCATGGGCTTTAGGAGGGGCAATCGTAGCACTGCTGACGTTGAGTAAAGTACATGATCAACAACTACAACGTTTTGTGAGTACTTAACCCCAGTACTTTGATGATACGCAATGCAATCATGAAGTACTTTGTCATACTCGTGTTATAGCCAATTGTCACCGAGATGACTGATGAATATTAAGACCCTCATGCGGATTATGTACACCTTAATCGGTATTGGTATTGTGATGATTATTACAGGTATTAGCCTGATTCTCTTTACCGATATTTATATTAAGCAAGGGGTGCAAGGTATTTTCTTGATTGCGGGACTCATTGCAGGCGGTTTATTTTTGTCACTGCCTGCTAAGTTATATCTAACCCTGCAATTAATGCGTATAAATGATGAAGCACTGCAAGCCCAACGCGCACGGGGTGAGATTCGCTAAAGTACTCCCATTTCCTTATTGAGGCGTACTTTGTAAACCATAGTTTTTAAATTTACTAATATTAATAGCGATTTCTTCATCACTGAGAATATGGGGATTGCCAATTTTTAAGCTGTGATAGTATTGTCTGGCTAAGGTTTCTAATTCAATTGCTAACCATAAAGCTTTAGCTAAATCAGCTCCCCCCACTACCATACCGTGATTAGCCATTAAGCATCCTAACCGATCTTCCATCGCGTTAAGTACTTGGTGTGATAAGGCTTCTGTACCAAAAGTGGCGTAGTCAGCACAACGGATATTATTCCCCCCAAACGCGGCAATCATATAATGCACGGCTGGAATTGCTTGGCGAGTAATAGCTATGGAGGTGGCATAAATCGAATGCGTATGGATGACTGCATTAATATCAGGGCGAGTACTGAGTAAATCCTTATGAAATCGCCATTCCGTGGAGGGCTTAAAACGCCCTTGCCATTCACCGTCGGGATTATCTAACTCCATATAAGTAATCGCATCGGGCACTAATTCAGTATAAGGAATACCTGAGGGTGTGATGAGCATTCCAGAACCGTAACGCACGGATAAGTTACCAGAAGTACCTTGATTAATCCCACTCTGATTCATTTCAATCGCATGATGAATGAGTTGCTGGCGTAATTTAAATTCGGTTTCTGTCATGCTGAGTACTTTAAGCCTCTTCTGATTCGTAAATGGGTAAATAAGTACGTGAAAATACTTGTTTAATGGTTAGGGTTGACTCGACTTTGGCGACTACGGGAATGATGCCAATTTTGTTAGTGAGGAAAGCCCCATAGCTTTCTAAGTCTTTTGCCACAATTTTAAGTACGTAATCATAGCTGCCAGTAATAACCGCGCACTCAATCACTTCCTCTAATCCAGAAACCGCTTTTTCAAATACGTCGGCACTCGCACAGGTATTCCCCGCAATTTGAATGAATGCCAACGCTTGTACTTGTAGACCAATCGTTTTAGGTTCGATTAATGCGCTATAACCTTTAATCACACCTGATTGTTCCAGCTTTTTAACTCGACGCAAACAGGGGGTATCGGATAAATGTACTTGCTCCGCTAGTTCTGCAATCGTCATGCGACCTTGGCGCTGAAGCAGATTAAGGAGTTGTTGGTCTTTTTTATCGATAAAATAGGTTTTATTAGGCATATCTAACTCGTATTTTTTAATTTATAGAGATAAATGCTATTTTAACCTTATTCTTTAATGAAAATACAATGATTTTTGCTAACTCAATCTTAGCTAAGAGTATAGAAGATTAGGTCTAATTAACATCGTCATTGAAGACAAAATATAACTATAAATCACAAAGGCATGTGACGACGCTGTCATTGAACGTTAGAATAGTACTCTTTCTATAAATTTTTGTACTGATTGGTTTTAGGAGTCGATTCCATGCCCGTTTACCGTTCCCGTACCTCAACAGGTGGTCGCAATATGGCAGGCGCTCGTGCGCTGTGGCGTGCCACTGGCATGAAAGATGAGGATTTTAGTAAACCTATTATTGCGATTGCGAACTCCTTTACTCAATTTGTACCAGGTCATGTGCATTTGAAAGATTTGGGGCAATTGGTCGCGCGTGAAATTGAAGCCGCAGGTGGCGTGGCGAAAGAGTTTAATACCATTGCTATTGATGACGGTATCGCAATGGGACACAGCGGTATGCTGTATTCCTTACCTTCGCGCGAAGTCATTTCCGATGCGGTCGAGTATATGGTCAATGCCCATTGTGCCGATGCGATTGTATGTATTTCTAACTGCGACAAAATAACCCCCGGTATGCTCAATGCCGCCATGCGCCTTAACATTCCTGTGGTGTTTGTGTCAGGTGGCCCCATGGAGTCGGGTAAGGCTTTAATTTCGGGTAAAACCGTTAAGCTTGACTTGATTGATGCAATGGTTTCAGCCGCTAATCCTAAAGAAACTGACGAGAACGTTGCCAAGATGGAGCGTTCAGCATGCCCAACGTGTGGCTCCTGTTCGGGGATGTTTACGGCTAACTCGATGAACTGTTTAACCGAAGCCTTAGGTTTGAGTCTACCTGGCAATGGTTCGTTGCTAGCTACTCATGCGGATCGTGAAGAACTTTTCAAGCGTGCGGGACGTGTAGCGGTTGAACTCTGTAAGCGTTATTACGAACAAGATGATGACTCTGTATTGCCACGTAATGTTGCGACCTTTGAAGCCTTTGAAAACGCCATGAGTTTGGATATTGCCATGGGCGGCTCTACTAATACTGTACTGCACTTATTAGCAGCAGCGCGTGAAGGTAATATCAATTTCACAGTAGCTGATATTGATCGTCTAAGCCGTAAAGTACCTAATCTTAGTAAAGTGGCACCCGCTACCCAGCTTTATCATATGGAAGATGTACACCGTGCAGGCGGTATTATGGGTTTACTGGGCGAGTTAGATCGGGCAGGATTGATTCATCGTGAGTGTAAAACGGTACATAGTGCGACATTAGGCGATGCTTTAGATCAATGGGATATTATGCGTAATCCTAGTGAAGCGGTACAAACCTTCTTTAAAGCCGCTCCCGGTAATGTTCCTACTCAAGTAGCTTTTTCGCAAAACAAGCGTTGGGATAGTCTCGATAATGACCGTGCGAATGGCTGTATTCGCAGTAAAGAGCATGCGTACTCTCAAGACGGTGGCTTAGCCGTATTGTTTGGCAATATTGCTGAAGAAGGTTGTGTGGTGAAAACGGCGGGTGTTGATGCGAGTATTCTAACGTTTTCAGGGCCTGCTCGTATTTTTGAATCGCAAGATGATGCAGTCGCCGCGATTTTAAATGATCAAATTCAAGCGGGTGATGTCGTACTCATTCGTTATGAAGGCCCACGTGGTGGCCCTGGTATGCAAGAGATGCTTTATCCGACGTCATATTTGAAATCAAAAGGTTTGGGTAAGGTGTGCGCCTTGATTACCGATGGGCGTTTTTCTGGCGGTACTTCAGGATTATCCATTGGTCACGTATCACCGGAAGCTGCCGAAGGGGGCGCCATTGGTTTAGTGCAAGAAGGCGATATGATCGATATTGATATTCCTAACCGCACTATGAATTTACGGGTTGAGATGGCAGAGCTGGCTAAACGTCGTGATGAGATGAATACCAAAGGCAATAAAGCGTGGAAACCTGTTAATCGTGAGCGCTATGTCAGCGCTGCACTAAAAGCCTATGCCGCTATGACCACCTCAGCGTCACATGGCGCGGTGCGTGATGTATCGCAATTGGAGCGCTAAGCGTGAATGAAATAGATGAATTACCCGATGAGTTTAGCCGCCAAAAGCGTAAAAACGAAGTCGAGGCGTGGCAACAAGCAGGTGAGCGCTTAATCAAATTAAGCGACCCACAACTTAAGCAACTTGATTTGCCGGAGGAAATTTATGATGCAGTGGTTGAGGCTAAACGCTTAACCGCTAATGGTGCCATTCGCCGCCAACGCCAATATATCGGGCGTTTAATGCGTGAAGATGAAGACCCTGATGGCATTGTAGCTCGTCTACAGGCATTGGAAGGTAATGCCCGTAATCAAGTAGCTAAAATGCATGTGATTGAGCGTTGGCGTGATCGTCTAATAGCTGACGAAAATGTTTTGGGTGAGTTGATTGAAATGTATCCTAATGCAGATATGCAACGGTTACGTTCATTAATTCGTAACGCTCATAAAGAAATTGCCAACAATAAGCCACCTAAAAGTAGTCGAGAATTATTCGCAGCATTACGTGAATTAATTTTGGATTAACTCTAAAGATCAAGCCACCTAGATTAATATACCTTAGGTGGCTTGAATCATAGCCTTTTATCTCATTAAACTAATAAATAAAACCTTTTGTCTTAGTGAGTTTAGATTTCGTCATATAAGTAATCGCCCACTTATACTAGGTTCTTTAGTATGAAATGGATGGGTTAATAAAAAGTTGGAAACCTTTTATTAGTTACCAATCGTTAATCATATATATAGAACTGCATATTGTTTGATAATGTATTTTATTTATACCTATAAATATCTTGTTAATAAATGTAAGTAAACATTATCAATGTTGTATAAGGAGATATTCCATGAGTTTAAATATCAACGGCTTTTCAAGCAGTAATGCTTATCCTATTACGAATAATTTTACGACTTCGTATAGTAGTCCCTTCTTAGGATTTAATACTACAGGCTATTGGCCTGTGGGTAATTACAACTCTGCTTTGTCTAGTATTGCGGGCAATACGCTAAGCAGTATTTCAGGTTATCCATCGTTTACCTACACGGCTCCAACGTTCTCTTATACCCCTGTTGAATTGCCTGATGCGAGTTTGCTAATGGAGCAATCCTCGAATCAGTCGAGTCAGGAAGGTAATGGTTTGTTTGGTTCATTGTTAGGTGGGCTTGCACAAGGTGTACACTCTTTAGCTGAATATACGGTTGGAGCTTTGGGTCTACAATCGATCTTTGGTCCGCTGGTTGATGACCCAATTATTCACCCATTGCTATGGGATCCGTTATCTCGTATTACAGGCTATGATGTAAGTAAGCATCCTAGTGGTGTTGATGACGTGTCAGATCCACTTGGGATACGGGGTGGGGATAGCACTGATGGTGGTCTTTTAGGTGGACTATTATAATATAAGCCTGTCAAAAACAGCTTAATTAATATTAGGGCTTTACAGGAGTCCATTGATAAAGTGGGCTCTTGTTTATTCATTATTTTATAGGTTTGAGTAAAATAAAGTTTTTTATTAAGAAGTACTCTTCTGCATTAAAGAAATTCAATTTTTTATTTGATAGGTTTAGTAAAATTACTAGACTTAAAAAAGCCGCTGTACAATTTGAGCGGCTTTTTATGAGTAATGAGTGTTAATTACATAGTATGACCAGCGTGACTGGTACTAGTCGATGTACTAGTTGAGGGTATCAAACTCGCAGAGTTAGTAGATAATGCTGTAGGAGTACTAATATTAGTGCCACTAGAAGTTAAGCCAGATAATAAACTGCTGGCACCTCCTAATAAATCATTTAATCCCGAACCCCCATTTATACCCAAGCTATTAGCCAAACTACTAATCGTTGATAATAAGTCACTATTTAATGCGCCCCCTGATCCAGTAGTCATAGTACTAGCTGGAGCACCATAATAGTATTGTGGCATTGCAAAGGAATAACCAGAATAAGGGTAATTCGCAGTATAGGTAGGTAAACCGTACCCAAAACTACCCATACTCATAGGATTATAATAGGGCATGGTATAACCACCGCTATAGGCTATATTAGGTTGTCCACCTATCCCACCTAAATAGCCACTGATTAAATTATTGAGACTAGCATTAAGACCATTAAGTAATGAGGCATTATTAGAGGTGCTAGTATTAAAACTTTGTGTTTGAGTAGTCGGGCGCGTGGTAGTTGTAGGACGAGTAGTGGTGCTAGTTGTATTGCCGCTGCCACCTAAACCACCTAATAAGCTTCTAAGAATAAAAGTCATTTTGGGATCTCCCTTCCAAAAGTTGACGAATCTGTCCATGGATTAACTAGTTGCTAACACTTTGCTGAGTTTTAGTGGCTAGTCAGTGTGTTCAATCCTATATAACTCATTTACTACTCGAGAAAACTTGCCCGATAGTTGGTAGTAATTCTGAGATACCTCTACCTCAATCCCATTAAATTTATCAGGTTAAGCAAATCCATTAATGAGTTTAATTGACTATCTTAAAATTAATATGGCTGGTGATAAACCCCCAATAACTATGGCCAAATATTACTAAAGTAACTTTTTCCTGAGCTTTTATAATGAAATATTTCTATACTGGTTAGCGGCTTAAATTAGGAAATGGGTGCAATCATGTGGTGCAGGTGGTTATTAGTAACTCTATTTTTGACATTACCCATTCAAGCATGGGCAGGCGAGCGTATTGCTTTAGTGGTGGGGATTAATCGCTATAACGTGCAAAGCAATTTAGTCAATACTCATCAAGATGTGCAACACATCGTAGAGGCTTTCGAAGCCAATGGTATTAAAGTTATTAATAAAGATACTTTATATGACCTGACTTTTGTTCAACTCGAAAACGCTTTTCGTCAATTAGTTGATCAAGCTGTAACAGCTGACGAAGTATATGTTTATTTTGCAGGGCATGGTTTACAGCACAACAATTCTACCTATTTATTAGCATCCGATACGCCTCTTTATACAGGTGAAATGCCCCAGAGTGCTTCGCTATTGGATTCATGGTTGAATTTATTACAGAGTGCGAATCCAAATGCACAACGGGTATTTTTCATAGATGCTTGTCGAGATAATCCGCTCAACCAAATAAACTATGTAACGCCCTCTTTTATGGGCATAGTTAAACGAGATCAAGGGACGGTGGTAGTATATTCCACGGCACGAGGTCAAACCGTTAAGGACAATAATCCCTTCGCTAAAGAGTTAGCCAACTATTTTAAGTTATCGCCTTATTCTTCAGTGTCTGAAATTATTGATGCCACTACTATTGCGGTTAACTATTTAACTAAAAAAACACAACTGATTGATAGACAGGGTGGGTTAGGCAGGAAAATATGCCCATTACGTTGTTTAGCTCAAACACCTAAACCGCCCATAACTATACCGGCAGGCTGTATCGATGATGCTTGTTTAGCGACACCATTAACGGTTGATTCTTTTCCTATTAGCACTAATGAGTTTAAAGCGCTCTTTAACGCCAATCCTCGCCCGATGGATTCCGATAATAATAAGGGCTGCATGGTATATGAAAATAATGCGTGGAAGATTAAATATGACCTTAACTGGTATACTCCAAACCTCAATTATCCTAATGTTGCACACTGTTTGAGTGCTAATGATATTCAAGCATTGGCAAATTGGTACACTAGTACTTTAAATAGGGGTTATTACCGTCTGCCTAATGCTCAAGAGCAATATAAAATAGCCGCTTATTTTAAGCGAAAAGTAGCTAAAGAGCAGTTGGAGCAGTGTGAGAAAATGGATGATAATGTGACCTGCTATGGTGATCCACAATTTGGGGTTTATTTAGTCCGCGAATAAGCTCCCCCTATCAGGAGTTTCCTCATGTTTAAGCCGTCCGATTCGGACTGCCGCGTATGGCTGCACGGCTATTTAACCCATGATCGTACTAGTACTTTACAGCTTGCTAAACTGATTAAAGTACTAGTAAAGCAATTTCATTATGAAAGTACTCGCCTAACTGAAGTTGAGGTTGAGGAAGTAGCTCAAGAAGTATTAATAAAAATCTTTCAGTCAGGGCATACCTTACGCAGCCATTGTCCTGCGTGGATTCGCAAGGTTGTCTATCACACCTGCATAGATTGTCTGCGCCAACGCAAAAAAAACGGGGTGGAGCCTTACAAGTTAGTTGATCAATCCGTCGATGCTGATAATGACGAGTTTGTTATTGAACCCAGCAATGAGCACGAATTAACACCCGAACAACTAGTGAGTTTGGAGCAATGTTTAGAACTCGTACTGGATCATATTCGACGGGGTAAGGCAGGTGAGAGCGATATGCACTTATTAAAAGGGGTAGCCCAAGAATTGGATTATGCAGAATTAGCTGCACAGGTAGGGCGTACCAAAGCCGCTGTTACCAATCGCCTATCTGAACTACGCAAGCTTATGCAGCAATTACGGGAGACGTTATGCTAACACCGAACGACACTTCTGAGCGTATATCCTTTAAGGTATGGGTCAATGAGGGTGATGCCAGTACTACACTGACGCCTGAGCAACAAGCGTTACAACAGTACTTAATATGGCAAGCCGCTAATGAGCAGGCAAAAGCAATGTCTGATGCTGAGGTCGAAACTACCCTTGCTGCGGTTTATAAACGTTTAGGCATTCAACAGGAAATTTTATCTGCAGTAGCTGATACTACTCCGCAAAGCTGGTGGGAACGTTTGGGGTTTGCTAATTGGGTTACTCAACCGATGTGGATAGCCAGCACAGCTATGTTAATGATTGCAGGTATTAGTACAGTACTGATTTTACAACTTCGTCCCCATAGTGATGGAGAGGTTGGGCGTGAGTCGGTATTAACCCGCGGTGCTAGTGTTAGTACTTCTACTAAGAGTACTCCGCCTAATACAGCTGCTTTACCTCGTTATGAGCGTATAGTGACTAATGTTACACAAGCGACTCTAGAGTTAGAGCGTAATCTCATTGCGGTTCATTTTGATGTAAAAGTCCAAGCGCTAGAAGGGCAAGATAAACTGTTAATTATTCGAGCGCCGAACGCACCGTTTTCCCCCAGTATGATACAAGTACTTCAATACCATCAGCTCAGTGAGTGGATAACAACCCCTAACACGACGATTCAATTGCATATAAAGCCTCGTCAGCCCTAACATAAAGCTCATTTGATCCAGTACGTGAGTTAAATTATGAGCATGACTTTAGAGCGTGAAGCTTTAGCACCCAAAGGAACTTTATTACTACGAACGGTGGCTATGCCTGCTGATACCAACCCCAATGGTGATATTTTCGGTGGTTGGATTTTGTCACAGATGGATATAGCAGGCGGCATTATGGCGAAAGACATGGCGCGGGGGCGAGTGGCGACTATTGCCGTGGATGCGATGAAGTTTATTCAACCTGTAAAAGTAGGTGATGTTGTGTGTTGCTATGGGGACATAGCACGGGTGGGGCATACCTCTATTACATTACATTTAGAAACGTGGGTGTTACCTGTATGGCGAGATAATGAAGTACGTCAACCCTTTAGAGTCACTGAAGCTGATTTTACTTATGTCGCTATTGATGACAATGGCAAAAAGCGTGTCTTACCACAATCCCAATAAACCGATTAAGGTCGCTTGATGTTGGTCTTCAGGACAGCTAAATTAACCCTTTGTTTGCTAAAAAAGGTCGTTTAATGTGAGTAGTCAACGGATGCTCTTTACGCTTTGCCGTCTCGGTACTACGGGGTTAGTAGCCACACTGCTAGTAGCTTGTGGTGCGGTCTCTCCTAATGCCCCTAGCGCTGGTTTACCGTCCTTAGCGGGTGGGGTTGCAGTGACTGCCCTGACCAAAGCACCGTGGAAATTAGTGACCATCCAAGAGGGCAGTAGCTTACCTTCCGCACGGCTTAAAGCGGGTATTCCTGCTAATCATATGCGCCTATCTTTAACCTCTGACCAAGTAAGCTTTGTAGGCGGCTGTAATCGTACGTCTGGCAAAGTACTGCTTAGCACCCAAGGCCAAATTAAAATAACCGAGCTGATGAGTACTGAAATGGCTTGTGCACCGGAGCTAATGCTTGCCGATACTGAAATGGCAGACTATTTAATGTCAATGGCGCATTACGAAGTCAATGATAAGCGCCTAAAACTCTCTGATAGTGATACTACTTTATCCTTTGTCACCACCACACTGACTAAATAACGAGTACTTGAATTTAGAGCCTGAACCCGCTTACCATCAGGCTCTTTTAATTTCGACACTTATAGCATCATGAATATCCGTCAGTTATTGGATGAAAAACTCACTCAAGCCCTGCATCAATTAGGAGCGCCCGATTCCATTACTGCTTTAGTTAAACCTTCTAGCCGACCAGAGTTTGGTGATTTCCAAGCTAATGGCGTGATGGCAGCTGCTAAACAGTTAAAAATGAATCCACGTGAGTTAGCCAACCGACTGATGGAAACGGTTGATTTAAGTACTTATGCGGATAAAACCGAGATTGCAGGCCCTGGTTTTATCAATATTCATTTAAAAAACGAGTACTTAATCGATCAATCTAAAGTACTGCTCAATCAAAATACCCCTGAAAAAGTGGCTCATCCCCAACGCATTGTCGTGGATTATTCAGGCCCCAACTTAGCCAAAGAAATGCATGTCGGACATTTACGCTCCACTATTATTGGTGATGCGATTGCTAGAGTACTGGAGTACTTAGGGCATGAAGTGATTCGTCAAAATCATGTGGGGGATTGGGGGACACAGTTTGGTATGTTGATTGCTCATATGTTGGAGCTACAACAATCCGGTGCAGAGTTATCCCTAGAGCTGGCTGATTTAGAGGGCTTTTATCGTGCGGCTAAAGTGCGATTTGATTCTGAGCCTGATTTTAATGAGCGCGCGCGAAATTATGTGGTGCGTTTGCAAGCAGGTGATCCAGAGTGTTTAGAGCTATGGCAGCAGTTTATTGAGATTTCATTGCATCACAGTGAAGTACTTTATGAGCGTTTGGGTGTCGGCCTAGGTCGAGACCATGTGAAAGCTGAAAGTGCTTACAATGAACAATTGCCCCAAGTTATTGAACATTTAAAAGCTCAAAATTTATTAGTGACCAGTGATGGCGCACAGGCGGTTTTTTTAGAAGGCTTTAAAAATAAAGATAATGAATCCTTGCCTGTGATTGTTCAAAAGTCGGATGGTGGGTACTTATATGCAACTACTGACCTCGCCTCGATTTGGTATCGCTCCCAAGTACTTAAAGCAGATCGAGTACTTTATCTCGTCGATGCACGTCAGTCGCTCCATTTTCAACAAGTGTTTGCTTTAGCTAAATTAGCAGGTTTTGCTACTTCAGAAACTGCGCTAGAGCATATGCCGTTTGGCACGATGCTAGGCAAGGATGGTAAGCCGTTTAAAACCCGTTCGGGTGGGACGGTTAAACTAGCCGAGCTTTTGGATGAGGCCGAAGAGCGTGCTTTATTGATGGTTCAAGAGAAAAGTACGGATTTAAGTACAGATGAACAACAACAAGTGGCTAAAACGGTGGGTGTGGGCGCGGTTAAGTACGCTGATTTAGCCAAAAATCGTTTATCAGATTATGTGTTTGATTGGGATACCATGTTGAGCCTGCAGGGTAATACGGCGCCCTATTTGCAATATGCTTATGCACGTAGTCGCAGCATTTTACGTAAAGCAGGTGAATGGGATGCTCAAGCACCATTATTAGTGACCGAGCCTGCGGAGCGCGCGTTAGCACTACGTATCTTACAGTTGACCGACACGCTCGAAAATGTAGGACGCGAAGGTTTGCCCAATTATTTGTGTCAGTACTTATATGATTTGGCTGGAAATATTATGGGGTTTTATGAGTCCTGCCCTATTTTGAAAGAGGGCGTTTCACCAGAGATTCGGGCTAGCCGCCTGCAATGGGTTCAGCTAGCCTCGAATACTATGCGAACAGGGTTGAGCCTCTTAGGCATTCAAGTGATGGAGCGTATGTAATTACGCTGGACGTTTAGCGGGCAGGGGAGGTAAGTCTAAATCCTCCTCGTCCTCCATTGGCTCTAACTCTAAATTATCAAATAACGGATGGTTGAGCGGGTTAATTACACCATCCTCAATCAGCGGTTTATGTTTTTTCGGTTCGGGTTCTTGGGAGGCGTTATTAGCTTCGGAGGAGATAATAGTCTCTGATTTGACACCACTACTGGATAAATTGATTTTGACCTTGAGGTTATTGGGGGAGTCAGCATTGCGAATGGCATCCTCGAGTGAAATTCGTCCAGCGGTATAAAGTTTAAATAAGTGCGAGTCAAAGGTTTGCATTCCCAGTTCCTCAGATTTTTCCATTTGCTCTTTAATGGCGTGGGTATCCCCTTTTAAAACCATGTCTCGCACGATCGGCGTACCTAATAAAATCTCAATCGCGGCTACCCTCTTACCGTCTACGGAGGGTATTAAGCGTTGGGAAACAAACGCTTTTAGGTTTAAGGATAAATCCATTAATAACTGAGCACGACGTTCTTCGGGGAAGAAGTTAATAATACGATCAAGGGCTTGGTTGGCATTATTGGCGTGTAGGGTTGAGACGCATAAGTGTCCGGTTTCGGCGAAGGCTAAGGCATGCTCCATGGTTTCGCGTGAGCGAATTTCACCAATGAGAATCACATCAGGTGCTTGGCGTAAGGTGTTTTTGAGTGCATCCTCGTAACTGTCCGTATCTACCCCGACCTCCCGTTGATTGACGATACAGCGTTTGTGGCTATGCACAAACTCCACAGGGTCTTCAATGGTAATAATATGACCACTAGTAGTCTGGTTACGATGATCAATTAAAGCTGCTAAGGATGTTGATTTACCTGACCCAGTCCCCCCTACGAATAAAATCAGCCCCCGTTTTTCAGTAATAATATCTTTTAAAATCGGGGGTAGACCGAGATTATTGATAGAAGGGATTTCACTACGAATGTAACGAATCACCATCGCTATCGAATGACGTTGTTTAAAGATATTAACGCGAAAACGTCCGACTCCTTCCTCATGTACTGCCAAGTTCATTTCAGGCTTTTGTTCAAACTGATTACGTTGCTCCTCATTCATAACGTCATACGCCATATTTTTGAGGTCATCAGGTGTTAAGGGCGTTTTGCTAATTAGCTTTAATGAACCTTGAAATTTAGCAGCAGGGGGCGCCCCAACGGTTAAATATAAATCAGAGCCATCATGGGTTGCCAAAATGCGTAAGTAGTCTGAAATCAGCATTGTAGTAGTCCTAACTTTTTATTATGGTGGCGCGGTTATTATTGAGGATAAGTTGTTATGCGTTTGGATCAATGGCTGAGTCAAGCAACGGGGTTATCACGCTCACAAGCCCAGCGCCTCATACGGCAAGGAGCTATAACGCTACACACGCAAGTACTCAAAAACCCTAGCCAACATATTGACCCCTATGAGCCTATTGAGCTAGAGCATAATAGGATTACTTTACCGCAACCACTTTATTTGATGCTGAACAAACCCCAAGACGTGGTTAGTGCTACAGTCGATGCTCATCAGCGTACGGTGTTAGATTTGGTTGAGCATCCGCACCGTCATACTTTGCATGTGGTAGGGCGTTTGGATAAAGACACCACAGGATTGCTACTATTAACGAGTGATGGCGACTGGTCACATAGGATTACGGCACCTCGTAAACAAGTGGGTAAAACTTATTTAGTGATGCTAGCCAAACCTTTAAGTACTCAGGCACTAATACAATTGCGGCAGGGCGTATTATTACAAGGTGAAAAACGTCCTACTAGCCCAGCACTCATTGAAGTACTTGAGAAGGAGTTAATTCGATTGACTATTTATGAGGGTATGTATCATCAGGTGAAACGTATGCTAGCGGTGGTGGGTAATGAAGTATTGAAGTTACACCGAGAGTGCATCGGTGATTTGCAACTAGATCAGCAATTACCCTTAGGTGAGTGGCGAGAGCTGAGTGTGACTGAGCGTGCATTACCGTTGGATAACACGCTCAGCATAACCGACTAACAGTAGAGCGGATTATTCAGCCATGGCTACAATCGCAGCTAAAGGATCCACTGAGTTTTGTGCAACGGCTGCGGTCTGATCAGATCGAGTAGTTTGTTGCACTATTGTAGGATTGATTAAATTAGTAGTCGCTTCGGTGCTAGCTTCTGCCTCACCATCTACTAGAGGGGTTTCAGCATCTGCAATGGGACGCTCTACAGGTACTGGAGGGGCTGCTACACGGGTAGCATCAGCGACGGCAGCTGCTGAAGGGGGCAGTGCAGTATCAGTCGTAGTCGCGGGTGTAGCTGAAGCTGTTGAGACTGGTAAAGCTTCTGTTAGCGTAGTGCCACCACTACCTGTAGGAGCCACGGAGGTTGGGCTTTCCTCAATGCGACTAATTTGATTGGCAGCTAAATTATTACGTACCTGAGGCAGTATTTGTAACAAAATATTAGCTACTTGTTGGATAAACGAGCTACTAGCCGTACTGGTGGGAGTAGTGGGGTTAGTAGAATTGGGGGTTTGAATAATAACGGGTACTACCGTATTACTAATGTTTGTCTGAGCCATAAAGCTACTCCTTATTCATTCATCATCTATCGCTAGATTGTTGTTTTGATTGTCGTGATCTCAAGCCACAATTGTGAGGAGTCTTATTGTTGTACTGACCTGAAGGTAGGTGATTCACCTTCACAACAAACGATTAAGCGTGCTTAGTAGACTAGTGTAGATAACAGCAAGGTGCAGAACACGATAGGACAAACGTGCTAATAACACGACGATCGGTAGGAAATACGTAAAACCTCAAAGAATACTAGCAAAGTATTCTTTGAGGGCAGGTAATGAATGGGATGCTAGCTTAAAAAGGCATGATACGCAGGATTATTAGTTTCATCCCAATAATCATAGCCAAGGTTATCTAAGAACGTTTGAAACTCACTATGGTCTTGGTTAGGTACTTGAATACCCACTAAAACCCGCCCAAAATCAGAGCCGTGATTACGATAATGGAATAGGCTAATATTCCAGCCAGCACTCATGCTAGTTAAAAAGTGTAATAACGCTCCCGGACGCTCTGGGAACATAAAGCGATACAAGCGCTCATCTTTTAAACCTTGAGCATGACCCCCCACCATATAACGTAAATGGACTTTAGCCACTTCATTGTCTGTGAGGTCAATGACTTGTCCAAATTGAGTTTGGAGTTTATTAACCAGCTCACGACGCTCTTGTTTGCCACCTATTATTTTAACACCTGCAAATACTTGCGCTTGGCGAGCATCGGCATAACGGTAGTTAAATTCAGTGATAGCACGATTAGCAATGGCTTCACAGAATTGCCTAAAACTACCGGGGCGCTCTGGAATAGTAACTGCCATGAGCATTTCACGCCCTTCACCCAGCTCAGCACGTTCTGCCACATGGCGTAGGCGATCAAAGCTAATATTAGCGCCACTACAAATAGCTACTAATTGCTGATCTTTGCATTGATTAGATTCAATGTACTTTTTTAAGGCCGCTACACTGAGTGCACCTGCTGGCTCTAGCACGGTACGGGTGGCTTCAAAGACATCTTTAATAGCCGCACACGTTTCATCAGTAGTGACTAATATTACATCATCAACAACTTCTTTCGCGATCTCGAAAGTTTGTGCGCCAATTAGTTTTACCGCAGCCCCATCGGCAAAAGTACCAATTTGATCCAGTTGTACTCGCTGCTTGGCTTGTAGGGCTGTGTAAAGAGTCGGGGCTTCTTCATGCTCAACCGCAATAATCTTAGTGTTAGGATACAAGTACTTAATATAACTACCCATACCAGCCACTAACCCGCCGCCCCCTACGGTAATAAAGACCGCATCAATAGGATCGGGATGTTGACGCAGTACCTCCATCGCAACGGTACCTTGTCCTGCAATCACGTCTAAATCATCAAAGGGATGTACAAAGGTCATCCCTTCAGTACGTTCTAATTCACGCGCGTGTGTATAGGCTTCATCAAAGTTATTACCATATAAAACTGCGTTCCCCCCTAAAGCCTTAACATTATTAACTTTAATATCAGGGGTAATCTTGGGCATTACAATAGTCGTTTTAATACCTAATTTATTACCGGATAACGCTACACCTTGGGCATGATTGCCAGCTGATGCAGTGACCACACCACGGGCGCGTTCTTCTGGGGTTAATTGGTAAATTTTGTTAAACGCCCCACGTAATTTAAAAGAAAACACGGGCTGCAAATCTTCGCGCTTTAAATAAATGGCATTATTTAAACGTTGGCTGAGATTACGAGCATAATCGAGTGGAGTTTCAATCGCGACATCATAGACACGCGCTTTGAGTATGCGCTCTAACAGTGAGTTGTTCATAACTATCGTAGCTAAGGTAAAGTAGCAAGGTAGTATAGGGCAAAGTACTTCGAACTGATATCATCCAGCACTTGGTTTATTGCATTGAAGTGACAATAGGAACACGTTATGACCCAAGATGAAATGAAAAAAGCAGTAGCTGAGGCTGCTTTAGAGTATATCGATTTTGAAATGATTGTAGGGGTGGGTACGGGCTCCACTGCTAATTATTTTATTGATGCCTTGGCACGTGTGAAGGGCAAAATTGACGGCACAGTAGCCAGTTCAATCGCGACCGCTGAACGTTTAAAAAAGCATGGTATTCCTGTTTTAGAATTAAATGATGTGGGGCAATTAGCTATTTATGTAGATGGTGCTGATGAAGCCAATGAACATTTACACCTTATTAAAGGCGGCGGCGGTGCTTTAACACGGGAAAAAATCGTAGCAGGTGCCAGCGAAAAATTTATTTGTATTGCTGATGAGTCTAAGTTAGTGCCTGTGCTAGGTAAATTTCCTTTGCCCGTCGAAGTTATTCCTATGGCACGTTCATTAGTGGGGCGTGAGCTAGTGAGACTAGGGGGGCAACCTGCGCTCCGTGCGGGCTTTACTACTGATAATGGTAATTTGATTCTGGATGTTAGTGGTTTGAGTATCATTAATCCGGTTGAGCTTGAGGCGCGAATTAACCAAATTCCAGGGGTGGTAACGGTTGGGATTTTTGCTAATCGTCCCGCCGATGTATTGATTCTTGGTAGTCAATCTGGAGTAAAAACGTATCAGTAATGATACTAAGAGGATTATTTGTAAAATAATAATCCTCTACTTTGTGAGCCTATTTAATTTAAAAAGTACTTTTAAAATATTCCCCATTTAATACCTTAATCCATTAAAAGCCCTATCTCTTGTAAAAACTGAAGCCAGTATGAATTCCAATAACTTAAATGAAGCTTAGCTGAAGCACTTTCATTTATAGAGTATTTTATTTTAAATTAATGAGTTATCGGCTAGAGGCTCTCAGGAGTTTTTAGTCACTTATTAGCGTCAAATAAACTATTTAACGATTAGTTTATTTTTTGTACAACAGTTTGGTCAGGCTTATATTGATGTTTGTGCATAGAGTCCTTACAATTCTCTTATCTAATACATAGATTAATATTAATAATAATATACAACTCAGTAGGGCTATCTATGCTGTTTGCTCTCCGGTACTTTATGGGGCGCTTTGTCTTCATCATGTGGGTCATGATGGGGTACTTTCCTACTATTGCGGCTGCTAATGAAGTAGTAACTTTACAAGGCGAACTTAAAACCTTAACCAATTCTGTATCAACAATGGACTGGGTGGTTAGTTATAGAAATCAATCTAGTCAAACGTTAACTAATGTTGTACTGACTAATACTCTTACGGGCGGGCACGCGCTCATTTCAACTACTGTTCAGGCACCCTATGAATGGTCGGTTATGTATTCAACCGATAACGGTAAAACGTATGGTTATGACAATGCAGTAGCAGGTATTAATGCCATTAAGTTTAGTAATCCTTATGTTTTGCCTAATGGTGAGGGAGAGGCTCATTTGATGCCTTTGCCACTCACTGGCGGGATTAAAATGGCTGGTGGAGGTGATGGCTTTGCTCCTATTTTAATGCCTAATGGGAAAGTAATAGGTGTTAATCACCATTTAGCTGATGCAGTAATATGGTGCTATGACATGAATGCCCGTAGTACTTGCCTTGGATATCCTAAAAAACTCGGTGCAGCGAATGGTGTTTCACCCATGATTGTTCGCAAAGGATTGCGACTCTATATCGGTGATGATTCTGGAGGGAGTACTTACGGGCAGGTAGGTAAGCTGTATTGTTGGGATGCTGATGCGAATGTGTCTTGTGGTAGTAGCCCTGTAGTAGAAGGAGGGGGCTACACCGGTCCTGTAGACATTGATAACAAACTGTATGTCTGGACTCGTAACGGTAAAATTGATTGTTATGACCCACAATTAAACCTAAAACGCTGCGCGGGTTTTACACCGGTTGATATAGGCTTTGGAGCCTTAGATACCAAACCTTGGTGGGAAAATGGTAACGATTTATTAGAAATAAACGCTCGTCTTTATATTGCAAACTCTACTGGTAAATTAGCCTGCTTTGATCCTAGTACTCAAGCCAAATGTTCTGATTGGAGCGTTAATCCTTTAATCACCAGTGCAGGCTATTCTGATATTTTTAAGCGTTTGAATGCTTCCGGTAAAACCACGGGACTGTGTGTAGCGGGATATAAAAAAGAGGGTTGGTGTTATGATTTTAATGGTGCTAATAAATCGGTAGTGGCGTTAGCTGCCGTTCATGCTGTGCAAGTAGGTGTGAACTCTCAAGGTGAGGTTTATCACGGTTCACGAGTACTTTTCCCTCAAATGTACCCTGACAATAGTTTAGGCTGTTGGGACTGGGCAACATCTGCTCCTTGTACGGGGAGTTATATGAGTGGTGGTTTAATAGGCAAAAATATAGCAGGTTTACCCTATGGCTTAGCTATTGATGGTGTATGTGCTTATTCGTTTGGTGATGAAGGGGTTTTAATGTCTTGGGACATTGAGTCGGGTGCAAGCCCTTGCCAACGTACCTCAGGTTCTATGCAGGTTCGCCTTAAAAATTTGAGCTGCTCAGGTTCGCCCACTAATACGCGTTGGGATAAAGTCAAAATTTTAGACACTAATCTAGTATCAGGCACTGATTTTCGCTCTTTAAAAGTTAAAGTACTCAATGCAACGACAGGCGCTGTACTGATTGATCAAACTGAAGCTATTAATACCAATGGCGAAATGGATATTTCGTTTATTCCAGCCAGCATTAAGGAGCTTGAGCTAATAGCTTATGGTGAACCCGTCGCTGATAATGCTTGGAAAGATGGCATACCACCCAAAGTGGCTCTCATGTATACCACAGATCAACAGCCGCAGTTTTGTTATAAGAGTACTTTGATTTGTCATACTAATAAGCAACCTGTGACTAATCAATTAGTGTCTAATTACGGTACCAGTATTACTAAGCAAATTGATGCCTGTAATTTGGCGCCCGTTATTAATGTCTTTAACAGTTTAGATTATTTATCTTCTCAAGAGGGGGTAGTCGTTGATGTTTACTCCACTGACGACAAAGATGCCGAGTCGAATGGTCTGACTTACACGTTATCAGGGCCCGATGCAGCCTTATTTAATATTAATGCAGATACAGGCGTTATTACCTTTAAAACCGCTCCTGACTACGCTAATCCTTTAGATGCGGATAAAAATAACTTTTATCAGGTAGTGGTAAAAGTGGTAGATCGTGATGGTGCGATTACAACTCAAGACATTACGATTAAAGTAGAAAGTGATCTCGATGGAGATGGTATTAAGGACGATTTAGATTCTGATTTGGATGGTGATGGAGTACCCAATGATCAGGAGGGTGATGGGGATTTAGACGGTGATGGGATTCCCAGTATTCGAGATCCTAACGAAATACCAACCGCTTTAGTCGTGTTTAAAGTACTACTACAAGGTGCCTATGATCCTAATACAAAACTCATGCGGGATGATTTGCGGCGTTTAGGATTGCTGCCCTTAGAGCAACCTTATGGTGCAATTGTGAATAGTATGTACGATGGAGTGGAGGTAATGGATCCTAGTTTACTCAAACGTACTGACGAAACTGCTCCCGTCGATTGGGTATTAATAGAGTTACGTAAAGCTGATGCACAAGCTTCGTTAGTCTCTCATCGTGCCGGCATAGTATTGCGTAATGGTGATATTATTGATCCTATGTCGGGTAATAAAATTATGCGTATTACGCCGGTGCCGGCTGGCTATTATTACGTAGTCGTACGCCATCGTAATCACGCTGCAATTGTGACTTTGCCACCTGTTTGGTTATCCTCCGCTATAACACCTCTAGATTTTACTCAGCCGGGGTCACTACTAAGTGGTGGTAGTTTGGCGCAAGTTATTCAGGATAATAAAAGTTTGATGTCTGCAGGGGATGGTACTCAAGATGGGCGTATTATAGTCAGTGGTCCTGGTAATGATGTTAATATTATTTTAGACCAAATTTTAAGAGAGCCTTCTAATCAAATAATTAATCTTAATTTTAAATTAAATGGTTATAATATTGCTGATTATGATCTAAATGGTAATGTTGTATTTTCAGGGCCTAGCAATGATACAAATACCTTAATGAATGCCATTATTAGCCACCAAGGTAACGTAAATAAAAATATGAATTACGTTATTACTTCAGGTTTAAGAACATTATTAGATTCTCGTCCTTTATTACCGTATTCGTCGCAAAAGTAATAAACCTAGTAGTAAAAAAACAATGACAGGAGTAGTAGCCGCTAATAAAGGGGGTAAACCATAAACAAGGCTGCTACTACCTGCAATGCGATTGAGTAGGTAAAATCCTAAGCCAATTAAAATGCCTATAAATACGCGTTGTCCAGTGCCAGCACTGCGTTGTGAGCCAAATACTAAGGGTGCAGCGAGTAGAATCATGACTAAAGTGGCTAATGGGCTCGTAAAGTGTGTCCAATAGGCTAACTCATAAGGAGCGCTATTAAGTTCATTTTCTTGTTGATGTTTAATAAAATCAGCTAACTCTGTGGCTGCTAATTGCTGTGGACGCATAGCGGCTATCGCTAAGGTATCAGGTTCTATAAAATCAGTTACTTGACGCTGATTGGTGTGAGTATACTCAACCGTAGTAGATTGCAAAGTTTGAGTGTTAATATTATTAAACTGCCATTGATTGTTTTGATATTTAGCCACTCCGATGGTTTCAATGTGATGTAATTTACCGTTGATTAAATCAATAGAGTAACGAGTAATACCTTCTAACTCAGTGGTAGACCATACCTGATTAATACGTACCATATTAGTACCTTGCTTAACCCAAACTCCTTTAGCATTAATTGAAATATTTTGTTTGAGTTGAGCGGATTTAAAATTTTGCGCAGCAGTATTAGCTTTTGGCGTGAGCCATTCCCCTAATGCGATAGCAATTATCACCAGTACTAAGCCTAATTTAAGCGTAGCTCCTACTATTTGCCCTATAGATAATCCAGCAGCACGCATAGCGGTTAATTCATTAGTAGTACTTAAACTACCTAGCCCTAATAAAGTACCAATTAAAGTAGCGGTGGGGAAAAACTCGTATAAGGTGGCGGGAATACCATAGGCCACGTAAATCAAGGCTTGTGCAGTACCATAACCCGTATTGGGATTAATATCCCCCAGCTCTCCCAAAAAAGCAAAAAAGGCAGCTAATAAAGTTAAAGCGATCCAAGTACCTAAAATGCTTAATGCCACGGTTTTCCAAATATAACGCTCTAAAATTAGCATTAGCGTGGACTCCCGTAATAACGTTTTAATAAGATTAGACTTAATATAATCACCAAACCATGTATCCACCACATACCAATAGTTGCAGGCATCGCATCACGCTCTAATAAACCTCGTACGGTTACTAATAGGTTCGCATAAACTAGATAAATCAAAATGACCCACATCACTTTGCCATAACGACCTTGGCGAGGTTTGGTATAGCTCATAGGGAACGCTAGAAAAGCCATCAAAGGAGCTGAAAAGATAATAGATAAGCGCCATTGTAATTCTGCTTGAGCCGCAGGCCCACCAATAGCTAGCAACTCTAACGTCGGTGTGGATTGGATACTATTGGTAGAGGCAAAGCTTCGTAGAGGAATGCGAATGCCATGTTCACTAAAGCGTACTACTGATAAGCCTTTGATGGGATCATTTTCATAACGATAGCCATCGTGAATTTCCAAAAAGCGTTCTTTATTTATTGTATCCACAAATAAAATCGCAGAGCGTGCCCAAATAATGGTTTCCTTAGTTTTATCTTGTAAACGTACAAAAAAACGCTCCATCACCGTGTTATCTTGGGTCAACGACTCTGCCAGAATCGTGTAGTTACGGTCACTACTACCAGAGCTAACAAACTCACCTGCCGGAATACCCGCCGCTTCAGGGCGTTGTTGAATTTCACGTTTTAATTCTTCATTTTTACTTTCAATAGTAGGGGATACGACTAAAACTAATGCAGCTAACACTAAAGTGAGAGGCAGGACAAAACTATAAATGGCTTTATAAAATTGTTTTGGTCCCATTCCAGCCGCCCGCATAGCCATAAGCTCGGAATCACCCGTGAGTCTCCCAAATGCCAACATCATGCCGATGAGTAGGGCGACAGGCATTAAACGAATCACATTTTTCAAAGAGCCGTACCATAGCAAACTACTCAGCAAATCAATGGGTAATTCACCAGCCGTGGCAGAGGAAAGAAGTTGTACAAATGTATTGCCCACAATAATTAAAGTTAAAATCAGTAAGGTAGCGGCAAAGTTTTGTGCAATTTCTTTAACTAAATAGCGATTAATAATCATACAAAGCGCGATAGTTTTAAGTAGCTAAGTATTGTAACAGGTGTAGGGAAAGCAAGTCTTGTTACGGTAGTACTTAAAATTCGCCGCTCCATCGTGTGGATTTGGCTAATAAATTAAAGCAGGATTAAATTCATTATATTAATTGGGGGTGAATCAGGAATACTAACCCTCCTATAACCCTTTGATACACCTCAATACCTCTGGATAGTGTACTGAGGTGTGGGTAACAGATATGACGTTCACACGCTTTACAATGCCTCATCCTACCTTACAACGCTCTTTGGCTTGTTTGGTATTATCAACGGCTGGATTTTGGAGTACTCATACTCAAGCGGCTAATTCTGATTATGAGCGTGTTGCTCAAGTCAATAGTGAGGGGAGCTATGCTGATAGTACGGTTAGTAATGCAGCCGTTGATTATGTAGAGGAGGTTGCAGCTGAAACGGCACCTGCTCCTGTGCAGATAAATCCACAATACGGTCAACGTCTTATGGATACCATTCGCCAAGGTAATCTGAACCAAGCTAAATGGTTATTAGCTAATGGCGCTGATCCTGAGTTTAAAGATGACCCTTCAGGAATGACGCCTATGCATTTAGCTGCCAAATCAGGTTGGGTGCAATTAGCTCAACTCTTACACGAAGCGGGGGGAGATTTCACCAAAACGGCGCCTAATGGTACTACCTATTTGCATATTGCCGCAGCTTCTAATCGTTTACCGATGGTGAAATACCTAGTGAGTTTAGGGTTAGATGTGAATGCTCTCACCAATAAGGGGTGGACACCTTTGCATCACGCTGCTCGGTTTGGGGCTTATGAGGTAAGTCACTATTTGATTCAACAAGGTAGTGAAGCTAATCGTTATAACTCTGATGGGTTTACTGCTCAAGCCTTAGCCCAGCATCTCAATCATTACGAAACAGTAGCCTTATTAGAGGGAGTGACTCAGGTCGCCTCACGAGTAGCACCAAAAACCCAAATCGCTTCTAATCGTTCTGGTCGACGAACACTACGAGGATTTTTTGGGCTAAATGGTTAAGTATTCAAGTACTCGGTTCAGTGTTTAAAGAGTCGAGTACTTAGTCTTATTTATGTAGTTCAGTTGGCAAAAATAGCTCAATAGCATTATTTAAAAACTGCCAACCCCACTCGCTGGGCTGAATCCAGTCTTCAGTAATGTGCAGCAACTGTTGCTGTTGTGCTTGTTTGAGTACTTCACTAATAAGTATTTCACTGGCTCCCGTTCGTTCAGTAAATAAACTACGTTTAAACCCCTGCTTGAGTCGTAACGCATTCAGCATAAACTCAAAACCTAAATGCTCTGGTTCTAATACGGTGATTGAGTGGCGTAGAGGAGGGCTTTGAGTGCTTTGCATATACAGCTCAGGCTGGCGGGCTTTTTGATAGCGAGTAATCACTAATTGCCCGTTTTGATTGAGCTGCGAAAGCTTACCATGTGCTCCTGCTCCAATCCCTAGATAATCCCCAAACTCCCAATAATTACGATTATGGCGACATTGCTTGCTGGCTTGCGCGTAAGCGGATACTTCATATTGCTCAAACCCTGCTTGAGCGAGTACGAGTTGTCCGGCTTGAGCTATATCAGCACTTAAATCATCATCAGGCAATTCTGGGGGGAATTTATGAAAGAGAGTATTAGGCTCAAGGGTTAATTGATACCACGATAAGTGACTAGGTTGTAATGCGATGGCTTGGTGAAGATCGGCGAGCGCTTGTTCTAATGTTTGATTAGGTAAGGCAAACATAAGGTCTAGATTAAAGTTATCAAATCCTGCTGCCTGAGCAATATGAGCTGCTTTGAGGGCTTCTGCTTGATTATGGATTCGACCCAGTACTTTGAGATGGATAGGGTCAAAACTTTGAATGCCTATTGATAAGCGATTAATACCTAACTCTCTATATTCCTTAAATTTAGCTTGTTCAAAAGTGCCCGGATTGGCTTCTAAAGTGATCTCAATCGAGGGGCGCATGGGGATAAGAGCACGAATACCTGACAGTAATTGCTCTAAAGCATTCGGACTAAATAAACTAGGTGTACCGCCACCAATAAAAATACTATCTAAACGTCTACCCCAAACACTAGGTAACTCTTGAGCTAAATCAGCTAGTAATGCATTAATGTAATGCGTTTCAGGTAGTTGATTGGGTACGGCGTGAGAGTTGAAGTCACAATAGGGACACTTGCGAATACACCAAGGAATATGAATATAAAGGGCTAGTGGGATGGCTTGCATAGCCTGTTAAGTACTCAATAAAAACAAGTCAGAAGGCTAGCATGTTGAGTCATTAAAGAAAAATAGCAAATATATTTAAAAGAAATCCCGCTATTATTTTAGTAATAGCGGGATACTAACACTTAGAGGATCATAGTCTGTGTTAGGTTAAAACCATTACAGCATGCTAGTTAGGCTAGCAATAAGGTCTGGATTAGTCGTCATCAGATCACCCAATAAAGTGCCTGCTGTTGCTTCATCAACATTCATCATGCTGGCAATCATAGACACTAATTGAGCATTTTGTGAACCACTGCTAGAGGATGAGCCACTAGTGCTAGTACTAGTTCCTGTAGATGCACTAGTACTTGACGAACCTGTAGCCGCGGGTGAGCTAGATACTGGTGTGGTAGTTGATGTACTGGGTGTAGACCAAGAACTAGAAGTCGTACTACCAGTACCTGTTACTGTTCCAGTAGGAGTAGTCGATGCGCTGCCTGTGCTAGAGGTGCTAGAACCACTGCTACTAGAGCTGGTGCTAGGGACAGAAGAACCACTAATAACGGTAGTAGATTGTTGTTGCGAGCTAGTATTGGTGCTAGAGCCTTGTGCTAAGCCACTGAAAATCATATTGCCACTAACATTACCAGAGCCAAGGCTGCTCACTAAGCTATTCATTAATGCTGTTAGGTCTGCTGCACTAATACCTAAAGCAGTAAGCTTAGTCATGATATCATTCATAGACATGCCAGAATTCAGCATTTGAATGATTTGATTACCTAAATCATTAGCGTTGACTGCTCCTGAACTGGTATTGATAGTACTGGTAGTGCCAGTAGTGCTAGTACCAGTTGAAGACGTGGTAGAGCCTGTACCAGTCGATGTAGTACCGGTAGAGCCTGTATTACCTGTGACAGCGGCTAAAATAGCATCGACATCGCTAGCTTGGAGTCCACCATTAATTAAAGTAGTACGAATGTCTGTAATACTCATCCCCATATTAACCAAGTTATTAATCATACTGGTAATTTGGGCAGGTACTTGAGTAGTGCCAGTACCGGTTGGGCTAGGAGTAGGGGCTGGTGAAGTACTAGGTGCTGGAGTAGGAGCAGGTGAAGTACTCGGTGCTGGAGTAGGTACCGGTGTTGGAGCAGGTGCAGGGCTAACAGTAGGTGCAGGACTGGAGCCTGTA
Organism: Pseudomonadota bacterium; assembly: GCA_039797965.1. GTDB lineage: Bacteria > Pseudomonadota > Gammaproteobacteria > Thiotrichales > Thiotrichaceae > Thiofilum. The sequence goes on from JBDKGX010000001.1 coordinate 82,261, forward strand.
GAGCCTGTATTACCTGTGACAGCGGCTAAAATAGCATCGACATCACTAGCTTTCAGTCCACCATTGATTAAGGTAGTACGAATGTCTGTAATACTCATCCCCATATTAACCAAGTTATTAATCATACTGGTAATTTGGGCAGGTACTTGAGTAGCGCCAGTACCTGTTGGGCTAGGAGTAGGGGCTGGTGAAGTACTCGGTGCTGGCGTAGGAGCTGGTGAAGTACTAGGCGCTGGAGTAGGTACTGGTGTTGGAGCAGGTGCAGGACTAACAGTAGGTGCAGGACTAACAGTAGGTGCAGGACTGGAGCCTGTAGAGCCTGTATTACCTGTGACAGCGGCTAAAATAGCATCGACATCGCTAGCTTTCAGTCCACCATTGATTAAGGTAGTACGAATGTCTGTAATACTCATCCCCATATTAACCAAGTTATTAATCATACTGGTAATTTGGGCAGGTACTTGAGTAGTGCCAGTACCGGTTGGGCTAGGAGTAGGCGCTGGTGAAGTACTCGGTGCTGGAGTAGGCGCTGGCGTTGGAGTAACACTAGGTGCGGGTGAAGTACTCGGTGCAGGTGTACCCATCGATGTTTTCAACATATTAATGATAGCGGTCACATCGTTAGTATTTAAACCTGCTTGAGACAATGTTTTAGCAATAGTATCTAGACTTGCACCTGATTGAACTAGTTGAGTCAGCAACGAACGTAGTTGTGTTGGCAAATTATTGATATTCAATGTAGAACCAGTACCAGTGTTGCTCGGTGCGGGCGTTGGTGCGGGTGCTGGGGTTGGTGTCGTTGTACTAGGTGTGTTAGTAGAGGGGCGTAAATAAGCACTCACACTATTTAAAATAGTATTAATGGTATTATTGTCTAATCCTAACCGTGACAGATTTGCTGCAATCGTTTTGGCATCAGCCCCAGATTGAATTAACTGCAATACATAGTTTTGCAAGTTAGTAGGGTTTGTTGCTGGGTTGCTGGTAGAGCCATTGGGTTGGGTGGTCGTACCTGTATTGGGTGTAGTCGTTGAAGGACGCGTAGTACCCGTGTTAGGTGACACATTACCCCAAGGACGAGTAGTGGGGTAGCTACCCCAAGTACCTGCTGGTGAGCCAGAGTTTGCACCCCATGAACCTGCATTAGGGTAACTACCCCAGCCACCCCAACGAGAACCACTTAATTGTGGTAGTAAAACAACATCGGTTTGAGCTTGGCGAGGTTGTGTAGAAATTGTGCCTACTAATTGCTTAACTAGAGAGCCTAATTGATTATTTTGTTGAGCTAATGTCTGAAAGCTAGCAGCTAAAGAGCTATTTTGTTGATTAGCTTTTTGTAATGCCGCATTAGCAGCAGCACTAGTGGCAGAAGAGGTCGAGGAAGAGGTAGATTTGTTGCCCCCAAAAAGCGAGCTTAAAAGTCCGAATGTCATAGCAATCACCTTGAATCTTAACTTAAATTTTCTATGGCAATACTAGGTAGGTATAAAAGCGACAAGGGATACGTATGTTGTGATGAGCGAATTTTTATCCATTTAAGCAATGCTCACTGTAAGGCTTGCCTATCCTTGCTAGGTATTCCATATATTTGAGTATGGGCATGGAGCTTAGCTGCAACAATGTGACTAAAGATAATCCCGTTTAGATTGCCGATGAAGTGTACCTATTTAACAGGTTTTCAAACATCATAGACCCAGAATATAAAGTACTTAATTTAAGATGATTTTGCTGAGCTTTTTAAGTGAGAGTTTTGTGGATTAAGTAATTGTTTTTATTTGTTAATGTTCTCTTGATTTTAATTGGTAAATCAGTAATACAAATAGTACTTTTACCATTTGTATTACTATATACATAATTCACTCTAATAAACTAAGCAGTTGTGTTAGCAACTACAGGATTAGTTGGTAAACCAAAATCCCATACACCTGTAGTACTCCAACTAGGCATCATAGTAGGGAGTGGCATTGCTATAGGGGCGGGGCTCCAGCTGCTAAACCCATTTATTGCATAGGGATTACCTGCCCACTGTACACCGTAGTTAGAAATGGGAAGAGCTAGAGGGCTGTATCCCCACCCTGACATATCATTCCAACCAAAAGTAGTGGTAGGCGCGAAGCTAGGCATAGTATTTGTAGGAGCGTATGTAGTGGGGGCTATGGAGGTATTATTACCACGACCGTTAAATAGAGTGACTAGAGTGCCCAAAACTCCACTCCCAGACAACATGCCATTACCCGAAAGAAAACCATTATCCAAAGACAAGCCATAGTTTTGATTATTGCCACTACCAAAGCCATCTAAAACGGTATTGGCTAAACCGCCGAATAAGTTGCCTGAGTTTCTTAAGTTAGTAAAGGCTGCACCAGCGTTATAGTCATTGCCAATCACCCCACTCAGTTGACGACCTGCAAGACCTGTGAGGTCAGTAATAGGGCTAAATAAACTACCCAGTAATCCAGAGCCTGATCCGCCACCTAACAGTGAGCCGTTGAATAATGAGCCTAATAGACCACCATTGGTGACTGAACTAGTCGAGCCTGATGGATTAGTGTTGGAGTAACTTTGTATATTTGACATGATTAAATCTCGAAATGCTTAGTCTGTAGAGAAGGGGCTTGAGCTTTGATAGGTTTGTTCTAGTGCACTTTAACTATATGAAAGTACTTATGATCAGGGTTAAATTGGCTTACTGTTATGCTGAAGCTCCCCCCATTCCTAACAGTGAGTTAATCATGTCATGCCAGATTAGACATGACATGAGTTTAATAACGTTTAGGCAAATACGGCATTACCTACAGGCCAATTCCAGTTATTAGTGGGAGCTATATTCCAACCATTCCAGTTGTTAGTCCACGGAGTGCTCCAACCGCCAGTCCATGGAGTACCCCAACCACCAAAGCCAGAACCCCAACCGTTATTACCCACTAAGTACAAATTATTGCCAGTATTAGGCGTATTGTTTGCAGTCGATAATGTGTTGATTAGTTGAGAAACGAGATTAGCTAATTGATTGTTTTGTGCTGTCAGTGCGCTAGTACTTTGGTTTAATGCGGCACCGTATTGATTGGCTTGATCAAGGGCTAATAATGCTGCGTTATAAGCTGTTGAAGCAGTATTATTATTGGCAGAAGATGACCGAAGAGCGGCTAAATCCAAAAAAGTCATGGTATTGATTCCTTTCAATGATTCGGGACGTATTTAGTATTCAATTCCAGACAATCAATCGTATAGCGACAGTGCGATAACCCCGAATAGAACCCCGATAAGCTGTGGTATCTCAGTTATTGATTAGGGGTATTATGATAAAAATAATGAATAATTAATTAATAGTATTGAATAAGCAAACTGTACCATTAAAATAGCATAACTCTTTAAGCTATCAAAAAATATTTTACTAATAAATTTAGAGAAGAGGGATTAATTAGTGTGAAATAAAAAGTACTAAAAAATGAATTTGCACATTAAAATAATTTAACTTGCAATAAATTGTGGTGGGTTTATCTAATATAACTAGAGGGTGATAAACAATTATGCCGTAGCGTGTACTGCTACGGCATAAAGTGGGGGGGAGGTGCGGGTAGTGAGTCAGAGAAATAGAGTGGGAAATTAAGCTTTTACAGTCCAATTACCCCAGCCATTATTAGGGCTGCTCCAGTTACCTACCCAAGGCATGGCTCCACTGTTGACCCAAGGCGTGCCCCAACCGCCCATATTGCCACCGCCCCAGCCGCCAAAGCCGTTGCCGTTGCCCCATCCACCAAAGCCGTTACCACCTACTAAATAGAGGTTACTACCAGTATTAGTATTGGCATTAGCCGTACTTAATGTAGAAATTAGTTGGGTCAGCAGATTAGCTAACTGGTTATTTTGTGATGCTAACGCATTAGCATTTTGACTAAGAGCAGCACCGTATTGATTAGCTTGATTTAATGCTGAAATCAAAGAGGCGTCATAAGTGGTATTAGAAGAGTTAGAGCTAGAGCTTCTGCCACCGCCAAATAGAGCGGATAATAATCCAATAGTCATGATATTGATTCCTTTCAATGATGTTTATCAAAGGGGTATAGCTAGTATTTAACTAGTACTTTCATGCGTATAGAGCTAAAGCGATAAACTCTTGTAGAAGACCGACAAGCCGTTTTTTAAATAATTAGAATTTATTCTAAATAATCTCCAGTAAGGCAAATTACGTTAGTCAATGTTCATTTAATTACATGATTTTTATAAAAAATAAATGAAGTATTAACTTCTGATTAGTGACTGCCAGTGATAAGAATTTAGTATTGGTAAGGTTAAGTACTTATCCTTATTATCTATTTAATAGATTGTTTTTATGTAAATAATCTATTTTTAATAAATTAGTGCTAAGGGTATACTGCACGGATTAATGGATTAGGTTAATATTTCAGCGGTAGTAGTGTGAACAGGTATAGGCTTAAGCAAAATACTGCTCAATCACTACTAAGCGCAATAAAAGTAAGCCTATTAAAACTCTCTAGTACCTACGTATAGGATTACGAAGAGATGATTATATTTTTAGCCAGTACTTTAGTGCTGGCCTAACAGTCATTTTTATTTATTAACTCAGTAAAGGATCAATAGTTATGCTACCAAACAAAGAAGGTCAACGCGTTCCTAATGTTACATTCCACACTCGTCAAAACGCTGAGTGGGTCGATGTGACTACTGATGACTTATTCAAGGGTAAAACGGTAGTTGTATTCTCTTTACCTGGTGCGTTTACACCGACTTGTTCTTCTACTCACGTACCCCGTTACAATCAATTAGCAGGTGCTTTAAAAGCGAACGGTGTTGACGAAATTATCTGTATGTCTGTCAATGACACTTTCGTAATGAATGAGTGGAAAGATGCTCAAGAAGCTGACCAAATCACTTTCATTCCTGATGGTAATGGTGAGTTCACTGAAGGTATGGGCTTGCTCGTTGACAAAGACAACCTCGGTTTTGGCAAACGCTCATGGCGTTATTCTATGCTGGTGAAAGACGGTGTTGTTACCAAAATGTTCATCGAGCCAGAAAAAGAAGGCGACCCCTTTGAAGTATCTGATGCCGACACCATGTTGAATTACATTGCACCTAATGCAAAAAAACCATTAGATGTCACCGTATTCACCCGTCCTGGTTGCCCTTTCTGTGCTAAAGCAAAAGGCTTATTAAAAGAAAAAGGTATTGCGTTTGATGAGTTAGTACTCAACAAAGATTATCGCAATGTGACTTTACGTGCTGTAGCCGGTGCAGACATGGTTCCACAAGTGTTCATTAATGGCGAGCACATTGGTGGTTCTGACAAATTAGAAGCATGGTTAAAAGCTAACGCATAATTTAAGTCAGTAAAACATAAAAGTACTCGTGAATAGCGAGTACTTTTAAATAAGAATTAGGAGTACAGCATGAGTAAGCATTTCGATTTAATTGCTATTGGTGCGGGTAGCGGCGGTTTATCTGTAGTAGAAAAAGCAGCATTACACGGCGCTAAATGTGCAGTAGTCGAATCCGGTGATGTGGGTGGGACTTGCGTCAATCGGGGTTGCGTACCGAAAAAAGTGATGTGGTTCGGTGCCAGTCTTGCTCATGGTTTACACCATGCTAAAGATTATGGTTTTAATGTAAAGGTTGATGGCTTTGATTGGACAAAGCTCGTCATGAAACGTGAAAACTTGATCGGTGGCATTACGGATTGGTATGAAAATAGTTTCTTAGCCGAGAATGGCATTGAAATGATTACAGGTGCGGCTAAGTTTATTGACGCTCATACCTTAGAAGTGAAAGGTGAAACCTACACAGCTGATCACATTGTTATTTCTACGGGTAGTCGCCCTATTTTTCCTAAAGATATTGAGGGTGCTGAATTAGGCATCACGTCCGATGGTTTTTTTGAGCTAGAAAAACAACCTAGAAAAGTAGCGGTCGTCGGGGGTGGCTATATCGCGTTGGAGCTAGCAGGCGTTCTGAATGGTCTGGGCTCTGAAACCCATATGCTGCATCAAGGTTTTCCGGTGCTGATTGGCTTTGACACCCTAATGCAAAGTACTTTGCGTAAGCAAATGGAACTAGACGGTATTATTTTCAATGATAATGACAAAATAAAAAGCCTAGAAAAAGTAGGTAAAATGATTACTGTTCATTATCAAAATGGCACAAAACTAGAGGGCTTAGACCAAGTACTTTGGGCAATTGGTCGAGTGCCTAATACGGATACTCTAGCTTTAGATAAAGCAGGTGTTAAAACGGCGTCTAATGGTTTAATTGATGTCACCGAATACCAAGAAACTAATGTTCAGGGTATTTATGCGATTGGCGACATTATTAATATGCGGGGTGTGCAGCTTACACCAGTGGCTATTGCAGCGGGACGGCGTTTAGGCGATCGGTTATTTGGTGGAATGAAAGATCGCAAGGTCGATTACAGCTTAATCCCAACCGTGATGTTTACTCATCCTCCGATTGGTACGATTGGTTTATCCGAAGCCGCTGCCCGAGAAAAATATGGTGATGCGGTAAAAGTGTACAGCACTGAATTTACTCCCATGTACTATGCCTTCACGACACAAAAAGTGAAAACTGCTATGAAGTTAGTGGTTGTAGGTGAGGAAGAAAAAATCGTGGGTTGTCATGCCATTGGTTTAGGCGTGGATGAGATGATGCAAGGTTTTGCCGTAGCCATTCGCATGGGCGCTACCAAAAAAGACTTTGACGATACGATTGCTATTCATCCCGTGAGTGCGGAAGAGTTGGTAACAATGAAATAATGGAGTACTTATGAGAGACTCATTTAAGTACGGAGTCATAGTACTTCATTAGTAGATTCTAAAAGCCCTATCTAGTTATTAGTTAGGGCTTTTTTATGAGTGTTTTTACACTTTAACGGTTTGGTTTCTAGCCCATTTTAACGATAAAGCAGTCAAACATCCCAGTACACAAAACCCAATGGTCATAGGAATAATAGTACCATTGTAGCTTTGTCCAATCAGAGTACCCAAGGGAATAGCAAATAATGATGAGGCTGAACCAATAATCGAAGCGCCAATCCCAGCAATATGACCTAAAGGCTCCATTGCCAAAGCATTTAAATTACCAAACAGTAACCCGACTGTAAAAAAGCTCAGTAGTAAGTAAGTCATGAGTTGCCAAAGCGGAGGCTGACCATTTTGTAAATAGGCAATAATCAAAAATACTAACGCCAACCCTGTAAAAGTACGAATCGCAATGGTCGATAATAGTTTCATACCATAGCGCATGACTAATTTAGCATTTAAAAACGAAGCCGCGCCTAATGAAATAGCCAGTGCACCAAAGTAAAAGGGAAATTGATCACCTAAACCATATTGTTGCTGAAGGATTTGTGGCGATGAGGTTAAATACCCCATAAAAGCACCAAATATAAGACCACTCCCAACCGTATAGCCCATAGTAACTTTATTAGTGAGTACTTCCTTTGCAGCTGCTACTAAATTAGTAACAGAAAACGCGCGGCGATTTTCAGGTTTTAACGTTTCATCTAAGCGTAAGCCAAACCAAATAGTGATAATCAAAGCAATCACTAAGAAAGAGATAAAAATGGCATGCCAACTGGCAAATAACAGCACGCCTTGTCCCATTAGTGGTGCGATGGCAGGTACTAAAATGAATACCATCATCGTAAAGGACATGATTTTCGCCATTTCACGACCTGAGTAGAGGTCGCGTACTACGGCTGTACTAATGATACGTGGAGCGGCTGCCCCTAAGCCTTGTAAAAATCGACCAACTAACATGGCGGTAAAATTAGTCGAAAACAGTGAAATAGCACTGCCCAGCATAAAAATACCCAGCCCTAAATAAATTAAAGGTTTGCGACCTAAACTGTCGGATAAAGGACCAAATATTAATTGCCCAATACTTAATCCTAAAAAAAGTATGGGAATAATGAGCTGAATACTATTAGGGTTAGCCATATTTAAATCTAGACTCATTTGCTTGAATGCAGGCAACATGGCATCAATGGCTAATGCAGGTAATGAAGTTAACAGCGCAATAAGGATAATAAATTCGGTTAGAGATATTTTGCGTGACATAGTCTAATTGCGTCTCATGGTGCGATGCAGCATAATAAAGAGCTATTGGTTGTAAGGCAAATATTGCTAAAGAGGACAAAACGATGACTACCCCAGTCGTAATGGCTATCTCTGGACATGACCCAGTTGGGGGAGCAGGTGTATCAGCCGATATTGAAGCGATTGGTAGCCAAGGTTGTCATGCCGCCTCAGTCATCACCTGTATTACGGTGCAAGATACCCATGATGTCTATCGTGTTGAACCATTACCCGATTATTTAATTTTACAGCAGGCTGAAGCTTTACTTCCTGATATGGCCATTGCTGCGATTAAAATTGGTTTATTACATACGGTTGAGGCAGTCAAAGCAGTACGTACTTTAATTCGTGAAGCGCCTCAAAATATTCCTATCGTTTTAGATCCTTCGCTGAGTATTGGGATTGGTCGACAAGGCAATACCGAAGTTGAGCAAGCACTGCGTACAGAATTATTACCTTTAGTAACCCTGTTAACTTTAAATAATCACGAGCTGGCTCGTTTGGCTCAATTACCAGAAGGTTCTGCCCAAGACCAAGCGAAGGCGTTATTACCCTATGGTTGCAAAGCGATATTAGTGACCGGAACGAATGCCCCTACCGAACAATTAGAAAATACCTTATATCAGGAGGGTGAACTAATTAAAGTATGGTCATGGGAGCGTTTACCACACCATTATAGTGGCTCTGGCTGTACTTTGACGGCGGCTTGTGCAGCACAATTGGCAAAGGGTGCTGATTTGATGAAAGCACTGATGACTGCTCAAGCTTACACTTGGGGTTCATTAGAAGCAGGTAGAGCTATTGGACAGGGTTATCGTATTCCGAATCGTTTATATTGGTTACCTACTAATCCACGCTAACTCCCATGTTGAGCAGCTAATAGCAATTAATGAATGTTAAGATGCTGTAGTTTTTTCTGATGTTATAGAGGTAGGTTAGCATGACCCGATCCGAATGCTTATTTCAACAAGCCCAGCAATTTATTCCTGGTGGCGTCAACTCACCGGTGCGAGCCTTTCGCAGCGTGGGCGGAACCCCTCGCTTTATTGATCGCGCTGAAGGGGCTTACTTATTTGATGTCGATGGTAATCGTTACATTGATTATATTGGCTCATGGGGGCCTATGATTGCGGGGCATGCTCATCCTGAGGTGATTGAGGCGGTACGTGAAGCTGCGTTGAAAGGTTTAAGTTATGGTGCGCCTACGGCACTAGAGGGCGAAATGGCAGAGGTCATTTGCCAACTCATTCCCTCCATTGAAATGGTGCGGATGGTGAGTTCTGGTACTGAGGCTACCATGTCGGCGATCCGTTTAGCACGAGGTTTCACTGGGCGCCAAGTGATTGTAAAGTTTGAGGGTTGCTACCACGGTCATAGTGATTCTTTATTAGTAAAAGCGGGTTCGGGGGCGTTGACTTTTGGGCAACCTAGCTCACCCGGTGTTCCGCCTGAGTTAGCTCAATTTACCCTGACCCTCGATTTTAATAATAGCGATCAAGTTCGAGAAGTATTTGCGGCGCGGGGTCATGAAATTGCTTGTGTGATTGTAGAGCCTGTAGCAGGCAATATGAATTGCATTCCACCCGTTGCTGGCTTTTTAGAAACCTTGCGTGAAGTCTGTGACCAATCGGGTGCTGTACTGATTTTCGATGAGGTCATGACAGGATTTCGAGTGGCTTTAGGCGGAGCACAAGCGCATTATGGTATTAAACCAGATTTGACCACCTTAGGGAAAATCATTGGTGGTGGGATGCCGGTGGGGGCTTTTGGTGGTCGTAAAGACATTATGGCGTGCTTGTCGCCCTTAGGTGCGGTCTATCAAGCGGGTACTTTATCGGGTAATCCTATTGCTATGAGTGCAGGACTTACCATGATGAAAATTATTTCTCGTGCAGGCTTTTATGAGCGCATCAATGAAGTTTGTATGCAATTAGTGAGGGGATTAAAGGCTGAGGCTGATAAAGCAGGTATTCCATTTACTGTGGTGAATGTGGGGGGAATGTTTGGGATTTACTTCACTCATCAACCGCGTATTGATACTTATGCTCAAGCCACTCAGTGTGATACCGCTCGTTTTAATCAGTTTTTCCATTTAATGTTGGATAATGGTGTTTATTTAGCTCCTTCTGCGTATGAGGCTGGTTTTGTCTCCACGGCTCATACCGATGCTGATATTCAACAAACTATTCAAGCTGCGGCAAAAGCCTTTGCAGCATTGAAATAAAGTACTAAGCACCTAAATAAAACAGTTTAGGTGCTTTATACCATTAAGATAGGGGCTTAATGGTCTGAGCCATTTAACTGCGACTAAGCTAATATGAAAGCATTATTACAATGGGTTTTTAATAATCCATTGCTAGGTTTATTGACCTTATTACTATTATTTAAAATACCTATTACACAAGCGAGTACTACCGCTAGCTTATATGCTGATGTAGAGCAATCTATTTACCAAGTCCGTGTGATTAATAAACAAACCGGTAAAAAAATTACGATTGGCTCCGGCTTTGTGGTGGGGCGTGATGATATTATTGCTACTAATTATCATGTGGTTAGCAGCTATGTGAATGATATGGCTAATTATACCCTCGACTATTTAGCCACTAATGGTGCGAGTGGGCAGTTAGTTTTATTAGATGTTGATGTTGTACATGATCTGGCGGTATTAAAGTCAGCTGAACCATTAGGTAAGCCTTTACCATTAGGTCAAGTTCCTAAAAAAGGCTCCGCTCTTTATTCAGTAGGTAATCCATTAGATTTAGGCTTTTCAATTATTCCGGGTACGAATAACGGAGTACTTGAATACAGTGCCGATCATAATATTTTATTTTCCGGTAGCTTAAATGCAGGAATGAGCGGGGGGCCTACTTTAGATGAGTTAGGTCAAGTAGTCGGAGTTAACGTCGCAACCTCAGGGAATCAGATCAGTTTTTTAGTAGCAGCACAGCATTTAGGGGTTATTTTAGATCGTTTAAAGTTACGCAATTACAAACCTGTTGAAGAGCTATCTATTTATATTGCTCATCAATTGACTGACAGCATGAAGTCCTATATGGATAGTTTGCTAGTCAATCAGACACAGAGCAAATGGGGTTACAGTAAGATTGGACGCTTTAAAGTACCCACTGAAATTAGTTCATCGGTAAAATGTTGGGATGCTAGTGAAACTACGGATAGTGATAGTTTAATTCTTAACTATTTTACGCAGTGCTCTAATGAGCGCAGCATTTATTTGAAAGATGGTGTGGAAGTAGGACGGTTTCAATACCAATACGATTGGTATGAAGGTGATTTACTATGGCCTACACATTTTTATAGACTTTATGAAAGTAAAAATGGAGTTGAGCCACTGAATGCAAAGCTTACAACTAAAGATGTGACCCCTTTTAAATGCTTTACTAATTTCATTGAAGTATCAGGCAAGCCAATAAAAATGACTATTTGCCGTCGTAAATATCGTGAATATGAAGGTTTGAGTGATATGATTATTAATGGTGTATTAGTGGGCGAAAAAAACCAAGGCTTTGTATTTAATATTGATATTGTGGGCGCTGAATTTGAATCAAGCTTGAAAGTGGTTAATGCCTTACTAGGAGCTTTTGAATGGAAAAATTAATTCTAGAGGTTCAAGATCGCTCCTTAAATCAATATCATACTTTGAGTGATTTTCCAGTAACGATTGGTCGAGCCTTTGATAATGATATTATTATTTCTGATCCATCAGTATCAGCGCATCATTTAGTTATTAATAAAGAAGCTGATGGGTTTGTAGTACAAAATCTTTCAACTGAAAATGGTTCTCAGATTAATGGAAAAATGGTTTATAACCAACAAACTTTACCTCTATCAATACCCAGTCAATTAAATATTGCTACCCGATCCTTACGAGTACTTAATTCTGAAGTACCGATTGAGCGTACTATTATTAGCGCTTGTCGAGGGCTGTTTGCCGTTTTCTGTCGGCCTTGGGGAGTTAGTACTTTAGTACTACTGACAGTATTAGTCGTTTTATTAGAAAACTACTTTAATACTGAGTATGCTAATTCCATGAATGCTTACATTAGTAAAGTTATTCCCTCGATTTGGTTTTTATTAGCGTTTGCTCTGTTGGCTTTAGGGATTAGTCGATTAGTCGTAAATCGCTGGGAAGTAGGCCCCTCTATTGCTATAGCATCACTTTTTGTTTTAGCCCCTCATGTGTTATATGAGATAGGTCATTGGTGGAGTTACTTTTTGACTTCCGATTGGCCTAGAGATATTTTATTACTGGTGAATAAATTCGTAGTTCTTCCTGTATTGTTATTTTTCTTTATTTATCGAATTTATAATATTAGTAAAAAAGCGGCTTTAGGTTTGGCATTATTATTGAGCGCACCGTTATTAGTGTTTCAAGCAACGGATATTATTGATAGTTGGACGGTAGAAGCTAACTCAGTGGATGAGTTAAGTTTTAATCGTACTGTGCGCTCGTGGGATATTCGTTTACTACCTACTTTATCGCAACAAGATTATATGCAACAGGCTCATGATGCATTAGCCGATGAAGCTAAAAAATAATGTTTAATTACGAGTACTTTATAATTAAAGTACTCATGATTCATTTAGGCTAAATCGCCATATTGATACTGAATTAAAGTCAAAGCGCTGATGCAAGCGGTTTCAGCCCGTAAAATTCTTGAGCCTAAACTCGCAGACGTTACTTGATGTTGCAAACAGAGCTCAACTTCTTCATCCGTAAACCCACCTTCAGGACCAATCAGTACTTCAATGCCTTGTGGTTTAGTTTGTTTGCCTAGCGGTTGTGAGGCGGTGGGCGATAAGATAATCCGTTGCAATGCGCTCGGTTGGGCTAAGTACTCTATTAAGTTTAAGGGTGTCAATAGTTTAGGGACTTGGGTGCGTCCTGATTGTTCACAGGCAGCGATTAAAATACCTTCCCAATGCTGTAATTTTTTATCTTGTTTATCTTTTAACACCCGAATAACTGAGCGCTCAGTTAGTAAGGGTTGAATAGCTGAAACGCCTAACTCCACGGCTTTTTGTAGAGCAAAATCCATTTTATCAGGCTTAATAATGGCTAAGGCTAGAGTAAGCGGAAAAGGTGATTCACGGCGAGCGGCGATTTTTTCTTGAATAGTAATAGTGGCGGTGCGACGTGCCACACTGTCAATAATGGCTAAGTACTCACAGGCTTCTTGCCCATTGAAGACTATTAAACTCTCACCGACGGTTAAGCGTAGTACTTGAATAGCATGATGAAAGGTTGCCTCAGGTAACTCCAAAGTACTAGCTACAGTAAGATCAATGGGGCAGTAAAAGCGCGGAATACGCATACTCATCCTTTATGGTTACAACTTTAGGGGCGGTTCATGGGTTTTGGCGCGTATCCAATTTATAGTACTGAGTACTCCGGGACGCAATAATAGCCAACGCTCTAAAGCGCGTTTGCCAGGAAATTGCATAATAGCAACCCCAATTAGAATCGTTAATATCCCTTGCCCCGGCATCACTAACATAATCACTCCTGCAATCACAATCAGTGTACCAATAAGATTACGAATCATCGTTTGAGGTCGTGCTAATAAAGCCCAGCCTTCTGGGGTAGGACGGGTAAAGTAGTCAGCGGGAATACGTTTGATTAGCCACGGTAACAGTAACAGTGAAATCAAAAATAATAAGGCTGAACCGATGCCAACCCAGACAATTAAGCCTTGATACTGCTCTATTCCATTCACGACGGATGCTGATAGTGTCATAGTAGTGTCCAATTCAAAAATCATAAGGAGTCTGTATGCAAGACTTAGCGATTGATCAGTTTGCACCTTGTACCTTACCCAATCCTTTAACAGGGCAAGGCTCTATCCATTTTCGCAGTGATCAAGAGCGCCTTTTAGTGCATCCAGAGCTTAATAGCAGTGAGCTGGGTTTGCCACTTAACCGCCAGTCTACCCTAGAACTAGCAGGGCCTCGTGAGCTGTTATTTTTTAATCCGTCTGAGGTTAAAGCCGCTATTGTTACTTGTGGGGGGTTATGTCCGGGGCTGAATGCAGTGATTCGTGGTCTGGTGATGCAGCTTTGGCATTTGTATGGTTGTCGGCAGATTGAGGGGATACGTTACGGCTATCAGGGTTTAGGTAACCAAGCGACTGAACCAATGGTACTTACTCCTGATTTAGTATCCAGCCTAAAAAGTGTAGGAGGAACGTTGCTAGGTTCTTCTAGAGGTACACCTCCCACGACTGAGCTAGTCGATAACTTAGTCAAACGCGGGATTAATATGCTATTTGCCATCGGAGGTGATGGCACTATGCGGGGGGCTAAAGCACTATGGGACGAGATTCGCCGCCGTGATTTAAAGATTAGTGTGATCGGTATTCCTAAAACTATTGATAATGATATTCCTTGGGTGCGGCGATCATTTGGTTTTGATACTGCAGTTGCTGAAGCGGTGAAAGCTATTAATGTGGCAGAAATTGAAGCCAAGGGTATGCAAAATGGGATTGGTCTCGTCAAACTGATGGGGCGTCATGCAGGATTTATTACCGCAACTGCTTGTGTAGCGTCAGGCAATGCCAATATTTGTTTGATTCCTGAAGTACCGTTTGCCTTACAAGGTGAAAATGGTTTGCTAGCTTTAATCGAAAAGCGCTTACATGAAAGACATCACGCCGTGATTGTGGTAGCTGAGGGGGCAGGTCAAGACTTAGTCCCAGGTGAAGGTAAGGATGCCTCAGGAAATGCCAAGTTAGGTGATATTGGGACTTATCTAAAACAGCAGATTACCGAGTACTTTAAAGGGCATGCACTCGATATTGGCATTAAATACATTGAGCCTAGCTATTTGATTCGCTCTGCACCCCCGACTGCTTCTGATCAGTTATATTGCGATCAATTAGCTCGTGCGGCGGTTCATGCCGCTATGGCAGGTAAAGGGGGGATGTTATTAGGTGACTGGAATGGGCGTATTACCCATGTACCGATTCAAGCTTTAGAAGGCAAAAGTCGCAGGGTGAATCCCAATGGGGAGTTGTGGTTTAGTGTAAGAGAGAATACCGGACAACCTGTGGTGATCGGTTAGGCAGGCTATTAAGGGCGAACCAACATTCGCCCTTAATTTAATGAAATTAAACTTCAGGATTAGCTTTGATTTTATGAATACTTAAATCAGCACCGTTGTATTCTTCCTCTTGAGTGAGACGAATACCGATGGTTTTCTTTAGAGCACCGTAAATAACAAAGCCTGCCGTCAGTGCAATCACAATACCCAAACCCGTACCGATGAGTTGTGACATAAAGCTTACTTCGCCTTTACCCCCTAAAGCGGTAGAGCCGAAAATACCTGCAGCAATGCCACCCCAAGCACCACATAAACCATGTAAAGGCCACACCCCTAGAACATCGTCAATGCGCCATTTGTTTTGAGCCATGGTAAAGGTAATCACAAACAATGCCCCTGCTACTGAACCTACCACTAAAGCGCCTAGCGGATGCATAATATCCGAGCCAGCACAGACAGCTACCAATCCCGCTAAGGGACCATTGTGTACGAAGCCGGGGTCATTTTTACCTGCGATTAAAGCGGCTAAAATACCCCCCACCATAGCCATTAAGGAGTTAATCGCCACCAGCCCACTAATACCTTGTACTGCCTGAGCAGACATCACATTAAAGCCAAACCAACCGACGGCGAGAGTCCAAGAACCTAATGCTAGAAATGGAATACTGGAGGGCGGATGAGCCGACATAGGTTGACCGTGTTTATTATAACGACCATACCGTGCCCCTAGCATCACCACAGCTCCCAACGCAATCCAGCCTCCCATAGCATGAACTACCACAGACCCCGCAAAATCACGGAAAGGATAGCCAAAAGTTGCGGTTAGCCAGTCTTGAATGCCATAAGCTTTATTCCACGTAATGCCTTCAAAGAACGGATATACCAACGCCACAATCACAAAAGTCGCTATCAATTGTGGATAAAACTTGGCACGTTCCGCAATGCCACCGGAAATAATCGCCGGAATTGCCGCAGCAAAAGTTAATAAGAAGAAGAATTTAACTAAAGCAAAACCATTTTGTTGCGCGAGTGTCGTCGCATCATGGAAGAATCCAATCTGATACGCCACATAATAACCAACAAAGAAATACGCCACCGTGGAGATAGCAAAATCGACAATAATCTTAACTAAAGCATTGACTTGGTTTTTGTGGCGAACCGTACCCACTTCTAAAAACGCAAAGCCCGCATGCATAGCCAGTACCATGACCGCACCGATTAATACAAATAATGTATCGAGTGCGGGTATTAGCTGTTGCTCCATCAGCGTAACCTCTTAGTAGCACTTATGAAATTAGCGCCAATCATAGTGAGATTTATAGTATTGACTAGTACTAGAGTCGACTCTTTTGAGAGGATATTCAGAAAAATCTAAAAGTACTCTAAAACCTATAAATTTTCGCCCTTCTGTAGTGCGATTTATAATTTAACGCTCATTTTTAGTGCTTAAATAGATGCTTTTTGGTGCGGAAGCTGAATGTTATGGGTTTTTAGATAAAGTACTTTGCACAGCAAACGAGCATCAGAGTGTTACTAGTAGCCGCGCTCGTGAGCATGATAAGCTAAATCATTATTTCAATATGCTGTTGCTAACAATAATTACATAAGAGTTTGATTTATGAGCTTATCTATTCCTGCTTTTGAACGCGCTCGAGTATTGGTCATTGGTGATTGTATGCTAGATCGCTATTGGTCGGGGGGTACATCACGCATTTCTCCCGAAGCTCCTGTTCCTGTCGTGCATGTGCAATCGAGTGAAGAGCGTCCGGGTGGAGCCGCCAATGTGGCTTTGAATATTGCCACCTTAGGCGGGAAAGCCACGTTAATGGGCTATATTGGTCAAGACGAAACAGGAAGTTCGTTAGAGCGCTTATTGGCGGATAAAGGGGTTAGTACTCAGTTTATTAAACTCGCCAAATTACCAACCATTACTAAGTTACGAGTACTGAGCCGCAATCAGCAATTACTCCGCCTCGATTTTGAGCAAGGTTTTATGGGGCAAGATCACAGCCAACTACTGGATCAATTTGGCACATTAGTAGCTGAGCATGATGTCATTATTATCTCGGATTATCGCAAGGGTACTTTGGAGCGCGCGCTGGAATTAATTCAAATCGCCAAAGCAGCGGGTAAACCCGTAGTCGTTGATCCTAAAAGCGCTGAATTCATGGATTACCAAGGGGCAACCGTCATTACCCCGAACTTAAGTGAGTTTGGGGCAGCCGTGGGGAGTTGGAGTAATGAAGACGATCTGATTCAAAAAGGTCGAGCATTAATGCACCGTTGTTCACTCGATAATTTGCTCATCACTCGCAGTGAACAGGGCATGACCTTACTCAGTGGTAAGGAGGCTCCCGTCAATCTCCCCACTCGTGCTCGTGAAGTGTTTGATGTGACAGGGGCAGGAGATACCGTCGTAGCAGTACTAGCGGCGGCGATGGCAACGGGTTTGCCGATTGATCAATCGATGGCGCTTGCCAATTTAGCCGCCGGCATTGTGGTGGCAAAAGTAGGTACAGCTACGGTCACAGTGGCAGAGTTGCATAAAGCCTTAAATGCGCATCCTGCTCCGCGCAAAGGCATTGTGTCAGAGGACGAGCTTTTAGCCGCTATTCAGCAAGCTCGTTTACATGGTGAAACGATTGTTTTGACTAATGGCTGTTTTGATTTGTTACATGCAGGACATGTGACCTATTTAAACGAGGCGAAACAGTTAGGTGACCGTTTGATTGTTGCTGTGAATACGGATGAATCGGTGCGAAAACTCAAAGGCTCTACGCGCCCTGTGAATACTATGGAAAACCGTATGACGGTATTAGCAGCGCTGGGGGCGGTCGATTGGGTGGTATCGTTTAGTGAGGGTACCCCGGAGCGCCTGATTTGTGCGGTAAAACCGGACTACTTAGTGAAAGGCGGCGATAATGACCCGCAAAAAATCCCCGGCAATCGCTGCGTATGGGACAACGGCGGCGAGGTGGTCGTACTAAGTTTTAAAGATGGCGTATCCACCACTCGAACTATTGCTCGTATTCAAACGATGGAAAAAGAACATATTGTCTCTAGTCCCTGTTAAAATTGAGCTGAGTACATGAGATTAGGTTTTAATATATTTTTATTAAAATCATTTGGTTATGAAGTGATGCTGTACGAAACTTTGTTGAGAGTATCCTGCAAAGGCGATCTCTAAAAAAGAGATCGCGACTAGCCTAGTACTTGATTCTAAAAGTTAGACTAAATTTAATGCTAATAGAGAGGCTAAATAAAAGCCTAATTCATTGATAGTGATATAAGGTCGTTGATTAGTTAAAGCAAAATTAGATTCGATCTTACGTACTAATTGAGTACCTTGAGTCTTCAGACTGGTATTAGTAGTTTTACCTGTACCGTATGCGATGACTGCCCAAGGATAAACATCTGGGGTATTATTTAAACCTGTACCATTATTAGGCCAAGTACTCCAATTGCTGGCATGAGCACTGAAATAAGCCCATGCAGCCGTCATGCGTGTAGGTGTTAATTCAGTGGTGACTTGAAAAACTGTAGGATAAATCTGACAGGTAGCACCGGGGTAAAAACCTGTACTCACTGTAGTAGTAGCATCGGAGTCACGATAGGCACTAGAGCCAGTATGGTAGAGGCTGCTGATCCCTCCCGCTATAATGCTAATAAAACTATTAAAATAACTAGCTTCTGAGTCTGCTTTAGCTTGTAACAGTGTTACTAACTGTTTTAAACCGTAATGCACTTCACAATTATCCATTAAATACCCTACCTGACAAGCTGCCCATTTTTCCGCAGTGGTTGAGTAGTAAGGATTTTGTTGAATATGATTAGGAATAGGTAAATCAGGACGGAAAGTGGGAGTTAAACCATTGGATTTCAACGGTACTAATAAATTTAAATAAGCTACGGACTTAACGGTCGCTTTATTAGTATTCCACCAGGTATCGGTTTCAGTTTTATAAGTACTAGTATTTTTGCTAAAGCGAGTAACAAAACGCGCCGCTAGTGCCACAAAGGTAGCAGCATACGCATCATCCGAGTCGCGATCCCGCTGCGGTGTTTGCCACGAAGTCGGCTGCCCTGTGGTGTAGTTCCAAGTAGGAAATTCAGCATCTAGAATAATTTTATTGCTAGTCAGATTACGTAGATAACTATTTAAATGATTTTTGACTAAAGGAAATGCGTCGGCGTCGGTAAGTTGATCAAATGCAAACAGAAGTGCCAAATTCGCAAAATACCAGTTTAACATGCCATAAGGCGCTAGCATTAAAGCACCTGAGTAATCCCTCACAGTACTTGTAGCGGGATTAGTTAAGGCTGTGGGGGTAATCACAGCGGCTTTAAGGGCGGCAATCGCATTCGCTTTAGTTAAAGTGGTCGCTGCTTGAGCGGTGCTAAGATTAAGAAAAGATGGCAAAGTACTCAGGGATGCACTTGCCAGAGCGTAAGATAAAAATGTTCTGCGCTTCATAATATAACTGCCTTGGGGGGAAAAGTTGTGATTATGCCTAAAAGCATAGATCAAATTTCCCCAAGAAAAGGGCACTAATATTAGGCATTTTAGATTATTCAATACGGCATTACTAAGACCAGCGCGTTAAGCTCTGTTAGTGATGTTTCAATGGGAAATTAGGGCTTATGACTATAGCAATAAAGGTCGATATTCTTATTATTGGTGGCGGGATTGCGGGGCTTTGGGCGTTGGCAGAGTGGCGCAGCCGTGGTTATGAGGCTATTTTAGTCTCTGATGAGCTGGGCAAAGGGCAAACCATTGCTTCACAGGGCATTATTCATGGTGGGACTAAATATGCCCTGACTGGGCAAGTGAGTTCCGCCACATTAGCGATTGGTGACATGCCTCGTTTGTGGCGCACGGCTTTAAAGGGGCAGGGGGCTGTTGATTTATCTAAAGCCAAAGTACGGACTGAAAATCAGCTTTTGTGGACAAGTGGGGGCATTGGCTCACGTTTGACTGGATTTTTTGCTAGCCATGCTATGAAAAGTCGTATGGCAGCTTTAGATAAAAGTACTTATCCAGAGTTATTTAAAAGTACTCAATTTAAAGGGGCGCTGTATCAATTAGATGAACCTGTATTAGATATTCCGTCGGTATTACAAGCCTTTCAAAGTCATTATCATGAGTACTTAATAGCCATTGATGCGGATCAATCGCAATTAGTAGAGCAAGATAATTATTATGAGTACTTAGCGGTGTTACCACAGGGGGGTAAAGCACTGATTCAAGCGCAACATATCATTATGACGGCAGGGGCAGGAAATGAAGCTCTATTTGCCCCCGTATTTCCCAAGCCTGTTCAAAAGACTCAGCCATTACAGCAATTGCGTCCCTTACAAATGGTACTGGCTAAAGGCGATTTACCTCGTATTTATGCCCATGCTTTAGGTATGAGTGATAAGCCACGCGTCACGATTACTTCTCATACCGCTGATGATGGTGAGATTGTATGGTACATAGGGGGGCAGCCTGCTGAGCAAGGCGTTGGCAAGTCTTCAGATCAAGTTATTCAAGCTACTCAACAGGAGCTACAAGATCTATTGCCATGGCTTAATTTAGATCATGTGCAATGGCGCACATGGAATGTTGATCGCGCCGAAGCCACTCAAGTAGGGGGTGCTCGTCCTGATAAGCCCAGTCTTCATACGGTTAAAAATGTAACGGTAGCATGGCCTACCAAATTGGCATTTGCTCCGATGTTGGCTGATGAGTTACTAGCGGCTATTACTCCCCAGCTCAAACCTAATACAGCACCCTTTAAAAAAACCACCATTTTAATGACGCCACAAGTTGCTAAAACCATATGGGAGCAAGTTTTCTAATAATATGCTACAACCATCACTACTCTATAATGGGTTTTACACCAAAGGATGGTTTATTTTGGAGCAGCGCTATTGGATTAATCCCACGCTAACTAATTTTACCTTGTTTTTATTAATGACCTGCTTATTGGGATGGTTATTAGTATTAGGGCGTGACTTAATTATCCCACTTGTTATTGCTTTGGTTATTTGGTATGTACTAGATGCCGTAGCTAAGTACTTACAAAATAAACTAAAGCACTGGTTAAATGTACCTTATAAGTGGGCTATGGCAGGTGCTTTTGTAGTCCTATTTACTATCATAATCCTGATTTCCGATATGGTCTCCTATAATGCTTTAGAGCTATCCAAACAGTTTCCTAGCTATCAGCAAAATATTGAGCAGCGCTTTAGTCATTTAATGGGCTGGGTGGCTCCTCATTCAGATATTAAATTAGAACGTCTAGGTAGCTCCTTAACACCTGCTAGCTTACTAAAATGGGCAACTTCATTAATTAGTAACTTATTGGCCTCTTTGGGTTTAATTACTATATACCTCATTTTTATCTTTGTTGAGCAACCTTATTTTGAGCAAAAGTTTTCAGCTCTGTTTAGTGGCAAAGACCAACGTGAGCACGCCCAAAAAATTCGTAACACCGTCATGAATAGTGTTGGCATATATTTAAGTGTGATGACTTGGATGAGCGTTTTGACAGGGGTATTGAGTAGTATAGTATTGTACTTTATTGGAGTTGATTATCCAGTATTCTGGGGATTTATCATTTTTCTAACCAATTATATTCCTAATATTGGGGCTTTAATTGGAGTACTTTTCCCAGCCACATTAGCCTTAGTACAGTTTGATACCTCATGGCAATTTATTGCCGTTATTGTAGCACTAGGCGGTATCCAGTTTATCTTAGGTAATGTAGTAGAGCCACGCTTAATGGGAAACAGTTTAAATTTAAGTGGTCTAGCTATTGTTTTAGCATTAGGTATTTGGGGAGCGATTTGGGGCGTTACAGGAATGCTATTAGCGGTGCCTATTACTGTGATGTTAATGATTATTTTTGCGCAGTTTCCTGCGACTCGACCTTTGGCGGTATTACTGTCGAGTGATGGTAAAGTGGATGATCTATTGGAAAAAGATTCTAGTAATACTACATCAACCATTCAACAGGTAAAACCGCAATAATAGTTAGTATAATGCGTTGATACCACGCCACATTAGGCTCATGAGTCAATTTTTTGGCTTCATGAGTCTTACTAGCAGTCAAGCACCATTCAATTTTATTATATTTACTGAGCTTTAATTCATAAGCTTGTGTTTCTAAATAGCGCTGTAAGTGCTGAATAGCTTTTTCGCCATAGTGCTCACTATTAAATACAATTCCCATTTCGGTATTATGTATGGCTGAACGCGGATCTAAATTAAATGAGCCTACAAAGGCATATTGATGGTCAATAATAAGGGCTTTAGCATGTAAACTAGCTCGTTTTGAACCTAAAAATGACCAGTTATTATCACTGTTTAAGGGGGCTTGTAATTCATAGAGTTTTACTCCCATTTTTAATAGACGCTTACGGTATTTCATATAGCCTGCGTGTACCGCAGCAACATCATTAGCTGCAAATGAGTTGGTTAGTATCGTAATAGTGACATTACGATCACGTAGCTCTTGAAATACTTTTAAGCCCTCTTTGCCAGGAATAAAATAAGGCGAGGAAATCCATAGATCTTGTTGAGCTGAGCGAATGAGCTTAATGAGCTTAATGAGCTCAAACGACATATAATCGTTATCTTTTTTC
This sequence comes from Pseudomonadota bacterium, assembly GCA_039797965.1. Taxonomy (GTDB): domain Bacteria; phylum Pseudomonadota; class Gammaproteobacteria; order Thiotrichales; family Thiotrichaceae; genus Thiofilum. Next base: position 105,040 of record JBDKGX010000001.1, read on the forward strand.
CATAAGGTATCGAGTACTTTATGAGGAGGGTCAGCTAAGACATTAATCGGCGCAAAATAAATATCATTATTACTGTCTTGAATCAGTCGATCAATCACATCACGGCGTTGGTTAACTTCAGCACGATAGTTAGTGAGATGCTGATTTAATTGATTGAGCCATTGTTGATATTTGCTATCACTGATTTTGCGACTACACAGCCTCTCAATATCAAAGGCAATCCCGCTATACCAATATTGATTAAAACGCGTGGTAATTTCTTGAGCTGCCTCCCCACCCATCAGCATATCTAAATCTGCAAAAGCGACCTCTGTATCAACATCAAAGTACTCGTTACCAATATTGCGCCCGCCAACAATGCTGACAATACCATCAGCGGTAAAAGATTTATTATGCATCCGTCGGGTAACTGGCGGAAAACGTGCAGGAAATTCGGGCATACGAAAGCGTCGTAAATAAAATGGATTAAAAATCCGTAGCTCTAAGTTCGGAGTGTCTTTGACTAGGCGCTTAAAGTACTCATCACGTCCAGCCATATCCATATCATCTAATAATAAGCGAACTTTTACCCCACGTTGTGCCGCAGCAACGGTAGCAGCCAACACGGCTTGCCCTGCTTGATCATTGTGAAATAAGTAATACTGTAGGTCTAATGTACTCTCCGCTTTATCCGCTAAATGGATACGAGTCAGCATGGCAATATGGGGAGATTTTAGCGAGTACAGTACATTAATCGTGCTGGTATCTTGATCTATTAATCGTTTTTTAACTATTTGATAGAGAGAGGTTTTGGTGTTGAGTGGACTACTAATCGGTACGGTTTGAATGACTTTAAAACGTCTAGCGCCCAAGAAACGAATAGTGAGCAAAATCAGCCCCAATCCTAGTACCACAATTAACCCTACTGGCATAGTCATTAGCGGCATATCAGGTGCTCTTTAACAACAACTCTATAAGCGTAGCATGCTTTAAGCGGTGATATAGTCCTGCCCATAGACTCTGTCTGGTTTTTACTGAATTTAAGCAAGCTTTGAATCCTCTATCGGTTAGGTTTTTTACATAATTAATCAAATGTAGTTATCCTAGATAAATGGGATTTAAATCAAAATGAAAATTAAAACAGTAGCCGTTCCTCAAGTCATGCAGTGGTATCAATTCGGTTACCAATTATGGTTACGTGATAAATGGCAGTGGTTATTAATCAGCCTATTCTGTGTGTTATTAATGGTCGGTGTTGCGATCACACCTTATATCCATTGGCTGATGTATTTAGTGTTGCCTCTGTGGCTAGCCTGTTTAATGTATATGGCGCGGCGAGCAGTTCAAGGTAAAGAACCTGCTTTAGAGCATTTAGGTTTTATCCTAGGGCTGGAAGAGCAACGTACCCAGTTATTACTGATGGGTTTGGGTTTGGCGGTAGTTATGTTAGTCGTGAATTTATTAGGGCAGGCTTTAGAGCCGCGTACTGTATTAAATTACAGCCTAGACGAATTAGCTCAAGCCAGTAAAGGTTTAGCAGTAGGGGGTTCTTTAATGGGCACTGTATTGAGTTCTATCATGAAAACGCTGACAGTCTTAGTGGCGATTGTTGTATTACTGTTTGCGCCTGCGTTGACCTTGTTTAGAAAAATGCCTGCCCCACTAGCGGTGAAGACCAGTCTCAAAGCCTTTTGGCGTAATAAAGGTGCATTAGCCTTTTTTCTCTTTCTGCAATGCATGTTTACGCTATTAGCGCTGTTGCCCTTGGGGTTAGGTCTTTTAGTACTATTACCGATTAGCGTGATAGCTTTGTATCGGGCTTACACAGAAATTTTCATCTCCAGTAAGCTAAATCAGTGAGCTTTCGGTTACACTAAGTGGATGGAAAAACGAGCATTAACATCTGATATTTTAGTCAGCCCATTGGGTTTAGGCACCGTTAAATTCGGTCGTACACAAGGTATGAAATACCCACAAGGTTATGAGTTACCCAGTGATCTCCAACTCGATCAATTGTTGGGTTTAGCCTTTGATTTGGGCATTAATCTGCTTGATACAGCACCTGCCTATGGCTTGAGCGAAGAGCGTTTGGGTAAACACTTACGAAATCGCCATGAGTGGGTACTGGAAACTAAAGTGGGGGAGTCTTTTGAAGACGGCGCCTCTAGCTTTGACTTTAGTAGTGAGGGTACTCGACTGAGTGTCGAGCGCAGTTTACGCCGCCTTAAAACGGATTATTTAGATGCCGTACTGATTCATTCTGACGGTAATGACGAGAAAGTACTCCGCTACGAAGGCGTGTTAGACACCTTACTCCAGATGAAGCAACAGGGCTATATTCGTGCGGTGGGTATTTCTTCCAAGACAGTTGAAGGAGCCTTGCTGGCGTATGAGCTAGGCTGTGATGCGGTCATGGCTACTTATAATCCGACCTATACGGATGAGTTACCTGTTTTAGAAGCTGCTGCCAAACAAAACAAAGCAGTACTGATAAAAAAAGCCTTTGCGAGTGGGCATTTAGATAAAGTAGGTGGGACTGATCCCATAGAGCAAGCGCTTAGTTTTGTCTTTGCCCAGCAAGGGGTAACGAGCGTAGTACTGGGAACCATTAATGCTGATCATTTGCGCCATAATGTGCAGGTCGCTAGAGCGGTACTAGGCCTATGAGTTTTGCTCGTAATATCTACAGCGGTGTGCTGTATATGTTGGTGCCATTTTTGATCGGTCGAACGCTGTGGCGCAGTCTTACAGAGCCGTTGCATCGTGAGCGTTTAGCGGAACGTGTTGGCTTAGTCCCTAAGCGCCAAAGTACTCGCCCTTGTATTTGGCTACATGCGGTATCAGTAGGGGAAACTATTGCCGCTAAGCCTTTGATTGAAACATTATTGAGTACTTATCCTGATCATGATTTGTGGATTACCTCAACGACCTTAACTGGCTCACAAACAGTACAACGTTTATTCAAAGGGCGAGTGCTCAGTAGTTACATGCCTTATGATTTACCGGATGCGGTAAGACGTTTTTTTAAACGGGTAAAACCTAATCTAGTCCTGATCATGGAAACGGAATTGTGGCCGAATGTGTATGCCCAATGTGCCCAACACTCAATACCTCTAGCCTTATTAAATGCTCGCTTGTCACCTAAATCCTTCAAGGGTTATCGCAAGCTCCTTGCACTGACGCAACCTACTTTACAAGTCATTGATTTAATTGCAGCGCGTAGTACTCAAGATGCTGAGTACTTTAAAATGCTTGGCGCGAAATCTGAGGCTGTAAAAGTCGCAGGTAATATTAAATTTGATTTGAATTTGCCTACGGATTTAGCTGAAAAAGGCAGGCAGTTACGAGCCAGTTGGGGAGCAGAGCGTCCGGTATGGATAGCGGCTAGTACTCACGCAGGCGAAGATGAAATTATTTTACAAGTTTTTGCAACCCTTAAAGCGAAGTACTCAAACTTACTTTTAATCTTAGTACCTCGTCATCCTGAGCGTTTTAATCCAGTGGCTGAATTGGCTCAAAATACTGCTTTTCAAGTGGTCAGGCGTAGTTCGCAGCAAGCCTTTAGCCCGCAAACCGATATTATTGTGGGAGACACGATGGGGGAGTTGTTAGGTTGGTATGCGGCGGGTGATCTGGCTTTTATTGGAGGTAGTTTGATTCCTCAAGGGGGGCATAACCCTTTAGAAGCCAGTGCTTTAAAAATTCCGGTCATTAGTGGTGAGCATATTCATAACTTTGCTGATATTTACCCACCTTTGATAGCGGCTGGGGGGGCGGTCTTGGTCTGTCATGCTCAAGGCTTAGCACAACAAGTACTAGCGTGGTTAGATCAGCCCAAACAGCGCCAACAAGCAGGGCAAGACGGTTTTGATTGGTTGCAACCTCATCGTGGTGTGGTTAAGCGTTTAATGCAATGGATTAGCGAGATTAAACATGGATAACAGCAAGTACTTAATCATCATAGGGTTAGTGGTGGGGTTAGTAGCGTGTGATAAAGAACCAGAGCCTAAGCCGCAGATAGCTAAGCCTATTATTCCTAGTGATGCCCATGTGCAAGCCGGACAAGCCATTCATGATAAAAATTGCATTAGTTGCCATGATAGTTCGGCCTATAGTCGTCTTGATCGACGGGTCGCTAATTATTCTGAACTATTAGCCCAAGTACGTCGTTGTAATGGTAATTTAGCCGAGCGCTTGTATGATGAAGAATTGCAGGAAATTGCACTGTATTTAAACAAAACCTATTACTCATTTAATCAGCCATGAAACCTTATAAAATTACGCTGGCTCGAACCTCATATTCGTTTGAGGCGTTACCTAATGAAACCTTGTTACAGGCTGCATTAAGGCAAAGAATCCCTGTGCCTTGGGGTTGTGGAGGGGGGATTTGTGGGGTGTGTTTGAGCCAAGTGATCTCTGGCACAATGGTTTATAGAGGCGAACCATTAGCTTTATTTGAGGAGGATGTCGAGGCGGGTAAGGGGCTGATTTGTGTCGGTTATCCTTGCTCAGATTTAGTGATTGATGTGCCAGAGTTGGGGTAAAAAATTCTAATTTGTACGAATTATTTCCGTACATTATGCTTAGGCTCTAGTCATATTTAATTAGAGATATCGATATGAGTTTATCCGTTCAACGCATTGATATGCGTGTCAATGAACAAGTCAAATTATTAGCTGAGCGTGCAGCCAATGCTTTGGGGGTGACAGTAACAGAGTACTTGGTACGTTTAATTCAAGAGGATGCACCCAAAGTATTAGAGGGTAATACTAGTATTGTCTTAACTAATACTCAATTTGATCGTTTTGTGGCGTTATGTAAACAAACAATACCGCCTAGTCCACGTATTCTAAAAGCTGTACAACGTTTAGATAATGAAGGCTTTTAAAAATGGCATTTATTCAAGCCATAACTTTACTAGATAAAAACCTCCATGATTTGAAGGCTTTTGATTGTGGCAAGCCTGCGATGAATCAGTTCTTAAATCGCTTCGCAGCTAAACATGCGGAATTAGGTTTAAGTAGTACTTGGGTATTATTAGAGGAGAGTAACACTGAGAAGTTGCCAATTGCAGCGTATTATACTTTGGCAAGTACAACAGTATACCGTGAGAGTTTACCCGTAAAACAATCTTTGCCAACCTATCCTATTCCAGTAGTTATTTTGGCTAGATTAGCTATAGCTACCAAACATCAGGGAAAGGGCTTGGGTGAAAAAATACTGATTAGCGCTTTACGTCATGCATTTCAGTTAACACAACAGGGTTTACCTGCTTATGGACTAATTTTAGACGCTATTGATGAGCAAGCCCTAGGTTTTTATCAACACTTTGAATATTTTGAACCTATGACTGATGATCCCATGAGATTATTTTTAAGCATGAATAGTTTGAAAGTGATTGGTTGATATACTTATTTACCTTTGACAAAAATGAGAAATACCAACCAAGCTATTGGAGGATTTAATAAACCTAAGAAAGACCATAATAAGAATGATCTACCCACATCAGATGCTTTTGCCCCTAAAAGCAGAGCTAAAGCAACATATCCAATTAAAACAATAATAGCCATTTAATCATTCAATGTTAGTAGTGATTAATGCAACCCCCTTGTAATGCGAAATACAAGGAGGTTTTTACGTAGGGGGGACTTTAGCCAAATAAGCTGGCTATTCCAGCAATGACACCCCCTGCAACAGCAAGAGGTATAGTAACAGGAGCTGTAGCTATTCCAACCGCAGCCGCTCCAACCGCCACAGCTCCTCCTGCAACAGCACCTAATGCAGCTCCTGAACCTGTTGCTACCGCAGTCCGACCTGCACTGACTTCACTGGTTCCAGTGATTTTTTTAGAGATTTCATTTCCAGCCAAACCAACCCCAATTGCTTTATCTATGGACATAATGTTTCTCCATCAAACTAATTTTAATCTTTAAACCATTTATATAATCCGTAAGCCAAGGCTCCTGCTGCCACAGGTGCAGCAGCAGTCACTGCTAAACCCGCTGCCATACCCCCACCCACAACAGAGCCGACCGCAGCTAGACCAGAGGTAATACCTGCTGCACCTAACCCCGGAACTCCAAGAACCGCCACAGCTCCAATAGCCCCACCTGCACCTGCGGTTGCACCAGCACCAATCGCAGCACCTGCTTTTTCATCATCGCTCATCTTGTGATCTCCTTTTACAAAAGCCAGACATCTAAGAGTTAATTATTTTTTCTTTTTTAAAATTTTCAGTAGGAATCTAAACACGGTTTCACTAGGTGTGGGAGGTTTTACGATCATAAGGTACTTTCCTATGCATTAGAGAGAAGTGCTTTAGTAGTCTCAATACTACGTATTTCGTAGAGACGAAACAAGTAGCCATTTACGATTATCGGAGGATGATTACACCTCCTCAATCCTTATTTGGTCGGCGTTTACGAGCGGCTCGTATACAGGCGGGCTTAGCACAAGACCGCTTGGGAGTGCTAATTGGGTTGGACGAAGGATGCAGTAGCGCTCGTATTAGCCGCTACGAAACAGGCACACATGCTCCACCTTTTGAAGTGGCTCAGAGCTTATCAATAGTACTCAAAGTTCCGGTGGCGTATTTCTATTGCCCTGAAGACTCTTTGGCAGAGTTATTAATGGAGCTATATCATTGGGCGCAAGGCGATTGGGAGCGGGTATTGAAGGAAATTAAACCGCTTTGCCATCAAACTTTAAAAAATGAATCAATGAGTACTTTTAGCAAACTCTAACCAGTTCTTATTGTCGATTATTAAATCTTTTACAGTACCTTTACCATTTTTAACCATAATAACAATTTCACCTTTTTGGTCACGGATAGCTTGATCTAGTGCTTGGGCATATTGTTCAGGAATGTAAAAGCGCTCCAGACCCGTATTAAATCCCGCCGTACTACACATGCCAGATAAAGGCAATATGCAAGTACTATCAGCAATACTTTGTAAAGGTTCTAAGCATATAGTGTGTTCTTGACGCTGAGTACTTTGCGTAATATTACAAAAATCACCTAGATTATAATCCACTTTATAAGTTAAATAATGCCCTGCGAGTAAATCACGTGGATCAAAACCACGAATAGGTAAGCGAACTTCAACCCCTTGACTACGTTGATATAAATGCCAAGTAGCATTGGCAGCCAGTAGCACCAAAGGTAGGGCAATCGCTAAAGCTAGTTGTTGGGTGCGACTCATAAGCTTAGCTCCTGTGTCCAGCGTTGCCATTGAGCGCGATATTTTTGCCACGCCCACGCTAGAGTAATTAATAAAGCGCCTGAAATAATCAATCCAAAACCTGTTGCCGCCAATCCACCTAACGCTTGAAAATATAACACGATAAAACGTAGCCCCATTAAAATAGTAATGATATTAAAACTAGTACTTAATCCTAAGTTACCCATATGAATGGAATACAGTCCTAAAATCAGTAAGCTTAACAGTGGAGCACGAATATCATCAGCCTGCCACCAAGCAATATTTTGCGTATTAGTAGACCAAAAGTACTCATAATAAGTACTACCATTAAATAATAGAGTAGGGTGATAGTAAAAGAGTAATAATACTAAACAGGTTAATAATAATACTCGATTTAATAAGGAGTACTGACGATTGAGTATAATGCCGATACCGACCAAAGTACTTAAAATTAATATAGAAAGATACCAGTAGATAGCAACATTATTTTGCTCGCCTAAAGTTCGTAAACCATCAATATACATTAATGCCACTAAGCCACTAAGCTGCATCCAAAATAAAGTACTAGAGCTTAGACTACTCAGCTTAGGAGTAAATACTGTCAAATAGTAACTAATAACAGCTATTAAAAAGCCCAATAAAGGTAGTACTTGTATGATCACCGTACTGGGTATATTAGGCGAGGTTAGGGCTAATACACTCCATACTAAGCCTGTTAATGTAATACTGACCCATAAAAATCGGGCTAATAAACGCCTAGCAAAAAGAACCAAAGGTAAAGTCATTATGCCCCATGCCAATAAGGCGTGATACCACTGCCCCCCTAAATGGAATAGTTGTGAGATGAGCCCAATCATTGCCAGACAGCCTACTAAAAATCCGGTTAATGTGGTTTCAAAGCCAAGAGGATGACTATGTTGATCTAATACCCACACGCTAATACCTACAGCCGTTAGGGTTATAAAAGCCAAGGCAAGTTTTATTAATAGGGGTACAAATGCCCAATTCGCGGCAATTAAAGAAATAATACCGAGTCCCATTACCGCTACTCCTAATAGCATAATAGATACCCATAATTTACGGGGCGGATGGTGCTCAGCTTCAAATATTTCAATAGCTTGGTGTTGCTCAGGGGTAATCAAATTGGCATTAAGCCATTGTTTTAATTTTTTATCGATTGAGACCACATTAAAATTCTCTTGGCGTAGGTATAGATTAAATTTAACTCACATTAAGCTTAAGCTGGCTTAATATTGTTGTCACAAAAGCTCTTTATGATGAGCTACCAATAATTTATTTCCCCCTAATCCACTTCAACAATAGAGGTTTGGAATGGTAGCAAAAACCACATTAGCATTAAGCGTAGCCCTGAGTATGGGTATTTTATTAGTAGGTTGTGGTGGCAGTTCGGGTGGTACTACCACTGTGAAGGCGGCTGCAGTCGGTAAGGTAATGAGTGCAGGCGCGGTACAAGGTCTTACCTATAGTTCCACCGCGTGTACTAGTAACTGTGTCACGAATGCCAAAGGTGAGTACTTATATTACCCCAATACTGAAATCACGTTCTCTTTACCAACATCTACCCTAACTAAAGCGGCAAGTACTGCTAACACAGGTTTGACTTTAGGAACCGTTAAAGCCGCGCCCATTGTGTTTCCTAATGATTTTACAGGTGAAACAGGACTAACAGATCCTCATGCCTTACGCTTAGCGCGATTATTACAAAGTCTGGATGCGGATAATAATGTAGCGAATGGCTTAGATATTAAAACTCAAGCTCAAGCACTACCCAATACTTGCGGTTTCAACAGTGCGGATGCCTTGGCGGCGTGTGGTCTGACTGATTTAGTAGAGGAGGAGGCGGCTAAAACAGCGTTACAAAGTACTTTGGCTACTTTACCGAGTGCTTTTGAGTTTAAATTACTGCACATTAATGACCATCATTCACACACAGATGCGGATGCAACCACGGTCGCGATTGGGGATAATATTGCTACTTTGACTACAGGTGGTTTCGCCAATGTAGTCGCAGGTCTTAACGAGATGAGTGCTCAAAGTACGCTGCCTATTTTAAAGCTACACGCAGGTGATGCGATTACGGGGACTGTGTATTTTAGTTTGACTAAAGGCGAGTCCGATGCCGTAGCTATGAATCAAGCCTGTTTTGATGCCATGACTATGGGTAATCACGAGTTTGATAGTGGTGATGCAGGATTGGTGAAATTTTTAGATTATCTGAAAGCGGGTAATTGCCCTCCAGTAGCGTTAAGCGCTAACACTCAAGTTAAAGTAGGTACTTCACCCCTAGCTCCCAATACCCCCACTGATTATTTAAAACCTTATATGATCAAAGACCTTGGAGGGCAAAAAGTAGCGGTGATTGGTATTACTGTAGCGGATAAAACGAAAGCCTCCTCCAGTCCAGACCCGACGACGACCTTTGCCGATGAAGCAACCACAGCACAAAAGTATATTGATGAGCTAAAAGCGCAGGGTATTAATAAGATTGTGTTATTAACTCATCATGGTTACGACCGCGATTTGGTATTAGCACCTAAGCTAACAGGCGTGGACGTGATTATTGGTGGAGATTCGCACACCTTATTAGGCAATGATTACGATAGTTTGGGGTTAGAGGCATTAGGGGATTACGCTTCTTTCGTGAAAGATAAAGAGGGTAAACGAGTTTGTGTAGCTCAAGCATGGCAATATGCCCAAGTACTCGGCGAACTCGATGTTAAGTTTGATAATAATGGCGATATCGTTGCGTGTTCTGGTACACCGCATTTATTGGTGAGTAAGCTCAATAAAGTAGGTAATGAAACCGTGAATGCTGATGCTGCCACTATTAAAGCCGGAATTAGTACTTCAGCGGCTGTGCAAACCGTCATGGCTGCCTTAAATCAAGCGCCCTTTAAAGTAGTAGCACCTGATGAGTCGACGACTCTAGCGCTCAAACCCTTCCAAGATCAAAAAGCCGCTTTTGCAAATAAAATCATTGGTAAAGCTAGCGAAAATCTCTGTTTCGAGCGTGTACCGGGGCAAGGTCGTAGCACCATTGCAGGCTGTAAAGAGCTAACATGGCAGCGGGGTAGTGATATTAGCAATATTGTGGCTAAAGCCTTCCTAGAAATGAGCAAAAGCTCTGATGTTTGTATTCAAAACGGCGGCGGTATTCGTGTCGATGTGCCCGTAGGTGATATTAGTGTCGGTACGGCTTATACCTTATTACCCTTTGCGAATACTTTGACTGAAATAACGATGACAGGACAACAAATCAAGGATGTCTTAGAAGATGCAGTTGAGGCTACCATGACCGGCTCGACGGGTTCTTATCCTTATGCAGCAGGGTTACGTTGGACGGTTGACTTGTCGCAAGCCAAAGGCTCTAGAGTTACTCATTTAGAGATTAATCCACGTGTAACAAGTACTTGGGCTGCGATTGATACGACCAAAACTTATAAGGTCGTTACCAATAGCTTCACGGCACAAGGTCAAGATGGCTATCTAACCTTCAAGGCGATTCCAGAAACCCAAAAGCTCAATACCTATTTAGACTATGCTCAGTCTTTTGTGGATTACGTTGAGAAATTGACGGCTGAAGGCAAGCTCATTAGCAAATTACCGGTTGCTGAATACAGTACTCAACAATGTATCCCTGATATCAATGGCAAGTACTGCACTCAGCCTGTGCAATAAGGTTTGATATTGAAGTACTCTCGTTAAGTACTCCTCGTTTAGGCTAAATCGCGTAACGATTTAGCCTAAAACTTACAAGTACTTTCACGCTCATCAAAGCCTAATGTGTCTAAGTTATTGATCTGATGTAAAAAGCCTTTCAGTGGAGCGCGATCTATAACCGCATTATGGGTATGTAGTAATAAAGGTTGGCGTAGCTGATGATCCCATGCTCTAAAACTTACTCCATTGCCTTTAAAGCCATCCATTGCCGTATCCGGAGCGGTAAAGTACTCCGTTAACGTTTTAAAATCCGTAGTGTTTTTAATCTGAACCGCCTCGGCAATGGTTTTGACTCCCATCCAAGCCGCCCAATCCGTACTACTCATTGCACGGTCGGCTTTTTTCTCGAAACGCTTATTAAGTTGCGGAGCACCGTGACGTTCCCATGACCAATGCCATGCACCTGTCGTTAAACCTTCTGCACCCACTACCAGATTGGGTTTTAACGTGTGATAAGGTACTTGGCGGGCAAATTCACCCTGACTATCCGCAATAAAAATCACCGCCTGATCTCCACCTGTTAGGAGTGCCACATTATTTTGATCACGTTCACGAGGGTCATTACTCAGCACAAACGATTTTTTCTCCGTGATTTTTAAGCCAAACCGTTTAGCCGAGCGTTCAAACGCTTGCGCCCATTGGTCATCAGCAGGCAATTGCCCGACGAGTTCGAGTACTGACTGCCATTTATGGGATACCAAAAATTGTGCTAAGGCATCCGTTTGCATCGCATAGTTAGGCAGGAGATGATACAGATTAGGCTGGCAATCGGTTTGGCGCAGAGAATCATCAGGCGCTGAAATATTAAGTAACGCTAACTCTTGGTCACGAGTACTTTGGGCTAAAGTGGCTAAGTCACTCGCAGGTAAATCCGTTAAAATAAATTTTGCGCCTTTTTGCTTTAAAGTCTCTAACTGCGTACCAAGATCAGCACTGTCTTTGGCGGTGGCTTTTTCTAGCGCAAAGTTTAGCCCTAAGGCTTTGCCATGATATTTCACTTCTTTTAGGGCTACCTCCGCCCCAGCAAACGGGCGACCTAGCGCTTGACCTAAGTACTTAGCGTACAATTGTTTGTCGCTGTAACGTTTATCAATGGCGGCGTCTAATTCCAAATAGCCGATCACATAAGTACTAGGTGTTTGAGGTGTACTCTCATTAGCCCTAGTACTTGTGGTGAATGTACTGATTAATAACGCTAAACCACTCAACATCAGAGTTTTGCTATGCATAAGAAGTACTCACTAATCAACCAAAGCCATATAAGGCACGCGCCCTACGGGGACAGACTTAAGCACTTTATTACTCGCTACATCAATCACAGACACATCATCACTCAAGCCATTCACAGCAAATAATAGGGATTCATCAGCATTAAATGACACATTCCACGCCCGTTCGCCGACTAGAATGTAATCTTGGACTTCACGACTAGCGACATCGACTTTGGCAACACGATTGGCGCGTCCCATACCGACATAGGCAGTTTTACCCTCTTTGGTCATAGCAATACCTACAGGAGTCACATCCTCCCTACGAAACCCTTTTGGCTCAAATTTGATTTTATGGAGCACAGTGTTGTTAGTGAGGTCGATAATGCTAATTGAGGCATCCAATTCGCTAGTGACCCACAAATGCTGTTGGTCAGGGGTAATGGCTAAGCGCCGCGGGCGTTTGCCGACCACGATGTCAGCCACCGCCTCGCCTTTTTCAACATCAATCACATGTACCATATTGGCGACTTCGGAGGTGACAAAGACGGTTTTGCCATTAGGATGGGTAAGTACCCCTTCAGGTTCTTCACCTACTTCAATTTCTTTAGTCATTTTTTTGCTGGCTAAATCGAGAATGCCTAATGCGCCGTCATCTTCGAGCGAAATATACATCGCTTTGCCATCAAGACTCAGATCAAAGGCTTCGGGGTCTTCAATGTTACCGATTTTATCGACGGCTTCGAGCTTAGCAATATCAATAATATCAATGCTTTCACCATCACCACACGCCGCATAAATTTGAGTATGATCAGGGTTAAACGCGAGGTGGCGGGGGCGTTCTGAGGTTTGAATGGTTTTGACCACGGCAAATGTTTTGCCATCGAGCACCGTCACACTGTGGTCTTTTTCACTACTTACGAAAATATAGCCCGTATCTTTAGCGAAACTGGCTGAGCTAAGGGTTAAACAAGTACTCAATAAAGCCAGTTTAATCATTGATTTTAATGACATAGTGATAGTCCTAGCGTTGAAGGGAGAGTACTTTACCTTAGTCCAATGCGGTTGGTAAAAGGTTGGGGTACTAGCTGGTTTCTAATTCGCTTAACCGTTGCCGTACCGCGTGATCTGCTAATCGAGTGGTTTTCAGGAAGACGGTATTGATTAGCCAAACGTAATACCCAATCACACGCTGTACTTAATGCAATACGATGTCCGATTGATACAAAAATTGGGTTAATATTGGTCTGAGTACGTAATACCACTCCCACGATTTCCTCATTATCCATTAAATAGCTTTGGCTACCCCGTGTCGAGGCAGGCTCTTGATACTCACCAATAAACCGACTTTTAGCCGCACCAAGGGTAGGTATATCTAACATCACCCCCAAATGACACGCGAGTCCAAAACGCCGAGGATGAGCATAGCCCTGACCATCACAGACTACTAAATCGGGAAGTACCTGTAATTGTTCAAATGCTTTCATCACAGCAGGCAATTCTCGAAAGGAAAATAAGCCAGGTATATAAGGGAAAGTACTTGGCAAATCCGCATAAACAATTTGTAAAGATTGCAAAGTGTTTGCGTCTAATACAGCGACTGCTGCCACTACCTGTCCGGTTTTTTCTGAATAGGCAACATCCACGCCGGCTACGGTTTTAATCTCATCAAAATCATCGTAGCCAGTGACTTTTTTGCGCCATTCGTATTGTAGAGCTAGCGCTTGTTCTTCAGTTAAATCCCATGAGTGGGAGTGTTTAGGGGGCATAATTAAGGTTATGAGTTTTGAGTACTAACAAAAGGTTTACAGTATAGGAAAACTGTACTCTAGTAACATACCCATTGTTAACTCTAATTTTTTTTAAAGTAATTGTGTAGCGGGCATGAGCTGTCGAAAATTAATATATCTTTTGTTAAGCAAAATGGTACTACCCATAGATTTAAATCCTCTGAGTAGCAAAAAGGGGCGAGTGGACTTTGAAAGTTTTCATTTTTTGGATAGATAAGAATTAAATCCCCTTTGCCTGCTAAGTATTTATGTCCATAGGCAAATAGCTGGTAAAAATCGCTCTGGCTCAAATTATATTTTTTGATAGTGGCATCTATTAATTTCCACTTGGTATCTAAAATAAGTTTTAATGCTTTATCCGGTTTATGCTGTAAAGCTAAGTCGGGTTCTAGAGAAAAGAAAGATTGATTATCATGCTTAACTAGGTATTGACCTTTAACCTGTGCTTTTAGCTCACAGTTAGCAGCTAGCTGATGTTTTAATTGTTTGGCTACATATTTTTCAAATAACTTTTCCATTGGGAATAGTAATGAAATACCTTGCCAACTAGCCTTATTAAACCAAGGCGTTTGTTCTGCGAGAATTAATTCGATCCAAGGTTTAGCAGCTTGGTAGTAAACCATATCACGTTGATTACTCCAATGGCTTAAATCTTGTGCAGCTTGAGTGCTAATGGGTATGCTGTCAAAATAGGATAATAATTGTCTAATATGACGTTGATTATCACAATCTAATGTCCATTTTAAGACTTTTTGTAAAGCGGTTTTTAATAAGCGGTTTTCAGGGCGATTAGGTAAAAAGCAATCGTATTCAATTTGAAATTTATGTTGTTTACCAAGTGGTTGGCGTAGCTGTTGACCAACACGCAAACGTCCTTTAATAAAATTACGCTCAGCTTGAATACGTATATAATCAGAACGTAAACCACGATGCATAATCTGGCTAACCGTTTTTAAGAAAAAATTAATTAAAATATCTATCAAACGACCTGATCGTTTTTCTAAGTTGGCTTCAGTCGCTTCTAAACTTTTTAAATCATAAACAACGGTAAGCATTTTCCACAAGAGTTGTTTAGATTTTTTTTGATTTTCTACTGTTTCATTTTTGTAAATTTTTGGCAAAATTTCTATGCAAGTACCACAGGGAGTTTCGATAATACCCACATAATTTTTCACCTGCAACTGGTTACCATAATGCTTAATAAAAGGGGGTTGTTTTTCCTCATCCTCTAAAATGTAATGAGTGAGCCATTCAAAAGCTGACTCACCAATACCGTTTTTCGTGATCTTGCTATGCTCAAAGATTACATGATGTTTGCTCATCTACACACTCAAGCAGTTTTTATACAGGGCTATATAAGTATCTGGTTCTTTTAGCGTTTCAATAGCAATGTCATAGGCTTTCGGTATAACTATATTGTTTATATGGGAGGTGGCAAAGTTAGAAAATTGCGGTTTTTCTTTAATGACTTGCTCTCCTAAAATTAACTGAATTTTACCCCAGTCATCAAAGAAGTACTCTTGTAGCAAAGGAATAATTTTATTTTCGAATATGGTGGCGAGTGTCTGAATATTATCCTTATTATGTACCAGCAACTCCATCAAAAATGCGTGACCTAAGGTATGTTCACGATCATACAAGGCTTCAATTCGGGCATTTAAGCAGCGGAGTAGTTTACCGACTTCTATACCTTCAATAACGATAGAGTCTAAAAGCTCTGGTTGTGGCATCATTTCTTCAAAATGAAAGCGACGGCGTAAAGCTGTATCTATTTGAGTAAGAGAGCGATCAGCCGTGTTCATCGTGCCAATAATATATAGATTACTAGGCACTGAAAAAGAATCTTTTGAATAAGGTAGGGTAGTAGATAATGCTTCATCAGCACCTACACGCTTTGAGTCTTCAATGAGTGTGATCAGCTCACCAAAGATATTGGAAATATTACCACGATTTATTTCATCGATGATTAATACATAGTTTGATTTTTGGAACTGTGTCGTTAGGTGATAATGATCTTCTAGATATTTTTTAATTACTATTGTGTATGAAGGCCAATCACCTATGACGCCATTTAGAATGCGCTGCTTTAAGTTTTCTTTAGTAAGCGTCATTCTGGTTTTAGTCTCTGTTTGTGGAATTACCACCAGGTTTTGCTGAGTGGAAACCTCAATATCAATGGGTTTATTGCGTTTTAGTGTTTTTAAAGTAAGGCCATTTTCTTCAATATCGTTACATAGTTTTGTATAAACTTCTTCAAAGTTAGAGGTATGCTGGCTATTAGCGTTTTGAGATATTTTTTTAAAAATACCATCTTTAATACCATAAACTATTTTTCCATCAATAGAGTCGGCACTTAAACCCTCTACAAAATCTTCATAAGAATAGCTTTGATGAAAGGTTGTGATTACTATTTTATTTTCTGCATATAATTCGTCAAAGCGCTTTTTAAGTGCTTTTCTGTCAAATTTATGAGTTTTGTAAAATTTATAGTCAATAACCTCTAGAGCTTTATTAATAGTGTGGTAAGTTTTTCCTGTGCCTGGTGGTCCGTAGAGAATAGTATTTAAAGGGTGAGGTTCAAGCATATATAAATTAGCACTCTGTCTATTATTGTCACCAATATAGCTTTTAGGCTTCCGACCGCTGCCTATATTGTTGGGAATCAGTAGATTATTAAGCCAGTTTGTTAGCTTTTGTGCATCAATACTTAAGGAAGATGCTATGGATTTTTGATCACTGTTTTGAATAAGGTTATTATGATTGCTTCTTAAACCCAACCAAACCAAACGACTTTCTTTATACATATGTAATATGGGTTTTCCCTCTTGAGCTGTTTTTTCACCTATACGTATATCAATATAAGTCTTACCTACACCTCCTGTAGTATAGTGATCTAGTTTGGGGAATCTTCTCATTATTTCAGTTAAAACAAACCAAGCCCACCTTCTATCTCTGTCCGAATTAAACCTATTAAATAAAGCTCTGACATCATCATTAGCGTAGTCTGTAAAACCTTCAAGCTCTTTATCTAAATCCATAGTAGGTAAATCTTGGGTGTAGAAAAATGTTTAAATTATAATCCATCTTCTAATCATTTCGTCAAACTTCTTAAAAGTACTTGTTCTTTGCGATTGCCAAGAAAACAAGTTGGCAAAAGGTTGGCTGAGTCATTTGGGGTTTTGCGTTAGGCTTGTCTTATCTAAGCTAGGTGAGTACTTCCATCATTATGCAACAAGCCCTGTACTGGCGAGCCTTACAAGCTATCACCTCGCGCGAAACCATCAAATTTTGGCATCAGCGCGGGCGATTACTCTCGGCATTGGTGCGCCCTGCATTGTGGTTATTAGTGTTTGCGGCGGGCTTTCAAAATATTTTTGGCGTGTCGATCATTCCCCCCTACGACACCTATATCGAGTATCAAGTTTATGTCGTCCCCGGCTTACTCGGTATGGTCTTATTATTCAATGGCATGCAATCGTCCCTCGCCATGGTCTATGACCGCGAAATGGGCTTAATGCGTCTGCTACTCACTGCCCCCTTGCCGCGTTGGTACTTACTGCTATGTAAACTACTCGCCGGAACCTTTTTATCCGTATTACAAGCCTATGCCTTTCTCGCCTTATGTGTACTGTTTAAAGTCGATATTCCGTGGTCGGGCTGGCTGTATGCGCTCATTCCCATGACTTTGGTCGGCATGATGCTGGGGGCTTTGGGGTTGTTACTTTCGGTCACTATTAAACAATTAGAAAATTTTGCCGGAACTATGAATTTTGTCATTTTTCCCCTGTTCTTTTTATCGACTGCTTTGTATCCGTTATGGAAATTACAAGAATCAGGTGCGGAAATCGTTTATCAAGTTGCCCGTTTTAACCCCTTTACTCATGCGGTAGAGCTGATTCGTTTTGCACTGTATGGGCAATTTAACGGCATCGCTGTAGCAGTGGTCGTAGGGGCAGGATTATTATTTTTTGCGTTGGCGGTTTGGGGTTACAACCCCCAATATGGCATGGCTAAAAAGGTCGGCAGTGTCGCCTAATTCGATGATTTGGAGGAGTGTTAATCAATGAGTGTTCCAGTAAAACAACTAGTCAAACGTTTGGTTTTAGCTACAACTTTAGCCCTTACCTTAGGTTCAAGTACTTATGCTGCCGAGTTAGCCACAGTAAAAGTCGGTGCATTAAAGTTTGGTACCGTCAATTGGCTACTAGAAACTATTAAAAATAATGAGTTAGCTCAAAAAAATGGGGTGGACTTACAGGTCGTGGAGCTAAGCGGTAAAGATGCCTCACAAGTTGCGTTACAAGCGAAATCAGTTGATATAGTAGTGACCGATTGGCTTTGGGTGACGCGCTTACGTTCTGAAGGTACTCCCTACACCTTTGCCCCTTACTCCAATGCGGTCGGTAGCTTAATGATGAACCCTAAGGCGGGAGCAAAAACTATTGCTGACTTACAAGGTAAAAAGATTGGGGTGGCCGGGGGAGCCGTCGATAAAAGTTGGCTTTTAATGCGAGCGTACAGCCAACAAGAAATCGGTAAAGATTTAAAAAATGTAGTCGAGCCGCAATTTGGCGCACCGCCGTTACTCAATGAGTTAGCGCTTAAAGGTGATTTGGATGGCGTGATTACCTTTTGGAATTATGCCGCCCCTTTAAAAGCAGCAGGCTTTGATGCCCTGATGCCGTTGCCTAAAGTACTCAAAGCCTTGGGGGTAGAGCGTCCCTTGCCGTTGATTGGTTGGGTATTTGATGAGAAATGGGCAGATGACAACAAAGCTACCGTGCAAGGCTTTTTAAAAGCCACCGAAGAAGCACAACAAATCCTCTTAAACTCTGATGAGGCGTGGACGAAATTGCGTCCAATGATGAAAGCGGAGGAGGATAAGTTATTTACTGAGCTACGAGATTTATATCGGGCAGGCATCCCTCAGTGCTTTGGCAAAGCCGAGCAAGACGCCTCTGCTAAAGCCTTTACGATTATGGCAGGCTTAGGCGGCAGTGAATTAGTGGGTAATGCCAAAGAGCTAGCAGCGGGGACATTCTGGTCGGGTGTGGCGGATAGACCTTGTCCTTAATGATCTAAAATGTTGAGTACTTTACGTATTGATTGGAATCAATGGGGGCGTGTGGCGTCTCTGGTGCTGTTTATTGCGCTGTGGCAATTAGTAGCCCTTTATGCTCAAACGAAAGTACTTCCTACGCCCACGGCTGTATTTAGCCGTTTAGGTCATGAATTGTTTTCCGGTGAATTATTGCTGCATTTAGGTATGACCTTAGTGCGCGTCGCTTTGGCTTTTACAGGGGCTATGTTGATTGGTGTAGTACTTGGTATTGTGATGGGAGCCAAACCACGCTGGAATCAGTGGCTAGATAATCTCTTGATTTTATTTTTAAATATTCCCGCTTTAGTACTGATTATTCTGTGTTATGTGTGGTTTGGTTTGACCGAGACGGCGGCGATTTTAGCGGTGGCTTTAAATAAGATCCCTACCGTAGCGATTACCTTACGTGAAGGAACGCGAGCGGTGGATAAGGGCTTATTAGAAGTTGCTCAAGTGTATCGGGTATCACGCTGGGATACGTTTTGGCAAGTGTACTGGCCGCAGCTTTATCCTTATCTATTTGCAGCAGGGCGTAATGGTTTGGCACTGATTTGGAAAATTGTCTTAGTGGTGGAGCTATTAGGACGCAGTAATGGGATTGGGTTTCAGCTAGGTACATTTTTTCAGTACTTTGATATTACGGGGATTTTGGCTTATACCGTGACATTTGTAGCGGTGGTGTTATTGCTAGAAAGTACTGTGGTACGCCCACTAGAAAAGCGTCTGAATCGGTGGCGGGCATGAGTGTCGTACTGGATATTCACAACAAAACCTTTGCCAATGGTACGCAAGCCCTAGGGCAACTCCAATTACAAGTACAAGACGGTGAGTTTGTAGCCATTGTAGCGCCTTCAGGAGCGGGCAAGACTACGCTGTTGCGAATGATTGCGGGCTTAGATACCGAGTACTCTGGCATGATTCAATTACCGAGTACTTCCAGTGTTCAGGCTGAGACTGCATTTTTATTTCAAGAGCCGCGTTTAATGCCGTGGTTGAGTGTTATAGATAATATTCGTTTAGTCATTCCCAAAGCACAGCGAGAGCGGTATGAGCCACGTATTGAGCTTTTACTTAAACAAGTGGGTTTGAGTCAATTTGCAAAAGCCTACCCCAAAGAATTATCCGGAGGTATGGCGCGGCGGGTGGCATTGATACGGGCATTTGTGCGTGAGCCGAAGTTATTATTAATGGATGAACCCTTTCAGGCATTGGATGCGCCCACTGCTAATCAATTACGGCAAATGGTGTTGGCGCTGTGGCAGAGTACTCGTTGCACGGTGATGTTAGTGACCCATAGTTTGCGCGAGGCGTTAATGTTAGCGGATCGAGTAGTATTTTTATCATCACGTCCCTCACAGTTAGTACTCGATTATCCCGTCCATTTACCCCGTCCTCGTGCGCTTGAAAGTACTGAGATTCACCAATTATACCAAAGCCTACTCACTCAATACCCTGATCTTTTAAGCGGCAGTATTAACGAGGTTGAGCCATGTTAAAGGTGCAAAATGTTTCCAAATCCTATGGTGCTCATCGGGCGTTAGACTCGATTAGTTTTAGGTTGGAGTCCGGTTTTTATGCGTTATTAGGTCCTAATGGGGCGGGTAAAAGTACGTTATTTCAATTACTGACAGGCTTATTTACACCTGATCAAGGTGAGATCACCGTACTTGATATTGATATTAAACAACATTTGCCGCCAGTACTTGCCCAAATAGGCGTGGTGTTTCAACAAATGGCGCTGGATTTGGATTTAACCGTACAAGCCAATTTACAGTTTTATGGGCTATTACACGGTTTATCAAAAGCGGAAATTAAACAACGGAGTAATGAAGAGTTGGAGCGTTTGGGTCTGACTGAAGTACTTACTAAAACCTGTCGATCTTTAAGCGGTGGCAATCGGCGTAAAGTTGAATTAGCTCGTGCTTTACTCACTCACCCTAAAGTACTCCTGATGGATGAGGCGACTGTGGGGCTTGATCCCGCCTCGCGGGAGTCATTACTGAGTCAAGTCCATGATCTATGTGCAGAACGACAAATGTGTATATTGTGGGCAACCCATTTGATTGATGAGGCTGAACAAGCCAAGCAAGTACTCATTCTCCACAAGGGTAAATTATTAGAACAAGCCTCACCGGAACAAATAGTGCAAAAAAGTGGCGAGGCTGACTTATTAGCCGCCTTTTTAAAATTATCCGGTCAGCAAAGTACTATGAGCAAACCCCAGTTACGCAGTATTTAAGTAATGTATGCAAAGTAGGGGGTTCAAACCATTTATCAATAAAATCTATGGCTTTGCCTAGTAATTGCCACTAAAAATCCCTTTTCATTTTAGATCCATATTAACTTTAGCTCATTCAAAAAGTGCTAGTCATAGTTTGCTGTTGAGGTATGGCTGACATAGGAGTTTAAGTTGAACAGGATTTTTCAGTCTGTAGTGTTGGCTCTGGTTTTAACGGTTTATAGTACTTTACTTGCTCGTGTGTATGCGAGTGAAGCGGGGATTGCCCTGAGCTTTGATGATACCTATGTAGATCAATGGTATAGCTTTTTTAGTCGATCGGATATGCAAGATGTTCGAGTCACGTTTTTCGTTACAAAATGGCATACATTAACTAGTACTCAAATTGAGAAGTTGCGTCTGCTTCAAGCCAAAGGTCATGAAATTGGGTGTCATGGGTTTGAGCACATAGGTGTGGGAGAATATAGTTTTAGCCCTACTCGCACTCAGGAGTATTTAGCTAAAGAAGTACTACCCGCAATGTCTAATATGGTGGCTAGTGGGTTTTACCCCATGAGTTTTTCTTATCCATCTGGTGAGCGTGATGAAAACTATGACGCAGTGATTAGGACGGTATTACCCTATTTGCGCTCAACAGAAGCTGATAATAGTAAGTCGTTAGCTCAAATTAATGAGGTTTTTCATAGTAGCACTAAGAGCTATGGCTATTTGGCAGGAGATGGTATTGATAATTCTTACCAAAATGAAATCGCTGAAATCGAACAGGCTTTAATTCGTGCTAAAACCAATCATGAGATTATTAGTTTATATGGTCATCGAATCGTCGAGGATTACTCAACAGAAGCTAATCACGATTATGGTATTAAAGTGAGTAAATTAGTACAGCTGATTACGCTAGCTAAGCGTTTGGGTCTCAAGTTTTATACTTTTCAAGAAGCTTATAAAGTTGGCAATCCAGTGATAGCACCACCCACTACTCCGATACCATTACCCCCACCAACCCCTAATAATCCTGTAAAAAC
Source organism: Pseudomonadota bacterium (assembly GCA_039797965.1). Classification (GTDB taxonomy): domain Bacteria; phylum Pseudomonadota; class Gammaproteobacteria; order Thiotrichales; family Thiotrichaceae; genus Thiofilum. The sequence continues at coordinate 127,322 of JBDKGX010000001.1, forward strand.
CATACTAGAAGGAAATCGCGTGCAGGTGATGTGGAATAATGTAGCCACCAACTTTATTGGTATTGTACCTGTTCCTCAAACGGTATGGCTGGAGGGGATGCCTAATGCTCAATTTAGTAATATGACTTCGGGTAAATTAGGTATTACGGTAAAAAATCCGCTACCTAATCAACCTTATCAGGCTTTTTTGTATTTAAATGATACAAAGGTTGCAACTTCAGACGCCTTCATTATCCTGTCTGAGCCAACGCCAACGCCAACGCCAACGCCAACGCCAACGCCAACGCCAACGCCAACGCCAACGCCAACGCCAACGCCAACGCCAACGCCTGTGCCCTCGCCAACGCCAACGCCAACGCCAACGCCAACGCCAACGCCAACGCCAACGCCAACGCCAACG
>JBDKGX010000002.1:0-111325 GCA_039797965.1 Pseudomonadota bacterium
CAATGAATTACATCAATAAGAGGTTAGCCGTTATGAAAGTTCAAACCAGTATGCGACTTGAGGAAAGTACTTTTAACGAGGCAAAAGCCATCCTTGCCAGTTTGGGAATGAATGTCACCGATGCAGTGAGTATTTTCATGAGTATGGTTGTGCAAAATAAAGGACTACCCTTTGAGGTAAAGTTGCCTAATGCCAAAACCTTAAAGGCGATGCAAGAAGCGGATTCAGGCGATACGTTGCCTGTTGACTTGGAAGCGATGCGCAAGGTCATGGTGAAATGACAAGGCTACTGAAGCAAACCAAAACCTTTTTGAAGGATAGTAAAAAAGTCAGTTTGAGTGATAAGCACTTTACCAAGTTCGTTCAGTACCTAAGTGCTTTATCATTGGGTGAAGTCTTACCAGAAGAATCTAAAGATCATGCTCTTGTTGGCAATTGGGAAGGTTATCGAGAGTTTCATCTAAGCGGCGATGTATTGATTATTTACAAAGTGACTGAGGGTGAGATTATCTTAACCCGCATGGGTTCGCACTCTCAGTTATTTGAATAATCATAGACTAAGTGACTGATTTTAAGGTGATTACTAGCACCCCTAGAACCTATGGGTAGTCCTCGTTATCTATATCGGCGGGTATCCCTAATATATCCCTCTTAATAGTAGTAACGGCTTCTTTTGAAAGTCCTTGGGGGCGCTCATTACCATCTACACCCACTAATCTAACAGTTAATTTATTAGATTGCTCTTGGTCGGTAGGATCTGACTCCGGTCTAGGCTTACCATAACCACGCTCTAAGAGGATATTAGCGGCTTGTATACGAACGTTATAAGCCGCGTTAGGGTCGTTCATAATATCGAATAACACCTTAATAGCCTCGGTTGCGTGCTGTTGTGCCAACTCACGAACGTTAACAGCAACCTTATTAGTAGAACCCATTTTTCGCCCCCCTGTTTTAAAGCCCTTAGCCATACATGCCACCTGTCTATTTTATCTAAATTAGATACTTTTCGAGTACTCGCTAAGCTGCATCGGGTTCAGCGCGTCGTAATCAGTAAATGCAACTTTTGGATTCATGACAATAACCCGCTTGATTTAATTGAGTTATTTTATCATAGGTGTAGTTGATTATTGAGTACTACATCGCAACTTAAAGTTGATACTTTAGGGAGTGGCTAATGGGTGGAACGTTTGATTTATTTTGATATTTAATCAAAGCGGCTAAGCGGTTGTTAGGACAACTTGATTAATCTTGATATTTAATCAAGTTTGAAGGTGCGGTGCAGTTTCATTCTAGCCATTAATGATAAATTTATTTTATTAAAGGTCATCTAAATTTAGTCAATTTCAGGCTAAAAAGCTGCTAACTCATGCCAACCAATAAATAATTGATTTAATTGAATACAGTCACTTCATGATTTCTCAGTTAGCATAGTTAGCATGGTTTTAGAGGGGGGTAGCTCATAAAGAGCTAAATTGATTAAAAATTAATCAAAAATAGAACTAAATACGAACAATAATAGTATATATTTTAATCAAATGATTAATTCTTAGCCTATAGTTAGCATCAGTTAGCATTGAGTTAGCAAAACGGATGCTAACTCATTTGGTCATAAAAAAAGCCACTACTAAGAGTGGCTATCCAGTACAGATTATTGAGTTACGAATTTCGTACTCTTGAACTATTTATCCTCGTAGTGCCCCCCAATCGCAAGAAGGTACACACTACTATCATCAAAACGATAAATTACCCTATCACTCTTAGACAATCGCCTTGACCATAAGCCAGATAAGCTATGCCTTAATGGTTCTGGCTTACCTATGCCCTGTGCAGGGTCATTTCTCAGCATATCCTTAAGGATTTCACAGAGTTTCTTATGCAGAATACGGTTATCTGTTCTTAGCTGTTCATACGCTTCCCATGTACGCCCTTCAAATACTAAAGATTTCATCCAGCGTTCCTTGGTCTGCTATCCGTCCTTGGTTGACTCTATGCGTTGTGAGTGAGTCGGCTATTTGTTGCATTAATACCTTATTGCTTAGCACATAAAGCGTTTCCTGCTCTTGTTCCCAGTCTTCTAGGCTCATAACAATCGCAGCTTGTCCATTTTGTCGAGTGACTTTCACCACAGTACTGTCGTGGTGAATTTTATCTAAGACTTTGGCTAGGTTTTCCCGAAAGTGAGAATAGCTCATAGCATCCATTACTAGCACCCTATGGTTGTACAGTATATTTGTACAATGTTAGCAGAGGGAGGCAGGTAAATACCAATATAATGAGATAATCAGTAATTAAGCCGTTTTAAAGGCTATAACGTTGGATACTGGTTCACCTGTAAGTACTTCGTTCAAGTGGCGTTCCCATGCCTCTAACGCTTGGCGCTTCTCTTTTTGGTAGTCGTTGCGGTCATAAATACCGCCTACACTGTTGTCTTTGTGGTTAGTGACTTTGTCTTGAATCAAACGATTAAACCCCAGTTGGCTTATGCCAGTGGTAAAGGTGCGCCTTAAGTCATGTGGGGTTGGTCTATCAACACTAGGCTCTAGCGTCCAATCAAAGCGGCTCATTACTCTGGCTATGGTGTGAGAATCAATAACCGCCCCCTTGCTATTGGGGAATATCAGCCTGTCACCGCTATGAGGCTGGGCTTCCTCAATAATGCTTAAGGCTAGTGGTGTTAAAGGTACGGTATGAGGTAAACCATTCTTGGTGTCGGGAATAGTCCATAAGTTGCCTTGTATTTGGTCTTTAGACATTTGGCATAGTTCGCCAATCCGTTGACCTGTAATGAGTGCCAAACGTAACACTAAGCGATTACTCAAACTCACATGAGATTGCTTACTGGTAAATGCCCAAAGCTGCTTAATTTCTTCATCAGTAAGTACTCGTTCTCTGGTTTGTTCGGGTAGCTTCTTGATACCAGTAGCGGGATTTACTTCGATCAAGCCACGTTCAAGGGCATAGCCAAAGTACTTAGAGAGTAAAGATAAAAGTCGATTACGTGCCACTAAAGCTCCTGTGTCTTCTTTCTTATCCAATAGAGCAATGATGTGGGGGCGCTTAACGGCATCAATTTTAAGTGAGCCTATGTGTGGTATCACATCAGCTTTTAAGATGCGGTCTTGTTCCGCCCATGCCTTATTCTTTGGTTTCGCATAGCGTTCTATAAAGGTACTGGCAAACTCTGAGACTGTAGGGGTAGCAGTAACCGCCTTAGCGTTTAAATCGCGCTCTATGGCTACATCTAAGCCCGTGGCTAGCTGGTTGCGTTGCTCTTGGTGTAATGACCTTGCTTGGGTTAATACGGTGGCTATGTCCTTCTCGGTACTTTTGGCATTCAGTGCAATCCCTTCAAAGGTATAAACCCGCCTCACTCCCTTAATCTTGTATCTGTGAATGAAGTTGCCTAGTCCTGTGCTATACACGCGCAAATATAAGCCCGTGGCTAAAGTGTCCTTATGTTCTAGGTGTCCAGTACTAGGGGGCGATGTTAGAGCGGCTTTAATGCCTTTGTGGTTGGTGTAGGTGTTTGCCATTGAAATTCCTTTACGGTGTACTTTGCGGTGTACTTTTGGTAGGAACAATTACGCTACAGCTAAAACACTCAGGAAACAAGAAAGGCTTATGTAGTGGGCATTGTGAGGAGGGGTGAAAACCAGTAGAACAGTCTAAAAACATGATGCCAACTGACTTTTAATCAGGGGGGCATGCGTTCGAGCCGCATACGACCCACCAGTCTTATTAAGAAATAACAGTAAGTTACCTAGTAAGTAATTTACTGTTTTTTGCTTTTTAGGGGATAGTAAATCTGTTTTAGGGGAGAGTGCCCTAACGAGCAGGTTTATAAGACTCCAACTTGGTATTGTAGCGCTCTCGCATCGCTTCTGTTTTGTGACCTGCAATACGCTTATCTTCGGCATCGGATACCGCTTTACTTTTCAACAAGTGCAAATGCCAATACACATCACCTAACCCTTTCAGTACCATTTTCTGTTTTAGTCTTTTCATAGCACTTTTCAAACCTGAAACACTAATATAGCCACCATAATGATTGAGTAACAGAGGGGGATTATTAGGTACAATATTAAACAACTTTGGTGATAAGCATCCCTTAAACGAGGAGACCACAGGATAATATTGCTCTTACTACCCTTAGTCCGATTAACACGTATTCCCTCATCACTACAATCACTCACCAATATATTACGCACCTCAATACCACGAGCGGCTGTTAAGTACGTAAGCTCAAATAATATAGGTAAAAGATTATGGTTATCTTCAGCGGCTATTGCTAATTGTTGGTCATATTCTTCATCAGTAACATAGTGCTCATTTTTCTGCTCCTTAAGTTTTTTAAAGCTTTTTAGCGGATTAAGATCTAGACCAATATCTGATACATAGTTGACTGAAGATCGCGCCCGCTTTTGCAGCGGTAAATCTGCTCTTTCACGCCTTGAAACACACCCTCGATTTGTTCATCTAGTTCAGTACGATCCGTGATAATCAGTACTCGACTATTTTCTTGAGTTTCACGTATCCATTTTGCCAGCCACACCATCGTGAGACTTTTACCGGAGCCTTGCGTGTGCCAAATAATTCCCCCTTCACGGCGGCGGATACGCTTTTGGGCGGCTTTTACCCCAAAGTACTGATTGTGACGACAGAGTTTTTTAATACCTTTATCAAAAATGGTGAAGTCGTGAATCAGTTCTAGCACCCGTTGTTTATCGAGTAAGCGTAGTAGGGCGCAATCCAATAAACTGGTCGCTTTACCGCAATTATAGTGGGGTAAGTACTGTTGATCTTTGCTATGGATTTTGGGGTTGTAGTCGGGATTTTCTTCCTTCCACGTTAGGTAGTACTTTTCTGGGGTTTCAATCGTGCCATAGCTCAAGCCTTGGCTATCATTACCCGCCATCACTAGTTGAATAGTGGTGAAAAAGGGGCGAATAAAATGCAGGGTTTGATTGTCGAGATTTTGGCGAATACCTTTTTCAATGCCTACACTGGCACGTTTTAATTCGAGTACACCTATGGCTATACCGTTGATATAAAACACGAGATCGGGGCGTTTATCGGCGCGTCCTTTGAGGGTTACTTCTTCAGCAAAAGCAAAGTGATTTTTTTCTGGGTTTTGCCAATCAATCAGGTAAAGGGTTTGGTGATGGGTGCTGTGAGTACTTTTGAGTTTGATGCCGTAGCGTAGGAGATTGTAAATAGCTTCATTGGGGGCGTAGAGGTTATTACCATCATCAAGCGCATTGAGTTTGTCGAGTTCGTAGATCGCTTGATTAATGAGATCGTCCGCAATAGAACGAAATTGAAGCCAAGCGCGTAAGTACTCGGTTTCGATATTGCGATTATTTGGGCGATCTTGCCAATTGCCTAAGTACTCGTAGCTGAGTGGGTTTTGCAGGAGTTTAACCACGCGGTTTTGGGTGATGCGCTCAGGATCGCTGACATTGCTCATAACGCTGAAGCCCCAAAGATTTGGGGAAGTGGTGATTATACAATGATGGCTAGGGCGATAAGTAAAGTTTTAGTGGGTGAAGGTTTTATGATGAAAAAGTACTTTCATCCCATTTTTGATACGGCTTAAGGTGTTGTACTCCTAAACAAATATTTAGCTACTAAGCTGATAAGTACTCAATAGATTCTAAGGTTGCAGTACTCGTGAATAATCCCCTTTTACTTTGGATAGCCAGAGCTATTTATCTATTAATGGCTGTAACGCTGTTATTTTTAATTAATACCTCGCCTTATTTAGATAATGAGCTTTATATCTTAGGTGGGGCTTGCTTTGAGTCTGCTTTGGCGGTGGAAGGGCAATTCGCTTTAACCTTTCGCCTATTATTGGTGTTGAGTACTTTGTTGGTTGTCGGGGTGAGTGTGAGATTGTTGCGTAGTCAGTCTTTAAAGTACTTGATGGTTGGGATAGTGCTGGTAGGGGCGTTTATTGGCATTAATGAGTTTTGGACGCAGAAGCACTTATTGCAAGGCTATACATGGTCGGGTATTACGGATTGGTATGATGCCACGATGCGAAAATGTTATGTATTTGAGGGGCCGCAATATGGAGTGTTGTTAGCCATTAGTTTGGTTTGTGTGTGGGGTTGGGGGATTAGCGACGACAAAATCAAACGTTTTTAAGCCTTGCTTGTCATTTAAAAACAACGGCGCAGCGAGCGTATTACCCTGACGAATTTCAGCCACGTCATTGTCATGCAAGATCATATTCATCTTAGCAAGGGCGGTGGTGGCGTTGTCATTTTCTTGCCCATAAATGCTTAAGCCTCTAGGGGCTTGATCCGCGACTTTTAATAGCAACGAGCCAGAACCACAGGTAGGATCATAAACGGTTTGATCTTGGGTGGTATCAGGGGTAACACCAACGATCTTCGCAATCACTTGCGACACCTCAGACGGTGTATAAAACTGTCCCTTACTCTTGCCCGAATCCACCGCAAAGTGACGCATTAAGTACTCATATGCATCACCCAATAAGTCATCATCGCCCGCTTGATTATCACCCAGCGCTAAGTCTTCAAATAGCCCGATCAGCTTGGTCAGGCGGTCGACCATATCCTTGTCTTTGCCTAATTTGTCAGGGTCATTAAAATCGGCAATATCAACGACTTTTTTCAGATCATTGGCTTCAGCCAGCGCAGCAATGACCTTTTGCGTATCTTCGCCAATATTTTTTTTACCCTTGAGTTTGACCAAATCATCAAACGAGGCACCCTCAGGCACTACGATCAAACTATGATCAGGGGCGGCTTTAAACTTATCCGAAACGTACTTCACAAATAATAAGGTGAGGATGTAATCCTTGTATTGCGAAGCGTCCATACTGCCGCGCAAAATATCAAAGCTTTCCCACAAGGAACGATACAAGTCGGTTTTTTTAACAGCCATTACACTAGAGCCTTAGTAGCAAAGAAGGGGGCGAAAGAGGGGAGGTAGTGTACTCATTTTTCATTTTGCCGATAAGCAACAAATAGCACTTAAAAAAGGATATTCTGAAAAAAGCTGGTTCTTGAGAACATGACAAACCATAGTAAAAACGGCTGTAATTCACCATTAGTTTGCATCAATAAGAGTAGATTGGTCGTCCGTCGAGTCGACAGGGCGGTATAAATTTTAAAACCTTGTAGATAGATTTTAAAATCTACAAGGTGCTTTCATTTTTTAATCACTTAGTACCAGTGTTTTATTGTAGTTAGTCACTCTAGCTGAAGTTTTTATTATGTTAGCTAGTGACTCAGTAGGAAGTTAAGCCCCTGACCTAACTCCCTAACGTTTAGCTCTCGGGCTATAGTATTAGCATTTGCTGCTATTTTTGCTGCCGCTACCGCCTTTTCCGCCTTCGTTGTGACCACTAGAGCCACCTTTGCCTTCACTGTGACCAGAACCACTAACACCGCCTTTACCGCCTTCATTGTGACCGCCGCCGATGTTGCCTTTGCCACCTTTGCTGCCGTTATCGTCACAGTCATCAGCTTTGCCATTACCTGAGAAGTTGCCGCCAAAGCTAATAGTGCTGTTGCTATTATGACCGCCGCCGATGCTACCAGAGCTGCCGTGACTACCGCTGTGACCGCCGCCGATGCTACCAGAGCCACCGTGACCGCCGCTGATACCGCCAATTAGCCCGTTGGCAATACCGCCTAAGTTGCCACCTAAGCCGTTTAATAATCCCCCTAATCCACCCAAACCGCCGTGACCGCCGCCGATGCTACCAGAGCCACCGAATGAGCCATTGAAGCAGTTGATATCGCTAACATTAGGTCTATTAGGAATTGAAATGCTACCTGTTGAGTTAGAACCTGAGTTAATACCACCAATCATATTATTGCTAAACATATTAGTTCTCCATCACTAAATTATTATCTGAATTGATTTAGATACCACTTTTTATTCATAAACACCGTGTGGCTATCTGTGTTGGAATCTAGTTCGCAATTGTGCAAAGAAAAAACAAATCGTTAGGTATTTAGATAAGCGTTGACGATCTAAGGATGAGTGGCTTAGGAGAAGCACTTTAACTACACGGTGCTTCCCTAATTTGTATATTAAAATGATTGAGTACTCAACCAATAAAAGCCCTTAGCAGGAACAGGTAACAGTACTTGATTAGTAGGTGTGATGATTTTATTTTTATATAAATCAGTAAGTTGGTCATCATGCCAGCCTTGTGAGCGTAAGTAGTTTAGATTGAAATAATGCTGACGATTATCAAAGTTAGCGATGATATATAAGGGTTTAAGTACTCTAGTAATATCATAACAACTAAACACCAATAAATGCTGGTTATCCTGCTCCACCAGTACTCGATTATTCAGATCAGCTAAGATAGGTAGTTGCTTACGTAATTTTATTAGTCGTTGTAGACCAGTAAATATCACCTGTTGTGGGCTAGGTTGTTGGAGTACTTTATTGATACGCTCCCAATTTAAGGCAGGGCGATGCATCCAACGATTATCAGGGGCTTTTGTAGGATCATTTAAGTACTCTACGTCATTAAGGGTCGCCAGTTCATCGCCATAGTACAGTAGCGCAATGCCACCATACGCCATGATCAAAGCATGCAAAGTTAAAATCAAACGCTGAGCTTGTTCCAGCTCATCACTATTATTACTTTCCATGGCAGCTTCTAAACCAGCCAGTGAAGCCAGTGAACCGGAAATACGTGCATCTCCCGTTTTGGGGTTACTACCAAAAGCAGCCCCCCTAGCGATGGAGTCAGGATATTGTCCAGTTAAATAGTCCAGTAAGTAGCGACGATGGGCGAATGGGGTAAAGCCTGCGCGAGCAATATCTTCATCACTAAACCCTAAGCCAATATCATCATGACAGCGTACATAGTTGAGCCATGTTGTGCCTAACGGTTTAATAGGTAAATGTTTTAAAGTATGGCTGAGTACTTGAGTATTACGGGTAGCCACTGCGTCCCATAGGAGTGCCATAAAGGTGGCATTGTAAGCAATATCACATTCTTGAGTACTGGGTGTGCCAAAGTACTTCATTATTTCTTCAGGGGCGACAATCGCTTCGGCAATATAAAGTACTCCGGGCGCTACTATTTGCGCACAGGCTTTAAAAAGCTGTAGTAGGGTATGGGCTTGAGGTAGATTTTGGCTAGTTGTACCTAGTTGTTTCCAAATAAATGCGGGAGCATCCAGCCGCAAAATATCAGCTCCTTGATTCGCCCAATGCAAAATGACTTCAGTCATTTCACGAAAAACTGCAGGGTTAGTGTAATTCAAGTCCCATTGATAATGATTGAAAACAGTCATGACCCATTGTTGTAGTGTGGCATCCCACGTAAAACTCCCCGGTGCGGTTTCAGGAAAAATCTCTGGCAGCGTTTTTTCAAATTGATCGAGGATCGTACGATTAGGATAGAGGTAGTAGTAATCCTGATAGGTTTTATTACCTTGGCGAGCGAGTTGTGCCCACTCATGTTCATCGGAAGTGTGATTGATCACGACATCCAGTGTCAGTAGCATCTCTTCACGACGTAAAGTACTCGTTAGCTGTGCGAGTTCAGCAAGGTTTCCAATGCGGCGATCCACTTGGCGGAAATGGCTAACCGCATAGCCGCCGTCATTACTACCCTGTGGGCATTGCATCAGGGGCATGATATGAATCATATTCACCCCTAAGCGCTTTAAGTACTCGACCTTACTATGCACTCCCTGCAAACCTCCCGCAAAACGATCTGCATATAAAGCCATCCCTACCCATTGTTGACTAAGAAACCATTGCGGATTTTGCTCACGCTCCAAATCAACCTGTTTTAAAGTACTGGGGCGCTCCCCATAGCTTTGTGCTAATGCTTGGATGAGTTGCTGTAGTGATTCTTCAATATCAGCTCTATGCCCATACAAGCTCAGGTAGTGGCTATAAATCGTAGGAAAATGAATACCTAGGCGAGTATAAAAGGGTTGTAGTGAGGTGTGATCTAAGGGGGTATCTAAGTGATTGAGAATGCGTTGCAAAACGGCGTGTGCTTGTGCTGAGTACATAATAATAAAGTCCATACCTAGCTAAAAAGTAGCGATGGACTTCATCATAAGATTGTCATTAGGCGCTCTGCAAGCGTTTTGGAAAATTCTACTGGCGACGAGGACGAGTAGAGCCACGAATGACTAAATCAACCTCCAAAACCCGTTGAGTAAGGGTTTTAGCTTTAGATTTTTGCTCAATTTCATGATGTAAAATTTGGGCAATATCATAACCTGCCGTACGAATAGGCGAGTGGGTCGTTGTCAAAGGAGGGTCAAATTTATCAGCAGCCAGATAGGGCAGACCATCATCATGGGCGATGAGCGATACATCTCGACCCGGTTCTAAACCATGTTGACGAATAGCGCGTAATGCCCCTAACGCATGAATAATACTAGTGACTACAAAAGCAGTCGGGCGCGGACGTTGCATGAGCATTTGTGACACCGCGATAAAGCCACTTTCTTCTCTCATACCGCTTTGAGCATGAACTAATAGGGGATCGTACGGAATATGACGGGCTTTTAAAGCTTCTTCATAGCCAGCATGTCTATCCAAGGCAAACGTTAAACGCTCATCGCCATTGACTAAACCGATGCGCTCATGACCTAAATCTAGTAATAAATGGGTGGCTTTGAAAAAAGCACTTTTATTATCAATATCATAAAAATTATAAGGATAATCACACAATGTGCGACCATGCACCACGCAAGGAAAATCTGATTGAGCTAACCGAGCCACACGCTCATCTTTAAGCAATGGGCTACTAATGATAATCCCATCTACCCGCCCTGAATGCGCTAAATGCTCATAAGCCGCTAATTCGGCATCATAATCGACGGGTAAAATGGTTAAATCCATATGGGCTTGATGTAAATACTGAGCAATTCCCGCCAAAAATTCACTAAAGGCAGGCTCTGCTAGTAAATTTTGCTCCATAGGCAAAATGAGTCCTACATGACCTGTGCGTCCAGTGGCTAACGATTTAGCGTGGGGGTTGGGTCGATAATTTAATTCTCTAGCGGCTTCTTGAACACGTAAGCGGGTTTTTTCACTCACTTCAGGGTAGCCGTTGAGGGCGCGGCTAATGGTGGTTTGTGATAATCCCAGCCGCTGAGAAAGGGCTTTAAGACTCATAGACTTAATCAATTTAGTTACACACCATACGATTCTAGCCCTAAATCCTGTGTCGTGAAAGGGTACATTAGTACTTCAGTCAAGTATTCTGAGCAGATTATGGCGATAATAGCTCTAAATCCATTTGAGACGCCGCTAATAAGTCATAGTGCTCAGGAATAAAGGCTAAAATTCAAAGCGCTTTAAAAACGCCCTCTAATGAGGCATGATTAAGGTTCATAGTACTTTGATCGTGTAGCAAGGGGTGAGTGTATGACTAGACCATTTAAACAATTAGGTGGCACAGCTAACTGGTGGAAAGGAGCGGTTATTTATCAAATTTACCCTCGTTCATACCAAGATACTAATCACGATGGTGTAGGTGATTTACGGGGAATTATTCAGCGTCTCGATTATATTGCGGAGCTGGGAGTCGATGCGATCTGGATTTCGCCGTTTTTCAAGTCGCCTATGAAAGATTTTGGCTATGATGTATCAGATTATCGTGATGTTGACCCCTTGTTTGGTTCTTTAGCAGATTTTGATGAATTACTGGCAAAGGCACATGCTAAAGGCTTACGCATTCTAATTGACCTTGTACTTTCCCATACTTCTGACCAACACCCTTGGTTTAAGGAAAGTCGTGAATCCGCTCATAATCCAAAAGCCGATTGGTATGTATGGGCAGACGCTAAAGCGGATGGCACGCCCCCTAATAATTGGCTATCAATTTTTGGTGGCTCTGCGTGGGAGTGGGAAACTCGCCGTCGTAAGTACTACTTACATAATTTTCTCACCAGCCAACCTGATTTGAATTTCCATCATCCTGAGGTGCAGGATGCATTATTAGAGGTTGCACGGTTTTGGTTAGAGAAGGGAGTAGATGGTTTTCGCCTCGATACAGTGAATATGTACGTGCACGACAAGCAATTACGTGATAATCCACCGATTGGTAATAAGCGTGTAACAGGGATTGATCCTACTAATCCTTATGCTATGCAAGAGCCTAAATACAATATTACGCAGCCTGAAAATCTAGCCTTTTTGGAGCGCCTGCGTAAAGTGACTGATGAATACCCCGCCGTGACTACAGTCGGTGAGGTAGGGGCTGTGACCGATATGTATGATTGTATTGCTCAGTATACCGAGGATGGCAAGCGTATCCATATGGCCTATAGCTTTGATTTTATGACACCAGAGTATAGTTCAGCACATATTCGTAAAGTCATTAGCCAGATGCAAGACCAAGGCGGGACAGGTTGGCCGTGTTGGGCGTTCTCAAACCATGATGTGATTCGTGTGGTTACCCGTTGGGGACAGGGGGTGCAGTCCGGTGTGATGCTTGCTGCCTTACTGACGAGTATTCGGGGGAGTGCGTGTTTGTACCAAGGCGAAGAGTTAGCTCTGCCGGAGGCTGACGTTCCGTTTGAAGCTTTGCAAGACCCTTTTGGTATTCGTTTTTGGCCAGAATACAAAGGGCGTGATGGTTGCCGTACCCCCATGCCTTGGGATAGTACACAGCCGCATGCAGGCTTTACAGCAGTAAACACATGGTTACCGATTCCTGAGGCACATTATCAGCAAGCCGTTAATTTACAACAAGCTCAAGAGACCTCCGCTCTAAAGCACATTAGTACTTTCCTACAATGGCGCAAAACTCAACCTCCTTTAGTGAGTGGTACTTTGGAGTTTGTTGAGACTTCAGAGTCCTTAGTAGCATGGATTCGTGAAGCACAAGGGCAAAAAGTACTCTGTGTTTTTAATCTAACTAACCATGAGCAAAACTATCTATTACCGATGAGTGTTACTGAATTAGTGGGTCATGGTTTCAAAAGTACTTTGCGGGGTACGCAAGTGCAGTTACCTGCTTATCAAGCCTTTTTTGCCGCCTTATAAGTTTTAGCTACTGTGTAAAAGCAGAGTAGTTATTTAAGACCCACTACAAGAACGGATCAGTTCTTAGCGAGTAGTAGTATTCTGTAGTGGGTCGCTTTTTCGATAGTTAAGCTCAGCGCAATCTATTAGCATCCAACCTATTATCTTTTGGCGCGATTCTCAAAGGAGCTTGCGATGCGTCCAGCCCGTGCTTGTATTGATCTAGCAGCACTACGTCACAATTATCATTATGCTAAATCATTAGCCCCTCACTCCAAAGCGACAGCGATTATTAAAGCCAATGCCTACGGGCATGGTGCGGTAGTGGTGGCTCGTGCTTTATGTGATGCGGATGCTTTTGGAGTGGCTTGTATTGAGGAGGCTTTAGAGCTGCGTGAGGCAGGTATTAAGCAACCGATTGTGCTGTTGGAGGGGGTGTTTACACCTGACGAATTAGTGTTAGCGGCTCAGTATCAGCTCATGATAGCCGTGCATTGTAGGGAGCATTTACTGTGGTTAGAACAGGCTAAACTCTCAAATCGTTTATCGGTGTGGCTTAAAATTGATACAGGTATGCATCGTTTAGGGTTTTCCCCTGAACAAGTACCCAGTACTTTCGCCCGTTTGCAGGCTTGTAAACAGGTCAAAGATATTACGTTTATGACCCATTTTGCTCGTGCTGATGAATTAGACTCCGCAGCTACAACGTTGCAAATAAAACAATTTAACGTTGCCACACAGGGGCTATCCGCGCCTGTCAGTATTGCTAATTCACCCGCAACTCTAGGTTGGCCAAGTACTCGTTTAGATTGGATTCGACCAGGGATTATGCTGTATGGGGCATCCCCTTTCGATGATAGTTTAGAGGTTTCTAAAGTACTTAAGCCTGTGATGACTTTAGAGTCTGCTTTAATCGCTGTGCGGGAATTAAAAGCGGGTGAAAGTATTGGATACGGTGCACGCTTTACTTGTAGTGAACCTACCCGTGTGGGGGTAGTAGCGATGGGGTATGCAGATGGTTACCCACGTCATGCAGTGGATGGGACTCCGGTCGTAGTAAAGGGTATTCGTACTCGTATTATTGGTCGAGTTTCTATGGATATGTTAACGGTAGATTTGACCGCTATTCCTGATGCCACCATCGGTGATCGAGTAGAACTATGGGGTAAACAAGTACTGGCGAATGAAGTAGCCGCTCATAGTCAGACCATTGCTTATACCTTATTTACGGGGATCACCCGTCGAGTGCCATTAGTTTATAGTAACTGATATTAAAAGTTGTCTTAGTCGTCAAGATTATCTAATTTACAGTATTAGATAATCTCGGTTGTTGCACTGCAGTACCCAGCCTATTATATCCAGATATAATAATTAAATAAGGAAATAACTATGAACCTCATTACCTATATTTTTGGCAAAGTACTTCATCACAATAAAACGACTCAAAACGAATCTCACACCGCAGAACACGAAATTCGTGAAGCGGTGGCACAACTTCAAGCCATGTCTGATCGTGAATTAAGTGAGTTAGGCGTATCACGTGGTGATATCGAGTATGCTGTACGTTATGGTCGATTTACTGATCAACAAGCAGCTTAATCCATAACACTTTTTATTAGTGACGTCCCCATAACCTCTTGAATAGTATGATAGTGAATCTATGAAACTAGCAGTCTGATTCAGCTCATCCGAAAGCTGATTGTTTGCTAAAATACAGATAGCAAGCAATCAGCTAGCTCAGTTGGTCATGAGTACTTTAGTTTTATAAGCCTTGTAATTGCAGCCACATTTCTAATAATGCCATATGCCATAATTTACTACCTTGTATTCTAGTAAAATACTGCTCAGGATTAGCGAGTACTTTACTGATGTAGGCAGGGTTATATAAGCCGCGTTCTTTAGCTTTTTGTGAATGCAAAATGTCTTGCATCATATCCAAAAACTCACCGCGTACAAATTTTAAAGCAGGTACGGGAAAATAACCTTTTGGACGATCAATTACACTATCCGGTACTCGACCACGGGCAATTTTCTTAAGTACGTATTTCCCACCTTCCCGTAATTTTAATTCGGGTGGCATTTGTGCGGCTAACTCAACCAATTCCTGATCTAAAAAGGGTACTCGTGCCTCTAATCCCCAAGCCATAGTCATATTATCTACGCGTTTGACGGGGTCATCGACAATGAATGTAGTCACATCAGCGCGCAGTACGGCATCTAAATGCTCATCAGCATAGGGGGTTTCAAGGAGTTCACGGACGAGTTCTCCCGTGTAGTCAGGAGTTTGATAGCGAGGTTGGAGCATATCTGCCATTTCGGCATGATCACGGTCGAAATAGTACTTTGAAAATCGGGCTAGTTTATCGGGATTGAGGTCAGCATGAGTTTGCGGATACCAGAAATACCCACCAAACACTTCATCCGCGCCTTGCCCCGATTGCACCACTTTGACATGTTTAGATACCTGTTCAGACAGTAAATAAAAGCCTATGGCATCTTGCCCAAACATGGGTTCAGCCATATTGGCAACGGCTTCGGGTAGGCGTTTTAGTGTTTGCTCATTGGGAATGTGGAATTTGTGATGATGGGTGTTAAAGCGTTCGACCACTGCATCGGAGTACTCATATTCACTACCTTTTTCTTCGGGTTGATCATCAAAGCCAATCGTAAAGGTACGAATATCTTTAATACCGATTTCATCCAGTAGCGCTACTAAGAGACTCGAATCTAAACCACCTGACAGAAGTACTCCCACAGGCACATCAGCAATATTATTACGACGTTTTACAGCGACTCGTAAAGCTTCATGAATCGATTCAATCCATTCGGATTCCGTGCGTGGTTCTGCTGGGCGTTTGGCAATTAGATTCCAATAACGTTTGAGTTCTTGGCGATCATCGCTGTGAATGGTTAGGGTGTGAGCGGGTGGCATTTTGCGAATGCCATTAATTACAGTACGGGGGGCGGGTACTACTGCATGAAGCGTAAATAGATTGTGAATAGCCAGTGGGTCAAGGCTAGTGTCTATATTAGGAGTCGCTAAGAGCGCTTGAGTATTAGAAGCAAAGCGCAATGATTGATTTGTGATGGTGTAGTAGAGGGGTTTAATACCCATCCGATCACGCGCTAAAAACAATGTCTTTTTCTTCATGTCCCAAATAGCAAACGCAAACATGCCCAATAAATGCTTAGGGGCATCTTCACCCCATTCGGCATAGGCTTTTAAAATCGTTTCGGTATCGCCATCGGAGTAAAAGTGATAGCCCTTGGCTTTGAGTTCAGCACGAAGTTCGGGGTAGTTGTAAATGGTACCATTGAAAACTAAAGCTAGCCCCAACTCAGCGTCGACCATGGGTTGGCTAGATTTATACGACAGATCAATAATGGCAAGGCGGCGATGTCCAAACGCCAATGGGCCATCGGAGTAGCTACCTGCATGATCAGGCCCTCGCTTCTCTAAGCATGCCATCATAGCGTTTAAATGTTGTAGTTCGGGTACTTTGCCGTCAAAGCGTAATTCGCCACTAATTCCACACATAATTTGCTTCGTCTATTAGTCGTAATAGTAAAGATTATGACGTGCCTGTTGGCTTACAATCAAATAGTGAGTGTCTAACAAGGGTTTGAAGCAATGAGTAATGACAATAAAGAAGCCCAAGCATCCAAAGTGGGTTGGATTGCAGCTATAACAGCTATCGCTGCCTTATTAGCAGCACTGGGTGTCAATCAGTTTTTCCCTAAGCTACTAGAGCAGTGGCTTGCCACACCGTCGTCTGAGTTACGTTATGATGGTTTTTATAAAGAACAGCATGTAGCGGATGACAGCATTAACTACTTACGTTTTTATGCCGATGGGCAAGTCATTAATGGCTCCTCTAATACTACAGCTAATGCTGGTGAGGTTATTCAATGGTTTAACGCTAAAAATAACTTATTAGGTAAGGGGACTTATGTAAAAACACCAGATGGTCAGATTGAGTTTGTTAGCAAAAGTATGATGGGGGAAGTGGCTTATACGGGTAGGGTGAAAGGAGATACATTGATCTTAGATGTTAAAAGTCGTATTAATCAAAATGAGTCTAATAAAGTTTATCAGTTTATGGCAGCACCGAGTGCTAATTAGTTGATTTGTTGAGGTAAAAGCTACAGAAAAAAACAGTAGCTTTTACCTTTTAACTGAGGGTTTGTTTATTATTTAGCTTTTAGTAAATCACGAATTTCAGTTAATAATTGTTCTTGAGTAGGACCTGCGGGTGGTGGTACTTCGGTAGGTTTTTTTAGTTTGTTAATGCCTTTAATCACTAGAAAGAGTACAAAGGCAATGATTAAAAAGTCGACGACAGTTTGTACAAATACGCCGTATTTAACGACCACTTTTCCAGCACTATCTAAGGCAAAAGACAAATCAGAAAAATTAACTCCACCAATTAACATACCAATAGGTGGCATAATGACACTATCAACTAAAGCACTAACGATCTTACCAAAAGCAGCCCCAACAATAACCCCTACGGCTAAATCAACTACATTGCCTTTCATGGCAAATTCTTTAAATTCGCTTAAAAAACTCATACAAGCACTCCGAATAAATAATATTAATTAAAAAAGTTAGGCGCTGTTAGGCTATTACAAGAGTAGCCTGCGCAACCTTTGTCGAGTATTTACCTATTTTGGTTTGTCAGATTGAGAAATATTTATTAAGACTTTAATTGAGTACTAGATTTTTAAATTTTATTTAATTTTAAACCAATAATACCGCAAGCTAGTACTTGATGCTTAGGCTAAAGTACTAGAAATATCATCATCCAAACACAGTGTTATTGCGCCATCCGCTCGAATTGCCTATCTTACGCCCTGCATCAATCTGAATGATTTATTTATAGAACTTGAAGGAGTATCTCTACATGAGCTTTACATTACCTGAATTACCTTATGCTAAAGATGCGTTGGTTCCTCACATGTCTGCTGAGACTTTAGAGTACCATCACGGTAAACATCACAATGCATATGTCACTAATTTAAACAATCTCATTCCTGGTACTCAGTATGAAAACATGTCTTTAGAAGACATCGTAAAATCTGCTCCAGCAGGTGGGGTGTATAATAATGCTGCTCAAATCTGGAATCACACATTCTTCTGGAATTGCTTAAAGCCTAACGGTGGTGGTCAACCCACAGGTGCTTTAGCCGATGCGATTAATAAAAAATGGGGTTCATTTGACGAGTTCAAAAAAGCCTTCCAAACCTCAGCAGTCGGTAATTTTGGTTCTGGTTGGACTTGGTTAGTGAAAAAAGCTGACGGTTCAGTCGATATTGTGAACATGGGTGCTGCAGGCACGCCATTAACTACGGGTGACAAAGCGCTGTTGACCGTGGACGTATGGGAACATGCTTATTACATCGACTATCGTAATTTACGCCCTAAATTTGTAGAAACATTCCTCAATAGCTTAGCCAACTGGGATTTTGCAGCCGCTAATTATGCTGCTTAAGACTCAGTACTGGGGTTTATAGAGATAAAGCCGGACTGTGTTCCGGCTTTATTGTTTGGGGGGAATTGAATATCCGAACAGCTACGGTTTTGCCGGAATTAGCTAATCCTAAAAAAGCTTAGTTATACTAACCGCCCCAATTAATATCTCTTCGAGTAAAACCCAATGCGTGCTTTTATTTCATACCCTTGGTTTTGTATAGCGTTTTTACTGTGGAACTCAATAAGCTCCGGTTACGCTCAAGAAATCATTTTCGGGTTTGAAGGGGATGGGGGCGCGATTAGTCGATCTGAAATTATTCGTGGTAACAAGACAGGAAATGTGTTGGGTTTTTGCGGGGCATTAGCGGATTATCTGGAAGGTGAGGGGCATAAAGTTATTGCTCAAGAGCTACGTACTGATCAACGACTCGATGTTTTTGCAGAAAGTTTGCAAGGTAAAGCAGGGATTGAATGTGGTCCTTTATCCAAAACTCGTGAGCGAGAAAAAGGGCTAAATAAAGCTACTCATTATCAAGGGGTGTTTTCAAAAGTCTTTTTAGTCACCAGTACTAAGCTTTTGATTCGTAATTCAAAAATAAACGATTTGTATAATAACCCCCAGCAGGTGCGTATTGGTGTGATTGGTAAAGCTGATGGTTCATCCTCGGTGACTAGTGCATTAATTGCCAGCGCTTTGCCCAATACACAGATTCATACAGTCGCGAATCGTACAGAGGCTATACAACGTCTGCGTTACGCTAGTAATCATCCAAAGGCTATTGATGCTTACGCTAGTGATGAAGTTATTTTGTATGATATGCGTAGAGACCTCACGGGTTTACCGGAGGGTTTTACTGTGGAGCCGCCTTTATATGGCTACTCGCGCGAGGAGTATGTACTCGTAGTCTATAACGCTCCTGATTGGGTTGAGCATTTAAATCAGTGGTTGGATTCTAAAGCAGGTCAACAAGCCCTTACGCTTATTCCAGTGGCACCACAAGAGGTGTTCGCAAGGCGTTTAACGTGGTTGGCTAGAGGGGATCGATTGGGTTGGTTAAAAGTTATTTGGTATGGCGTTTTAGCCCTATTGGTTTTAAGTATTATGACTCTGATTATATTGTTGCGCCAACGTAGTCATATTGAGCCTAGTTCTACTCATATACCTTTATATTATTTGCCGAAACCGATAGAAATAGTAGTTGATGAACCTACTACAATATATCATCCTGAAAGTACTAGTGTGACTATAACCGTTGATACTGTTGAAGAGCGTCAGAGCGTATTAACGGAGCGAGAGAAGGAAGTACTCGTGCTGGTCGTACAAGGATACTCAAATAAAGAAATCGCACGCCTACTCGATATAAACCACCGCACCATCGAAACCCACCGCAAAAACATCTATACCAAACTAGGTACCTCTAGCCCTCTAGATCTAGTTGATTATGTAAAAAAATATAGTTTATTAAAAACTGATCAGAACCATTAATCCTAACTACTCACTATAAAAGTGCATCCTAACCTTAATAGGATGCTAATCGGCACTAAATTTTATAGTTATCCGGTAATAAACCCTTGACAAACCTCTATTTTGCTGATTGACAGTTGTTTTGGATTCCAGTAGGATGACTCCTTTACTGCAAGGCAGCCAAGCTTGGCTGCCTTTGCTGTTTCTGGAGGTCATACGGAGGTTAGCCGTGACAAGTAATGCTTTAATGCCAACTTATGCTCGTTTGCCTGTTACCTTTGTTAAAGGTGAAGGCGCTGTGTTATGGGATACGGACGGTAAGTCCTATTTAGATGCTGTTGCAGGGGTAGCAGTATGTAATCTTGGCCATGCACGACGAGAAGTGGCTGAAGCCATTTGTGACCAAGCGCATATCTTAGTACATACTTCGAATCTTTATAATATTGCTAATCAAGCGGCCTTAGGCGAAAAGCTTTGTGCTCTATCCGGTATGGAGCAAGTTTTCGTAGCAAACTCTGGAGCTGAAGCTAATGAAGCAGCAATTAAATTAGCTCGTCTTTATGGTAATCAAAAAGGTATTAGTGTTCCCACCATCGTGGTGATGAGCAATGCCTTTCATGGTCGTACCCTAGCAACAGTAACTGCCACCGGCAATCCTAAAGCTCAAGCGGGCTTTGGTCCTTTAGTGGAAGGTTTTATTCGAGTTGAGTATGGCAATGCTGATGCAGTTGCAGCACTAGATAATCCTAATATTGTGGCAGTGCTCGTAGAGCCTGTACAAGGTGAGGGGGGAGTACGTATACCTGATGCTGAGTACTTGCCTCGTTTACGTCAATTGTGTGATGAGCGCGGTTGGTTACTCATGTTGGATGAAATTCAAGCGGGGCTATGTCGTACAGGTACTTGGTTTGCTTTCCAGCATACTACAATTAAGCCAGACGTAATGACTCTTGCTAAAGCACTAGGTAACGGCATGCCGATTGGCGCGTGTTTAGTCGCGGGTAAAGCTACTGGGTTATTTGGTTATGGTAATCATGGTAGTACCTTTGGTGGTAATCCATTAGCGTGTCGTGCCGCATTGGCAGTACTTGAGGTCATGGAGCGTGAGCAACTAGGTCAACGTGCCACAGAAATGGGCGAGTACTTAGTCAAAGGTTTCAAAACCCAATTGGCTAATGTTAAAAGCGTCAAAGAAGTACGTGGTAAGGGTTTAATGATCGGTATTGAGCTAGAGCGTGATTGTGGTGATTTAGTGAAACAAGCACTCGCTCAAGGATTGTTGATCAACGTTACAGCGGGCAATGTTATCCGTTTGTTGCCACCTCTAGTGATTTCAACGTCGCAAGCTGACCAAATAATAACAACCGTCACGGAACTCGTAAAAGCGTTTGCCTAACAAATGCTTGACCCCTAAGCGCTAGGCTCTTGTAGAGCTTAGCAGCTGGAGAGGAAGTACAAAATGAAACCAATTAGACATTTTTTGTCGCTCAATGATTTTTCCTTAGCCGAACTCAATTATGTCATTTCTCGCGCCATTGACATGAAAGCCTCCACTAAGCGCGGTCACTATGAAACGCCCTTAAAACATAAAACTTTGGCAATGATTTTTGAAAAAGCCTCCACGCGCACCCGTGTTTCATTTGAAGCAGGAATGACGCAGTTAGGGGGGCATGCTATGTTTTTATCGCCTCAGGACACGCAATTGGGTCGTGGTGAGCCGATTGAAGATTCTGCACGTGTCATTTCCCGTATGGTGGATGTGGTGATGATTCGTACCTTTGAGCAAAGTAAGGTGGAGCTTTTTGCCCAATACTCACGAGTACCTGTGATTAATGCACTAACGGACGAGTATCATCCTTGCCAATTGCTGGCTGATTTAATGACATGGCGTGAGCAGCGCGGTAATCCACACAGTAAAAAAGTAGCTTGGGTGGGGGATGGCAATAATATGTGCCATTCGTGGATGGATGCTGCACGAATTTTTGATTTTCACTTAAATATTGCTTGCCCACAGGGCTATATGCCCGATGCTCAAGTACTAGAGCGTAATCAAGCCTTTGTAACAGTCTGTGCGACCCCTAATGAAGCGATGCAAGGGGTGGATGTTGTGGTAACTGATACATGGGCTAGTATGGGGCAAGAGCATGAGAAAAAAGCGCGTGAAGTGGCGTTTGCTGATTATCAAGTGACGGATGAGCTGATGGTTTTAGCTCATAAAGATGCTATTTTTATGCATTGTTTACCTGCGTATCGTGGTTCGGAGGTAGCAGCCTCTGTCATTGATGGTCCGCAAAGTGTGGTTTGGGATGAGGCTGAAAATCGCCTGCATGTGCAAAAAGCCTTGCTTGAAGTACTCGTGTGTGGATTTCCTGAGCGAGCCAAGGAGTAAGGCATGCTGCGCGTGGTGTCCTTTAATGCTAATGGTATTCGCTCAGCCGCTACGAAAGGCTTTTTTACATGGATGCAAGCTAATAATATTGATGTGGTGTGTATCCAAGAAACCAAAGCACAAGAGCATCAGCTTCAAGGCAATGCGCAGTTTTATCCTGAGGGTTATTATTGTTACTACCATGATGCTGAGAAAAAAGGTTATAGCGGTGTAGCCATTTACAGCCGCCAAAAACCAGACGAGGTGATCATAGGTTTAGGCGATGCTACTTATGATAGTGAAGGGCGTTATATCGAGGCGCGGTTTGGCGATCTCAGTATTGCGTCACTTTATCTTCCTTCTGGCACTTCAGGTGAAGAACGCCAAGCGTTTAAGTATCAAATGATGGAGTACTTTACTCCCCGCTTAGCTCAGATGGTACAAAGTACTCGTCATTATATTATCTGTGGCGACTGGAATATTGCTCATAAACCGATTGATTTGAAAAATTGGAAAACTAACCAAAAAACTACCGGATTTTTACCCGAAGAGCGAGCATGGCTTGATCAGGTATTTGGTGAGGTGGGGATGGTAGATGCTTTTCGTGAAGTTAATCCAGCAGCTGACCAATATACCTGGTGGTCAAATCGGGCTAATGCTTGGGCAAATAATGTAGGCTGGCGGATTGATTATCAGATCATTACCCAATATTTGCGGGATAAAGTACTGGCAGCTTCCATTTATCGTGATGAGCGTTTTTCTGATCATGCACCTTTAATCATTGACTACGATTTATAAAAATTCAGCGTTAAGTACAGGTAGTCTAAGATTAGAGACAGTTTACTGAAGTACTCAAAGTACTTATTTGTCTATTTTACTTTTATTAGGGCTAAGTATTTATGGCTGCTTCACTCGATCTCAATAAAACAGATGATCAGGCTCAAGCCTTACCTTGGTATCAAGCCTTGCAAAACCCGCAAGTACTCGTAATGTTATTTTTGGGGTTTGCAGCAGGTATTCCCTTGTTGTTGATTTTTTCATCTTTATCGTTGTGGTTAGGTGAGGCGGGAGTGGAGCGTAAAGCCGTAACCTTTTTCAGTTGGGCTGCTCTGGGCTATTCCTTTAAGTTTGTGTGGGCGCCATTGGTAGATCGCTTACCTGTACCTTATTTAACTAAAGCCATGGGTAGGCGGCGCTCGTGGTTATTGTTATCCCAAGTACTTATTATTGTTGCTATTGTGCTCATGGCTAGTGTTGATCCATCACTGGGGCAATCGCATTTGGTGATGATGGCATGGGCGGCAGTATTACTGGGGTTTGCATCCGCTACACAAGACATTGTGATCGATGCGTATCGTATTGAAGCGGCTGAGGTACGTATTCAGGCGATGATGTCATCTACTTATATTGCAGGCTATCGGATTGGTATGGTTGTCGCGGGAGCGGGAGCATTATGGATCGCAGCAAGCTTGGGTTCAAAGAAAGGGGCTTATCTTTATAGCGCATGGCAGTGGACTTATTTAGCGATGGCTATGGTTATGCTGATTGGAGTAGCAACTACTCTCATTATTAAAGAGCCTATGCCCAAAAAGATTCAGAATCAGACCACTTATACGGCTATGGATTATGTGCGTTTAGTAATTGTTTTTGCGAGTGCAGTCGTTGGATTTGTTGCGGCGTTTTTTATATTGGATAGTCTTTTTACGAGTTTGACGGCGTGGGTAGGTGGTAGCCCTCTAGCGAGTTTCCTAGTGGAAACCTTGCGGTTTTGTAGCGCTATAGTGGTGGCAGTATTGATTGGTTGGGCTTGTATTAAAGTCGGGTTCGTCAATAAACAATTAGCACTGGAATCATGGGTGGCTCCGATTCAAGAGTTTTTTAAGCGGTATGGCATAAAAACAGCATTATTGTTATTAGCATTAATCGGCTTATATCGGATAAGTGACATCGTAGCGGGCGTTAGTTCCAATGTGTTTTATCAGGATTTAGGGTTTTCAAAAGAAGATATTGCCTTTGCTGTCAAAACGTTTGGGGTCATTATTTCCATCGTAGGCGGCTTTTTAGGTGGAATTTTTGCTACAGGACTGGGGGTAATGCCTAGTTTGTTTTTAGGGGCTGTATTGGCATCCGCTTCTAATTTGGTATTTGTGTGGTTAGCGAGTTCAGGTAAAGATTTAGTAGTGATGTATACCGCCGTTGCAGCCGATAATTTAGCGGCGGGGTTTGCGAGTGCAGCATTTGTGGCGTTTTTGTCAGCTTTGACTAATGTATCGTTTACAGCAGTTCAGTATGCCATTTTTAGTTCGCTGATGACTTTAATCCCTAAAGTGATGGGCGGGTACTCTGGGACGATTGTGGATGCTATGGGCTATCAGTGGTTCTTTTCGTTTACGGCAATCATTGGCGTGCCCGTGTTGATATTAATTTTACTGATACAGCGCTATGTAAAAGTCGATTGATTGCATTTATTCAGCTAGCACAAAGGAAGTTGTTTTAGCTATCCGTTGGTCGACTTGTGGTTAAAATTGTCTGATAAGCTGTTAATTATTGCCGCCGAAAGTCAGTTAATCATTTTATTTTATACAGGCATTTGCTAAGCTTCTGAAGGTCAGACGAACAAATCTAAATCTCATCATTGGGAGTAATAATGAAAATTAATAAGTTCCTGAGCGCTGCAAGTATTCTGTTTGGTGGTTTATTGAGCGCTGTATCAACCACTGCTATGGCGGATCAAGTGTTGGAGTATAGTATTAAAATGGCTGCAGATAAGGAAACTTATCAAGTGGTTATGCGCCCTACTGCTACCCCTTCTCCTGATATTAGCTTGACAGGTCAGGTGACGCTACGTGTTCCTCATGCTGCTAGTTTTCAAGCAGGTACAGTAACCTCTACCGTAGAGGGTGCTGATTGGATTGAAGCTTCGCGCGTAGATGCACCTGTTGAAAATGCTAATTATGATTACATTTCTTTCTCATTCGTAGGTTTACGTGCCAACAGCGCGCATAACTACCAATGGAAAGCTAATGAGGAAAAAGTTATTTTCTCATTCAAAGCTAATAAGGGTTGTGTGAGCGGCATTGAGCTAATGCCACAAGATGATCCATTCAATGTGACGAATAACTCTGCTAACACTAATCCCGGTAATCAATTTACTAACTTAGGTTGGGGTGGTGTAGGCGAAAATAACTATAAAGGCAATTACGGTACAGCCATTACCTGTCCAAATTAATACTTCTCAAGTAGTTGAGGTAGTAGTTTCATCCCTATTGCCTCATCTAACTGACTGATAATGATAAAAAATATGAGAGAGTCTTAAGAATGCAATCCGGAAAATTACGTCATTATTTAGGTCTTAGCGCGTCTGCCGCATTACTGTTAGGTAATAGTGCGTGGGCTGCTCAGACTATTGAATACGATATTCGTTGGAGTACAGCGGATAGTCGCTATCATGTATTCATGCGCCCTACTACTAAACCTAGTCCTTCTGATTTGAGCTTAACGGGTCAGGTAACTGTTAAAGTTCCTCATGCTACTAGCCCTAATGCTTTTACTGTTAGCAGTGTGACGAACGTTAATAGTAGTTTTATTTGGTCTAAGACTTCACAAGTCTCCGCACCGACTGAAGATCCTGCGCACGACTATATTTCTTTCACCATGACGCCTTTAGATCCAAAAGGTTATGCATGGCAAGCCAATGTTGAGCAAGAAGTGTTCAACTTTGGTAATACTACAACCTGTCAGGTTGGTGGTGTACGTTTAATGGAAAATAATGATCCATTTAACGTTCCTAATAACTCTGCAGGTACTAACCCCGGTAACCAATTTACCAACTTAGGTTGGGGTACTTCAGGGGATAATAACTATTTAGGTAACTACGGTAATAATCTTGCTGACTGTACTGATAGTTTAGACTCAGATGGTGATGGTTTACTGGATGGTCAAGAAAAGGCTATTGGTACTAACCCTAATAATCCAGATTCTGATGGTGATGGTATTAACGATAAGGTTGAAGTAGGTTCCACACCTTCTACACCGGTTGATACTGATAAAGATGGTACCATCGATGCGATGGATCAGGACGACGATCAAGACGGTATTCTCACTAAGAATGAAAATTATAATGGTGGGACACCTGCAGATGATGATACCGACAAAGATGGTACTCCCGATTATTTAGATACTGACGATGATAATGATAGTCAGCTAACTAAAGACGAAAATTATAATGGTGGTACTTCCGCAGATGATGATACGGATGGCGATAAAGTACCTGATTATTTAGATACGGATGATGACGGTGATACCGTTCTAACTAAAGATGAAATCAAGTTAGGCATGTTACCGCTCAACACAGATTCCGACGGTGACTCTGTGCCCGATGGTACGGAAATTGGCTCAGTAGCTACACCTAAAGATACAGATGCTGATGGTAAAATTGACCCATTAGATACTGACGATGATCAAGACGGTAAGTTAACCAAAGATGAAAATTATAATGGTGGTACTTCCGCAGATGATGATACGGATGGGGATAAAACACCGGATTATTTAGATACTGATGACGATGGTGACGGCTTATTATCTAAAGACGAAACGAATGTTATTGGTTCTAATCCATTACTAAAAGATACTGATGGTGACGGAGTTGATGATAAGACTGAAGTAGGTTCAGATATCAATAACCCAACTGATACCGATGGTGATGGTACCAAAAACGTACTGGATACTGATGATGATAACGATACTGTTCTTACTAAGTACGAAAATTACAACGGTGCTACTCCAACAGATGACGATACCGACAAAGATGGTATTGCTGATTATTTAGATACCGATGATGACGGTGATGGCATCCTTACCACTAAAGAATCACCTGATGCTAATAAAGACGGTAGTCCAGCAGATGCCCTAGATACAGATGGTGATAAAACCCCAGATTATCTAGATGTAGATTCTGATGGTGATGGCGTTCTGGATAAGGACGAAGTAGCTATTGGTTCTAATCCATTAAATCCAGATTCTGATGGTGATGGTGTATCTGACGGTGTTGAGGTGGGAGCCAATCCTGCTAGCCCAGTTGATACCGATGGCGACAAAACGCCTGACGTATTAGACACTGATGATGATAATGATGGTATTTTAACAAAAGCCGAAGATCCTAATGCTGATGGTAACCCAGCAAATGATGATACTGATGGCGATAAAATTCCAAACTACTTAGACACTGACGATGACGGTGATGGTGTTCCAACTAAAGATGAAACCACGCTAACATCTGATCCATTAAACCCAGATACTGATAAAGATGGTGTGCCTGATGGTGTTGAGGTAGGAGCCAATCCTGCTAGCCCAATTGATACCGATGGCGATAAAACGCCTGACGTTTTAGATACTGATGATGATAACGATGGTGTTCTAACTCAGTACGAAAATTATAATGGTGGTACGCCAGAAGACGATGACTCTGATGGTGATAAAGTACCTGATTATTTAGATACTGATGATGATGGCGATGGTACGCTCACTGCTAATGAACAGCCTGATCCTAATAAAGATGGTAATCCAGCGGATGCAGTAGATACTAACGCTGATGGTACACCTGATTATCTAGCGGCTGATAATGATGGCGACGGTATTCCTGACAGCACTGAGAAAGCGATTGGTACTGATCCATTAAATCCTGACTCCGATGGTGATGGTATTCCTGATGGCATTGAAGCAGGTGCCAACCCATCTACACCAGTTGATACGGATGGTGATGGTATCCCAGACGCTAAAGACACTGATGATGATAATGATGGTATTCCAACCAAAGATGAGAACTACAACGGTGGTACTCCTGCGGATGACGATACTGACGGTGATAAGATTCCAAACTATCTCGATACTGATGATGATGGTGATGGAGTTCCAACCAAAGCTGAAACTACTATCGGTTCCGACCCATTAAATACCGACTCTGATAAAGATGGTGTACCTGATGGCACTGAGGTAGGCGCTGACCCAGCTAACCCAATCGATACTGATGGCGATAAAACACCTGATGTATTAGATACCGATGATGATAATGACGGTGTTTTAACGGCTCAGGAAAATTACAACGGTGGTAGTCCATTAGATGATGATACCGATGGTGATAAAGTACCTGATTATTTAGATACCGATGATGATGGCGATGGTGTTTTAACTAAAGATGAAGCTCCTGATGCTAATAAAGATGGTATTCCAACGGATGCTCTAGATACTGATAAAGATGGTACGCCAGATTATTTAGATCTTGACGCTGATGGTGATGGTATTCCTGATGTCACTGAGAAGGCGATTGGTTCTGATCCGTTGAATCCTGATTCAGACGGTGATGGCATCCCTGATGGTACGGAAGCAGGTGTTAATCCAGCTACTCCTGTTGATACCGATAAGGATGGTACGCCAGATCTTACTGATCCAGACGATGATCAAGATGGTATCCCCACTAAGTTGGAAAACTATAATGGTGGTACGCCTGGTGATGATGACACCGATAAAGATGGCACACCTGATTATTTAGATACGGATGATGATGGTGATGGTGTTCCTACTACTGGTGAGCAACCTGACCCTAATAAAGATGGTAGTCCTGCTGATGCTGTTGATACCGACGGTGATGCTATTCCTGACTACTTAGACCCAGATAATACTGATGGTCCTTTAGGTGACAAAGACGGCGATGGCTTAACCAACGGTGATGAGGCCAAGATTGGTACTGATCCTACTAATCCAGATACCGATGGCGATGGTGTTCCTGATGGTAAAGAAGTAGGTCCAGATCCAGCAAACCCAGTTGATACTGATGGCGATGGTATTCCTGATGCTAAAGATACTGATGATGATGGTGATGGTGTTCCTACTAAAGCTGAAGATCTCAATGGTGATGGTGATCCAACCAACGATGATACCGATGGCGACAAGATTCCTAACTATTTAGATACTGATGATGACAATGACGGTATTCCGTCTAAGTCTGAAGATCCAAATAGTGATGGTGATCCTGCTAACGATGATACCGATGGCGACAAGATTCCTAACTACTTAGATCCAGATGATGATCAAGACGGTGTTCCTACTGCTAATGAACAAACATTAGGTATGAACCCATTAAATCCTGATTCTGATGGTGATGGTATTCTTGATGGTACTGAGGTAGGGGCTGATCCAGCCAATCCTATCGATACTGATGGCGATAAAACTATCGATGCATTAGATACCGATGATGATAATGATGGTCAGTTAACCAAAGACGAAAACTACAATGGCGGTACCCCTGCAGATGACGATACGGATGCAGATGGTAAGCCAGACTACTTAGATACTGATGATGATGGTGATAATGTTCCAACGGTTGATGAAACTAAGTTAGGTACTCAACCATTAAATCCTGACTCAGATGGTGATGGTGTTAACGATGGTACTGAGGTCGGTTCAGTTGCTGCACCAACAGACACTGATGGCGATAAAACTATCGATGCATTAGACACTGATGATGATCAAGATGGTATCTTAACTAAAAACGAGAACTACAATGGTAGTACTCCAACAGATGACGATACTGATGGTGATGGTAAACCAGACTATCTCGATACTGATGATGATAATGATGGTCGTCTGACTTCAGCAGAATCTCCAGATGTGAATGCTGATGGCTCACCTGCGGATGCTGTTGATACTGATGGCGATAGTAAACCAGATTATCTTGATCCAGATGATGATGGTGATGGTCTATTAACTAAGGATGAGGCTACCATTGGTACCGATCCTATGAATGTAGACTCTGATGCTGATGGTATTGTGGATGGTAAAGAGGTAGGTGCTAACCCAGCAGCCCCAGTTGATACTGATGGCGATGGCAAAGTTAATGCCTTAGATCCAGATGACGATAATGATGGTGTATTAACTAAGTACGAAAATTACAACAGTGGTACTCCAGAAGACGACGATACTGACGGTGACGGTAAACCAGATTATCTTGATACTGATGACGATGGTGATGGTCGTTTGACTACAGCTGAGTCACCTGATGCCAATAAAGATGGTAATCCTTCTGATGCAGTTGATACTGATGCAGATGGCAAGCCAGACTACTTGGATATGGATGATGATGGTGACGGTTTGGCAACTAAGGATGAGGCTACCATTGGTACTAACCCAATGAATCCTGATTCTGATGCTGACGGCGTACCTGATGGTGCTGAGGTTGGTGCTAATCCTGCATCTCCATTGAATACTGATGGCGATAGCAAAATTAATGCTCTTGATCCAGATGATGATGGTGATACCGTATTAACCAAGTATGAAAATTACAATGGTGGTACTCCAGCAGATGATGATACTGATAAAGATGGTATACCAGACTACCTAGACACTGATGATGATAATGACAAAGTCTTAACTATCAGTGAGTCACCTGATGCCAATAGCGATGGTAATCCATCCGATGCATTAGATTCTGATGGTGATGGTTTAGCTGATTACTTAGATGCGGTGATGGATTCTGTCGCGCTCAAAGTAAAAGTGTTCTTACAAGGTGCCTATAGTAGTTCAACAGGTTTAATGGCAGATACTTTACGTACCTTGTCATTAGTACCAACTAACCAGCCTTATAGCAGCCTGTCTTATCGTTACACAGGTACTGAGGTAGCCTCTAGTACAGTTCTGGGTGTAAGTGGCAATGATGCTATCGTAGATTGGGTACTCGTTGAATTGCGTGACTTTACTCAACCAAAAACAGTAATCAAAACTATCGCTGGTCTAGTCCAAAAAGACGGTGATGTAGTTGATGCTGCTACAGGTTCTGATGTGTTACGCATGAGCGGTGTACCTACTGCTGGCTACTATGTGGCAGTGCGTCATCGTAACCATATGGGCATTATGACTAATGCTGGCGTAGGTTTATCAGCAACACCTAAGTTAGTAGACTTCACAGATGCGAATGTATTGACCTATGGTTCTAATGCACGCCTCGTGGCGGGCTCTAAAGCCTTAATGTGGGCAGGTAATGCTAATGATTATGCTAATAATTCATACGCAATTATTGCCCAAGGTCCAGATAATGACACCAGCTCCATTTTAGGAAATGTGTTATTAGCATCCGGTAATACAACGGCTAGTACTAACTACCGTCTAAATGGTTACCGTATTAGTGACTTGACAATGGATGGTGTTGCCATCTTCGCAGGTCCTAGTAATGATGTGAACTTACTCTTAGGTAACGTTCTAATGCACCCAGGTAATAGTACCAACAGTGCTAACTTCGTCATTAACGAGCAATTGCCGAAATAATGACTACAGGGGAATGGCAGCATTGGGCTGCCGTTCCCTTCTTTGGGTTTGACTGGCTAAGAAATGAGCGGTAATTAATAATGAAAAAAATAAATGGCCAAGTTTTGATAAGGGGTTTTGTTTTGCTGATGCTTACTCAGGCGAGTAGCACGGCGTTTGGAGCAACTAGTGATGGCGTGGAGTACAACATTCGTTGGGACAGTACTGCACAGTTATACCGCGTTTTTATGCGTCCAACCTCAGTTCCCACTCGGAATTTAACCTTATCTTCGCAAGTCACTATCAGGTCTCCTCATTCTGCTAGTACTTCAGCACGTTTTGTACCGGCTAATGTCACCTCTACAGTCCCTGGGATTTTTTGGTCGAATAGTTCAACTGTAAGAGCACCGAGTGAAGCGCCAGATATTGATTATCTCTCGTTCACAGCAACCATTACTAATCCCCAAGCATTCTCATGGAGCGCTAATAAAGAGCTAGAGGTCTTTAACTTTAAAAACTCTGGGTCTTGTCTAGGTGCAGTGGAGTTGATGAATAACTCTTCTGATCCGTTTAATGTGCCTAGTGGTGGAAATTCAGTCGGAACCAATCCGGGGAACCAATTTGCTAATATTGGTTGGTTATCTGATCCTGAAGTAATTGAAAATAGTTACTTAGGTAATTACGGTACAGCAGCTGTTTGTGACAATGGCCCTACCGAACCCGTCAATAAAGTACCTAGTGCTATGGATGATACACTAGTAGTCAAAGCGGGTGAGTCAGGTACGATTGCAGTACTGATCAATGATAGCGATGCGGATAATGATACCTTAACGCTCTCTAAGTATACTCAAGGTACTTCTGGTACGGTTACCCAGCAAGGTAATTCACTAGTTTATACTCCTAATAGCGGGGCGACGGGCGCTGATTCCTTTACTTATACGATTTCTGATGGAAAGGGTGGTACTGCTAGTGCTACGGTTTACGTCACTATCGACAATACTCCCTCAACGTGTCCTACAGCACCTGATACTGTAGCTGAAAATTCTGTGTACTACCGTGTAGATTATGATAATGCGACTAAGCGTTACCATGTTTATATGTATCCAGGTAGTACTCCTAGTCCTAAAAATTTAAGTCTAACCGGACAAGTAACCTTAAAAGTTCCTCATGCTGCCAATATTGCTAATCAGTTTGAGATTGCTGATTTGCAATCCGCAGTGACGAATGTGGAATGGGTAGTAGGAGCGAAAGTTCGCAGCCCTACGGAAGATTCCGGTAGTGATTATTTATCATTAACGTTTAATACCTCTGATAATGCGTCATTCCCGTGGGAAGCTAATAAAGAGCTTGAGGTGTTCAGTTTCACTAACTCTGGTAGCTGTGAAGTAGGCGCTATTCAGATTATGGCGAATGATGATGTTTTCAATCAGTTGCCTAACTCAGCAGGAACAGGACCTGGTAACCAATTTACCAATCTAG
The DNA here is from genome assembly GCA_039797965.1 of Pseudomonadota bacterium. GTDB lineage: Bacteria > Pseudomonadota > Gammaproteobacteria > Thiotrichales > Thiotrichaceae > Thiofilum. Next base: position 33,076 of record JBDKGX010000002.1, read on the forward strand.
GGTGGGGTACCTATAGTGATAATAACTATGCCGGCATTTATGGTTGCCCTATTGTTAAACCAACCACTTGTACAGTAGTCACGGATCCTGATACCGATGGTGATGGTTTAAAGGATTCTGAGGAAGCTAAGTTAGGTACTAATCCTAATAATGCCGATTCTGATGGGGACGGTATTAATGACAAGGTAGAAGTAGGGAGTGATATTACTGATCCTATTGATAGCGATAAGGACGGTAAGATAGATGCACTAGATGATGACGATGACAACGACGGTATTCTCACTAAAAATGAAAACTATAATGGTGGTTCGCCCATTTCCAATGATACTGATGTGGACGGTATTGCGGATTATCTAGACGTTGATGACGATAATGACGGTATTTTGACTACCAACGAAAACTATAACGGCGGTACACCTGAAAATGATGATACCAACGGTGATAGTAAACCTGATTATTTAGATGCTGATGATGACGGTGATGGTGTCCTCACCAAGTATGAAAACTATAATGGTGGTACTGCGGCGGATGATGATACCGATAAAGATGGCACACCGGACTATATTGATATCGATGATGATGCAGACAGTAAAAATACAGTAGATGAAAATGCTGACCCCAATGGCGATGGTAATCCGACTGATGCCAAAGATACCGATGGCGACGGTAAACCGGACTATTTAGATGCTGTGACAGACACATCGGTTGATCCTGACACTGATGGTGATGGTCTCACCGATAAACAAGAAATCGCTTTAGGTAGCAATCCTTTGAATGTGGATACTGACAGCGATGGTATTGATGATCGCACAGAAGTTGGTGCTAACCTAAGTACTCCAATCGATACTGATGGCGACAATATTATTAATGCCCTCGATACCGATGATGATAATGACGGTATTCTCACTAAGTATGAGGACTACAATAACGGTACTCCTGCCAATGATGATACCGATAAAGATGGCACACCGGATTATCTTGATAGTGATGATGATGCCGATGGCAAGAACACAGTAGATGAGAATGCTGATCCCAATGGCGATGGTAATCCTAGTGATGCCAAAGATACCGATGGTGATGGCAAACCAGACTATTTAGATGCCGCGACGGATACACCGGCTGATCCTGACACCGATGGTGATGGTCTCACCGATAAGCAAGAAGTAGCCTTAGGCACTAGTCCTACTAATGTAGACTCTGATGGTGATGGTATTGATGATCGCACAGAAGTGGGTGCTAACCTAAGTACTCCAATCGATACTGATGGCGACAATATTATTAATGCCCTCGATACCGATGATGATAATGACGGCATTCTCACTAAATATGAAAACTATAACGGTGGCTCGCCCGCAAACGATGATACTGATGCAGATGGCACACCTAACTATCTAGATGCGGATGACGATTTAGATGGTATTAATACAAAATCAGAAAATGCTGATCCTAATGGTGATGGCAATCCTAGTGACGCCAAAGATACGGATGGTGATGGTACACCGGACTATCTCGACAATCACGATGACACCACTCTTGATAAAGACAGCGATAATGATGGTATAAGTGATAAACAAGAGTCAGTACTAGGTACTAATCCTAATAGTGGCGATAGTGACGGTGATGGTATTAGCGACCTGCAAGAGGTTGGCAATATTAATGCGCCACGCGACACAGACAATGATGGCAAGATTGATGCTATAGATAGTGATGATGACAATGACGGTATTCTCACCAAATATGAAAACTATAATGGTGGCTTACCGACTAATGATGATACTGATAAAGACGGTATTCCAGACTACCTTGATACCGACGACGATGGTGATGGTATTTTAACTTCGCAAGAAATATCAGATCCAAATGGTGACGGTGCACCTACCGACGCCGTCGACACGGATAATAATGGTATTCCAGATTACTTACAGGGCTCTATCCAACCTGAAAGTACCGTAAAACCTGTGCCTACTTTAAGTCAATGGGGTCAGATATTACTATCGATGATATTAGCAGGACTAGCCTTAGTACGCTTAAGATCAAAATCATAAATAAAGAGTAAGTTGATCAAATATCTACAATTTGATTAAAAATAAAACGACAAGTACTTAAAAAGTACTTGTCGCTTAAATACAACTTGCAATCATAGAACGCTGAAATTAGCCTACCGACTCTAACTAGATTAAGTTAAATAGTTATAGAGGGTAGAGCGAAATTTAGGGGAGTAGCGATTTGATTTCATTAAATGTTGTTAAATAACTTTAATAGAAAAGAAGCAACATCAATGGAAATCAATAACACCGAGCTAAGAAGCCGTTCTAAATTGATTGATCTTACTTAAATGTGAGGATTCAGAATGCTTAAAATGAAATGGATACTAGGTTGGTTCTTCTTAATGGCTTGTGCTGTAGCTAATGCAGCAGGTCAGGCGGCTGATTTTTCCTTTCGTGATATTGATGGTCAACAACATCGCTTGTCCGAGTACCGTGGTAAATGGGTAATCGTGAACTATTGGTCTATGGAATGTGGTCCTTGTTTACAAGAAATTCCTGCTTTAAAAGGGATCGCCCAGCGCTATCGCAATAAAGCAGTGGTACTAGGTATGGATGCGGGTGAAACCCCCACCGCCCGCATGAAACAATTTATGCGTCAGCGGGGTATTAACTATACAGTCGTACCCACGCAGGATAGTACTATGTTTGCATTAGGACTTATTTATGGTGTGCCTACTACTTATATTATTTCCCCAACGGGACAAATCGTAGATACCCACATGGGTGCAGTCACATCACAACAATTGCAACGTTATATCAACGGCTCTTGATTTTATTAAATTCAAATTAAGTACTCATCGGTAAATCAACGAATGAGTACTTAACTAATTATGATTATTTCAGTACAAGTACTTGACCAGGTTTGATGGCATAGTCAGGACTTTGTAAGCCGTTTAACTTAATAATATCCTTCCAATAAACACCAGTATTACGCATTACTTGGAATACAGTGTCGCCTTTTTGTACAGCATAACTATTACCACCTGAATAACCCGTAGTAGAAGCAGTCACACCCGGATTTTTCAGGGAGTTAACGCTGTAATCATTATAGTTACTAGAAACAGCATTATTAGTGTTGCCTACGCTGTAATCATAAGCGTAGTTAGTAGGATTAGGCTGGGCTTTAGGTTTGCTGTAATTATAGTAGTCATTACTATTCGTAGTATTACTGTAAGAATAGTAACTATCATTATTGGTAGTCGGGCTAGTACTCGCGGTAGCGTTATAATCTTTTACCCCACTCCCTGTGTAATTGTAATCATATGAATTGCTATTTGTGTAAGTATCGGTTGCAGCAGGAGTCGTCGAGGTATAGCCATAGTTTGCATCATAATTAGTAGGTGCAGGTACGGGGGTATAACGAGGTGCTGGTGTTGGACGATAAGCAGGCGCTGGGGTTGGCGTTGGACGATAAGCAGGCGCTGGGGTTGGGGCAGGACGGTAATTATTAGCAGGTGCTGGATAATAACGCGGTGATGGAGCAGGTGCAGGACGATAAGTGGGTGCTGGAGTCGGGCGATAGACAGGACGTACAACCGTAGTATTGGTAGTAGTCACACTCGTATGAACAGGAGCAACGTGGGTATGAATAATGCCACTGGCCGGTAAAATATGCGTATGAACTTTGCCACTATGTGAGTGAGTGACAGGCGTATTATTACTTTTAGCGGCGGCGGCGGTGTAGCTATATACCTTGGGTGTTGGTGTATTAGGTGTCATTACATAGCTATCGCTTTGAGGGGCACAAGCCGCACTCACTATAGCGGCTAATGACAATATAATTGTTGCTTTCATTTGTCTTTTCATGAGTTACACCTGTAATAGTAAGATCAAAGAATGGCGACTACAGCAAAGATTGATCGACACCTATTAAACCAATAGGTGTGGTGTTAACTCTTTAATCATGACTAGTAAAAAAGCCTTAGTCATTTCATCGGTAAATACACCAACCGCTTTACACGATTTTTAATCAAAAACCCGCTTATTAATCGCCCATCAAGCTTTAATTGCTCAGAGCCTGATAATGTCTGCTCTAAGCGTTTGAATCAAGTACTGCCTTATTAGGATTTATTCAGATACTGTAAATGCAGCATTAATCTTTAAAAGATGCTGATCTACCATAGCGAGCTGAAACTAGCCTGAATTAATCCTAAGTACTTTAGCCTTAAGGCACTGCAATGTCGGAAAAGTTCGATGAATAATAGGTACTTTAAGTACGGGGCGTATCTTGAACTAAGGGTACAAATTGTACAGGCTCGGTAGTTTTTATATCGTATTGATTATCAGGTAAGCGAGTAATAATTTGTAAATATTGGGGTAAACCCTGTGCGCCCACCGGAATTATTAATTGTCCCCCTTCGACTAATTGCTCTAATAAAGAGGGAGGGACTTGCTCTGGTGCAGCGGTTGCAACAATCGCATCAAAAGGCGCTTCTTTTGCTAATCCCCAAGTACCATCACTTAAAAAGGTGCGAATGTTACGGTAACCGAGTTCACGTAATAGTTTATGAGTACTTTCATATAAAGGTTTTATGCGCTCTACGGTATAAAGCTCTTTAACAAAAGGAGCAAGTACGGCTGCCTGATAACCTGAGCCTGTACCTATTTCTAGTACTTTAGTTAAAGGGTGTGCTGATTTTAAAATCAGCTCCGTCATACGCGCTACAATATAAGGCTGGGAAATAGTCTGACCATAACCAATAGGCAGGGCGGTATTTTCATAAGCTCGAATCGATAAAGCCTCATCAACAAATAAATGTCGAGGTACTTTACTCATTATATGAAGTACTGCCTCATCAGTAATTCCTTTAGTACGTAATAATTGTACTAAACGATCACGGGTACGCTGTGAGGTCATACCACTGCCTTTAACATCGAGATTACGATTGTACATGCTCCCTCCGTGAGCTAGTTATGCTTTTAACCATTGATGAGTAGCCTCTAAAATCCTATGCCGTGTTAAATCACTATGCAAAGGTGTTATGGATATATAACCATTACGCACCGCATAAAAATCCGTACCTTCGCCCGCATCTTGCTCTTTACCGGGAGGGCCAATCCAGTAAATATCACGACCTCGTGGGTCTTGAGCTTTAATCACTGGCTCGGCACGATGGCGTTGCCCTAAACGGGTCACTTGAAAACCTTTAATTTGTTCCCATGGTAAATCAGGCACATTGACATTTAAAATCATACTACCCTCTGGGTAGTCCGGTATTTTAGGTAATAGTTCTAATATCGCCTTGACGGCGGTTTCAAAATATTGAGGACGATGATGGGCAATAGAAACGGCAATAGCGGGATAGCCGAGGTAGCGTCCTTCCATGGCGGCAGCTACTGTGCCAGAGTACAACACGTCATCTCCCAGATTTTCACCCGCATTAATACCGGAAATCACAATGTCAGGCGGAACAGTATATAATCCCGTTAACGCTAAATGTACACAGTCGGTAGGCGTACCATTTAAACTATAAAAATCTGTACCTTGCGATTGTAGCCTTAATGGATTTTCTAAGGTGAGTGAATTACTAGCACCACTGCGATCACGGTCAGGTGCAACGGTGATGACATGGTGGGAGAGTAGGAGAGCATTGCGCAGCAAATTAATACCAGGTGCTAAAAAGCCATCGTCATTACTTAGTAGAATATTCATAGTATGAGTAGTGTTTTATTAATGTTTGTAGGGGCGCTAACGCCTTTTAGTAGTCGGGGAGTCGTCGTATGTTGCCATTAAAACCCAAACCCCAGCCCGATGGCGCTGATGAAATAGCCCTGTTTCGCGAGTGGGTTAAAGACGTTACTCCATTACGTGTAACTAATCACGTCGTGCATTATACAAAAAAGCCTAAACCCATACCGATGAAATCTATTGAAGATGAAAAACAAGTACTCATCGATATGTTTTCAGACGAATATGATCCCAGTGATATGCAGCCCGGTGATGTATTGAGTTATTGTCGGGCAGGGATTCAACAACGGGTATTTTTAAAATTAAAACGGGGCGGTTATCGGGTCGCGAGTGAAATTGATCTGCATGGATTTAATGTTGATCAAGCTCGCCAGTACTTATATTTTTTCCTGCAAACGGCTCATCCTAGACAAGGCGAATGTGTCAGAGTCATTCATGGGAAAGGCAATCGCTCGCCTAATTCAGGGCCGGTATTAAAAATCAAAATTAGCCGCTGGCTACACCAACATGACCGAGTACTCGCCTATCATTCAGCCCGCCCCGTGGATGGGGGCACAGGCGCGGTTTATATTTTACTAAAAGCGTTGTGACTGATTAAAAACCTTAGATTTCAGAAGCTTTTAAGCTATCGGTATTTACTGGTGAGCCAATAGCTTGCGAGGGCTGCGTGTTAAACTATAGCCCATTAGCCCTAATCCACCTAAACCCAATCCCCAGCTCAAACTCGAAATGCCCCACCAGTACATTAATACCCAAGTACTCGGTACTAACATCGCACTAATCACCAAAGCCCCCCCCGTAATCGCATATAACAAAGTACGTTGCTGATAGTGCATTTGCTGCCGGAGTACTTCTAATTGCTGGGATTCAAATTGTGTAGTGAGTTTTTGTTGGCTCGCTTGTTGGGCAATCTCAAATAATAGATTCGGCATATACGGCGCATTTTCTAAAAACTGGGGTACATTCGCTTTTAAACCCTTCCATAAAGCACGTACACCGACTTGTTCATCCATCCAACGCTGTAAAAACGGTTTTGCGGTTGCCCATAAATCTAAATCGGGATAAAGCTGCCGCCCTAAACCTTCAATATTTAATAACGTTTTTTGCAATAGCACTAATTGCGGTTGGACTTGCATATTAAAACGTCGTGCCGTTTGGAAAAGACGCATTAATACGTAACCAAATGAAATATCTTTAATCGGTAATTGAAAAATCGGCTCGCAAACGGTACGAATCGCCGCCTCAAATTCATTGACGCGAGTATCTGAGGGTACCCAGCCCGATTCGACATGTAGCTCTGCTACGCGCTTATAATCCCGATTAAAAAATGCATAAAGATTTTCCGCCAAATAACGCTGATCTTCATTAGTCAAAGTACCCACAATTCCAAAGTCGACAGCAATATAACGGGGGTCATTAGGATCTGTAGTTTCAATGAAAATATTACCGGGGTGCATATCAGCGTGGAAAAAATTATGGCGGAATACTTGAGTAAAAAAGATTTCTACGCCACGCTCGCCCAAGCGTTTAAAGTTCATATTCAACGCTTTTAAACGCTCAATATCACCAACCGGAACGCCGTAAATTCGCTCCATGACCATGACATTATCGCGAGTGTATTGCCAATCAATAGCGGGGACATAGAGATCAGAAGAGCCTTCAAAATTGCGTCTTAATTGGCTGGCATTCGCGGCTTCGCGTTGCATGTCCAGCTCATCGAGAATCGTTTTTTCATATTCTTGGACAATTTCAACCGGACGTAAACGCTTACCTTGACTCCAATAGCGTTCGACTAAACCAGCGACCAAGTACATCACATCAATGTCTTGCTGAATAGTTTTTAAGAGATTAGGGCGTAGTACTTTGACGACGACTTCTTTACCGTCCCACATCGTAGCGGCATGGACTTGTGCCATAGAGGCAGAAGCTAAGGGTGTCATATCAAACGCTTTAAAAATACTATCCAGCGGTTGATTAAACGCTTTTTCAATAATCGCCTGAGCCTCAGCACTGGCAAAGGGTGGGACGCGATCCTGTAAGCGACTCAACTCTAGGGCAATGTCATCAGGTAATAAATCGCGGCGAGTAGAGAGCATTTGCCCAAATTTAATATAAACAGGGCCGAGTTCTTCTAAAGCTTGGCGAATCCGCACTCCCAAGGGGGCTTGCTCTTTTTGCACCCAATTCCACGGTAGTAGCTTGTAAATAAAGCTGACGGGGCGCAAAAACGGAATACTAAAAAATAATTCGTCTAAGCCTTGAGTGATAATGACGCGAATAATCGCCCATAGACGAATTAAGCGTCTAATACTACGGGTTAGGAAGTTCACTCAGTTTCAGCCTTTTTTGCTAGACGTTGAATACGTGCTTCAAGACGGTCAGCATCCGCTCGTAAAGCATCGACCGAATCTAGGTAATAATTGAGTTCAGCCTCCGCAGCGAGTACTCGGCTTTCTTCTTGTAAGTACTCACGAGTATTGAGGTGCATGGCTTGCATACTGTCTTTTAACCAACCTTGAGTGGAGCGAGCCGTACTCCCCATTTGGTGAGCTACAATGTCGCCGACGGCATGAGATAAGAGTTCTTCCCAGTCAATATCAACTGAGCGTAGGACTTCACTAAAACGTTGACCCGTACTTAAGTCCCCCTCCATTTGCACATCAGATTCGAGGAGTACTTTGCTCGCATCTTCGCTCAAAGCTAAGCGCGACAAAGCCATCGCAGAACCTTTAATAGTGACATCCGGTTCGGCTTGGTAGTCCATGCTAAGGGTAATGCCCGTAGAGGTCGGGATAAAAAAGAGTTTGATATCCAAACCGGTGATGTGTAGGGCAATAATACGCCCTTGTAAGGCTTGCAAATGGGGTTGGGCGGCGGGGTCTAATCGAAGCCACGCATTAAAAGCCGCTTCCAGTGCGGCAATGAGAGCTGTAAGTATCATAACGCTACATTTAAAAAGGCGGATGCCTTTAGTGTATCACGAATCCATCCAGCACCTTTATAAGTACTCACTAAACTCATCAATCCTGTGCAGGATCAGTATCTAATAAACAAAAACGGTGATTTGCGGTACGCTTAAACTTTGCCAACCGCCACAGGAGTTCAAACATGTTATACAGTCCTTATTCTCAGCGTTATGACACCATGTTGTATCGGCGCTGTGGGCGTAGTGGTTTGAAATTGCCAGCGATTTCATTAGGTTTATGGCATAACTTTGGTACGAATAGCACGCCTGATAATGCGCGTTATATCGTGCGTCGTGCTTTTGATTTAGGTATTACCCATTTTGATTTAGCCAATAATTATGGTCCTCCTCCTGGAGCAGCTGAGCGTTTATTTGGTTCGTTTTTACGCCAAGATTTAGCGCCTTATCGTGATGAACTGATTATTTCTACTAAGGCAGGTTATGACATGTGGGCTGGGCCTTATGGTCAGGGTGGCTCACGTAAGTACTTGTTATCTAGTCTTGATCAAAGCCTCAAACGGATGGGCTTAGAGTACGTTGATATTTTTTATTCGCACCGTTTTGATCCTGAAACGCCCATTGAGGAAACGATGATGGCACTCGATACGGCAGTGCGGCAGGGTAAAGCCCTATATGTGGGGATTTCCTCCTACTCACCTAGCAAAACTCATGAAGCGGCTAAAATATTGAAAGAGCTAGGTACACCCTGCTTGATCCATCAACCGTCTTATTCCTTGCTCAATCGTTGGATTGAAAAAGAACTCCTGAGTACTTTAGAGGAGGAAGGCATGGGCTGTATTGCCTTCTCACCGTTAGCTCAGGGGTTACTCACTAATAAGTACTTAAAAGGTGTTCCCTCAGGCTCTCGTGCCACTCAAAACACGTCATTCCTAACCGAGTTTTTAAGTGAACGTAATTTGGGCATGGTGCAAGCGCTCAATCAAATCGCTCAAGCGCGTGGTCAATCCTTGGCACAAATGTCATTGGCGTGGGCATTACGAGATCGGCGCATTACTTCAGTATTGGTAGGCGCTAGTAGTGTGAGTCAATTAGATGAAAATGTGGCAGCACTGAATCATTTAGTATTTGAAGCTGAAGTACTGCAGGCGATTGAGCAGATTGTGCAAGATGGTGGGATTAATTTGTGGGCGCAATCGAGTAGTTTTTAACTCTATTGAAAGGTAGGGGTGTCATTAGACTTGCCCCTACTACGTACTGCTTAAACAGGCTTATACCCATCTACCTGTGAAGCACCCTCACCGAAGAAAAACTTTTCCATTTCTTCTTCTAAAAATTTGCGGTCGCGGGGATTAATCGGGCTTAGGCGATATTCGTTTAAGAGCATTGTTTGTTGGCGTAGCCATTTTTGCCATGCTTCTTTGGAAACATTTTCAAACACACGTTGACCTAATGCCCCAGGATAAGTCGGGCGCTCTAAACCTTCGGCTTCTTGTTTGAGTAGTACACAATTAACCATGCGTGTCATGGCTGCTCCTTATGCAATTGATGGAGTATAAAGGAGGCGGCACTAGACAGACCGCCCTGAAAATCTTGAGCGCTGTTATACCAAACTGTGCTGTTGTCTGCCATTACCCTCGCAGGTTCTGCCTGTAAATCCAATACTATGGGATACAGGGTAAGGCTGTAATGCGAAAAACCATGTTCAAAGTTTTTGAGTTTCAAAGTACTTTCACTGGCGCCTAAATTACGGCCCCAATCTGTTAACTGCTCATAACTCTCAAACTCAAACCAACTCCATAATCCACCCCAAATCCCAGTAGGCGGGCGTTTTTGTAGGAGTACTTCATTTTTAGAGTTACGCACAATCGCCATCCAACGATTTTTATGCGGCAAGTCTTTCGCGGGTTTGGGTGCGGGGTAGTCTTGGGGGTGTCCGGTTTTTAGGGCGGCACAATCTTGATGAATCGGGCACATTAAGCACAATGGTTTGCTACGTGTACACAGCGTTGCACCCATATCCATCATCGCTTGGGTATACTCAGCATTACGATGATCAGGAACATGTTGCTCGGCGTATTGCCACAGTTTTTTTTGATTCGCGGGAGTACCTGACCAACCTTCCAAAGCATGAAACCGCGCCAACACTCGTTTCACATTACCGTCTAAAATCGGATGTTTTTGCCCCATACTCAAACTTAAAATCGCTCCAGCAGTGGAACGCCCAATACCTGATAAAGATTCGACTTGCTCAAGTGCCGTGGGAAATTGCCCCTGATATTGATCACGAATGATTTGAGCGGTTTTGTGTAGATTACGTGCTCGTGTGTAATAGCCTAAACCCTGCCAGTGCTTAAGTACTTGATCATCGCTAGCATTGGCTAAAGTAATGACATCAGGAAACGACTCCATAAAACGTTGGTAATAAGGGATCACGGTAGCCACTTGGGTTTGTTGCAACATGATTTCCGACACCCATACTCGATAGGGTGTAGGGTTTATTTGCCACGGTAAATCTTTGCGTCCATAGCGTTCAAACCAAGTTAAAACACGTTCAGCCAGTGGGGGCAGAGTAGGGGAAGTACTCACTTAATAACCTTGAGTCAATCACAGAGTGCTTAGTATAAAAGGGTTGATTTTTTAGAGCTATTTGACCTGAGTTGTTTAAGTTTTACCGAGTGTTGGACTAATTTTAATGGCGCACCAATTAGCCATCTATCCTAATTAACTAACCTTTTATCTAAGTACTTGCCATTCATGCTCCTAAATTTTCGTGTCTGTCATACCCTAGCCATCATTAGTGATAATAAAAAAGGAATCTGGATATGAACCAAGCATTACGTGATCAATTATTAGCAATGAAACAACAAGTGGATAATGCTTCTTATGAAGGAGAGGCTCTGGAGCCTTTGGATGTTAACTATTCTACTAAAATGCGTTCCATTCATGGTAATAATGCTCGTCGCCTGAATGACATTATTGACGAGTTAGACAGTTGGCCTACCGTAGCAATAGTGGGGGAGGAAGGGGCTTATGCCGCGTGGTCGATTGCCCAATATGCTAGTGAATGGCCTGCACTACAACGTAAGTTTTTAGCCGTACTTAATGTTGCAGCGGCGCGAGGTGAGGTAACTCAACGCCAATTAGCTTTTCTTTTAGATCGAGTGCGTTTTAATCAAGGTCAGCCTCAATTTTATGGCACGTTTTTAGATTGGGATGCTGCTGGTGAACTCAGTGCTGACATCGAGCAAATAGAAATGCTAGAGGAGCGCCGCAAAGCTGTGGGTTTGCCTGCTTATGAATTTACCCGCCAGCGCCAAAAAGAGGAAATTAGCAAAGTGGGGGGGCGAGCCCCTTATGATTGGCAGGCTTATAAATCAGCACAACAACAGTGGGCGCAAAAACTAGGGTGGCGCTAATGAAGGCAGTACATTGCATTGCCTAGATGATTTAACAATAATGCTGGGGCACACTGTGTCGCCCCAGCACAGTGGTTTTTGGGGAGTACTTAACTCTGATCAGGTAAGGTCAGATTAAGCGTGGTTTTTAATTTCTTTTGGCAAGGGATTGGTATGATTCGCCCTCGATTTTTAGCAACCTGCATCGGTGTTGCTGCTTTAATTTCCTCGTTTACAGTGTCTGCTAATACTTATGGTAAAGCTAGTATCGAACAGCTCAAGGCTTTAGCGGCTCGTAGCGATATTATTGCAATGAGTATTTTAGGTGAGCGATATGATATGGGTGATGGCGTTGCCCAAAATAAGCCTGCTGCGGTTCAGTGGTATACCAAAGCGGCTGAACGTGGTCATGTTAAGTCACAATATAATTTAGCGTTAATGTATGACAATGGTGATGGTGTAGCTGAAAATAATCGCCTAGCATTGATTTGGTATCGCTTTGCGGCTGATCAAGGTCATACGGCGGCTCAAGCCAATGTAGGCGCTATGTATGATCAAGGTGAGGGTACACCAGAGGATAATGCTGAAGCGATTAAGTGGTTTAAAAAAGCTGCAAAACAAGGTGATGCTAAGGCGCAGTACAACTTAGGTCTAATGTACTTTAAGGGCGAGGGAACTCAGCCAGATATGGCTGAGGCTATTAAATGGTATACCAAAGCAGCTAAACAAGGCGATCAAGATGCGTTATCAGCACTCAATCAACTCAGTACTGCCGGTATGTCTTTAACCACATCCTCACCCGTGGAGACTAAAACTCAGTCTGTACCAGAGCGTGCGGAGTCTACTGAGCCTGTAGCCAAAGAAGCTAAACCAACGAAAGAAGAGGTGAGTATTACACGCAAAGCGGTTGTATTTGATCCTCCTTCTAATATTCGGACTAAACCTGAAGGTAAGCATGTGCTATGCACTATTGAGTCCAACAAGACTATTAAAGTCAGTGGCTCAGGTGACTGGCTAGCCACGAATGCGTGTGGCGAAAAAGGCTATATTCATCGTAAACAAATTCGTATCAAGGACTAATGCCTCTAGCTGAGTGACAGTACTTTGAGTTAGTTTTTCTAACGTATCAATTTAAAATAAGTCGTTTGTTGCAGTGCAATATATTCGCTATTCTAGGCTCATACAAAAGCAATGAATAAGAAAGCCAAGCCCCACAGTTAGCAAAATTTTATGCTTGGCTAATAAAATGAGATTTAGAACAATGAACGTCGTACATACAGTTGGATTACTAGCTCAATCTACTGTGATTTATATGAAACGTGTGGCTCTGCGCAATCGTCTAATGGGTTTGAATGATAATTTATTAGAAGATATTGGTGTATCCCGAGAGCTATTAGAACAAGGTATGAAAGCATATCCTTGGCACATCGAAACAGAAGACGATGCATTCGTAACCTTCGATGTGAGCAAATTAGTAGTTATGTCGTCAGCAACTGTAACTGACTTACCAGTGGCTAATGACAAGGTAGCGTTAAAAGAGTTACCGCAGGCTGCATAACTATACGGTTAAAGTACTTGATCAATCAAGACTTTAACTATACCGACTCCTCCTGTTACACAGCGGGATCAGCGTGGGAAGGCTGCACCTCCTTTATGGTGGTTACACACTTCTCTTCTCTCTTCACGTCACGTAGTTACACTCACGTTGATCTTACTGTGTATTTTATTTCTAAGTAGTTGACCGTTAAAACCATTAGTCAACTATTCAAAGAATGAACCGCAAGCACCACAGTGGTTCTATAACAAAAGCTATCGACCGTCTGCTTAAGCAGCGGCTCGATCAGCTATTCTTGATTAGCTTTGCCTAAAATCCATTTTCTAAAAGCGACTACATTTTTTTGACGCGCTCGACTTTCCAAACTAATCACATAATAAGCACGGGTCATTAAAGTACTTAAATCAAAAGGAATAATCAGCTTACCTGATTGTAAATCAGCCGCTGCTAAAGGTTCCATGGTTAAAAGTACTCCCTGTCCTTCGGCTGCTGCATCCAGTGCTAGAGTAGCTTGGCTAAAATGTAAGCCGCGCTTGGGATCAATACCTTCAATTTTAAACTCATTAAGCCAATCCGACCAACTAGGACGTCCTTCGTAGCGCGTATCATCATGTAGTAGTACATGATATTTAAGATCATCGGGTGTACGTAAAGGTCGCTCCCCTTCGAGTAGTTTAGGACTACATAAAGGTACGGCACGCTCTTGTTCTTTAAATAATTTATCGACCCGACATCCGGGATAACTACCTCGCCCAAACCGTATTGCTATATCCACATTATTAAGACGTAAATCATCAGCACTAATCGTCCCCGTAATACTAGCCTGATCGATTAGATTAGCATCCGCGGACAAACGCATTTCAATTCCCGGTTGTTGCTCTAAAAAATCGGGTAAACGTGGCATTAACCACTTACTAGCAAATGTAGGAGCAGTCCACACCGTTAAAGAGTCACGATCCGAATCTTGACGCATCAGACGCATTGCTTCAGAAAGACTGGATAGACCTTCTTGGATATGTTGTAAACCTGCTTCACCTGCCTCGGTCAATGCAAGCGCTCGAGTGAGGCGATGAAAAACGGGTTTGCCAATATGATCTTCGAGTAGTTTGATTTGTTGGCTAACCGCAGCAGGTGTTACGAACAATTCCTCAGCCGCTTTGCTAATACTTAAATGGCGAGCGGCCGCTTCAAACGCGCGTAATGCATTTAAGGGTAAATGTTCCGCCATACCTGCTACGTATCCTTATAAATTAAGTACGATTAAGCACCATTGAGCTTAAACCGACAAAAGCAGGGTGAGGATGAGTAATAACCAGAGTAGGAATAGTTTTCATCAATTCGGTATAAATACCTTTGTCGTCAAAATGTTGTCTAAACGATGACAGAGCAAAGGCTTCACCTAATTTAGGAATAATTCCACCCGCGATAAACACTCCTCCCGTAGAAAACAATGTGAGCGCCATATCACTCGCTACCGTACCTAAGAAACCACAAAACAAATCTAGCGTTTCTACTGCGATGACTTCTTGTTCTTGTAAAGCACGACGAGTAATTTCAGCGGCATCCACCTCTTCACGTGGTTTACCTGCCAAAGTAAGCATGGCATTGTACAGGTTTACCATACCAAAGCCAGATAACACCCGTTCTGCTGAGACAAAGCCTACATCCTTGCGTAATTGAGCCAGTACTTCGGATTCACGATCCGTTACGGCTGCCAACGCCACATGACCCCCCTCACCAGAAATCGGAATAAACTGTTTATTTTCTCCATACACCAAGCCAGATACTCCTAGCCCTGTGCCAGGACCTAACACAGTAATAGAGCCTTCCTTAGCTTTACCTGTGCCTACTTTCACGTAGTCTTGTGGATGCAAACGGGGAGCGCTTAAAGCTACAGCGGTAAAATCATTAACAACTTTTAAATGATCTAAACCTAGTTTACGTTTGACATCGGATTGCAGAAAATCCCAATGATTATTGGTGACATCAATACGGTCTTGATTAACAGGGGCAGCCACACAAAAAGCGGCACGACGAGGTCGACCACTGGTAATACCTGTTTTTTCGTAATAGCTCTGCACGGCTTCTACGGGGCCTGCATAATCACGACATAATAAATTTTCGATATGTAGGGTTTCGCCATATTCATTGACTAACGCAAACCGTACATTTGTGCCCCCAATGTCGGCAATGAGTCCATTGATCATAATACGTTCTCCTTATTTTAATGCAGCCGCTTGGGCTGCTAATGCTTCAATTCCAGCCCAATCTTGTTTGGCTAATAACACTTTAGGGGCTAACCATGAACCACCTACACACAGCACATTAGGTAAGTTTAAGTACTGTGGAGCGCTTTGAGTGGTAATTCCGCCAGTAGGACAGAAGCTGACTTGTGGAAGTGGACCAAACCAAGACTTTAACAGGGGAATACCACCGGCCGCCTCAGCCGGAAAGAATTTCAAAGTGTCATAGCCTTGCTCTAATAAAAACATCACCTCGCTGGCAGTCGCCGCACCGGCTAATAAGGGTAAGCCTTCATCCTGAGCGGCTTTAAGTAGTGCTTCAGTCACACCGGGGGAAACACCAAATTTAGCCCCCGCCGCTTTGGCGGCTTTGACATCTTTAGGCGTTAGTAAAGTACCTGCACCTACGACACCTCCTTCTACTTCACACATGGCGCGAATCGCATCCAAAGCGCAGGGAGTGCGTAAAGTAATTTCTAAAGTAGGTAAGCCACCATTGACTAAGGCTTGCGCTAAAGGTTTAGCATCAGTGAGTTGTTCAACCACAATAACCGGAATCACTGGAGCTAATTGGCAAATTTCACGAGTACTTAATAAGGCTGTCATTATTCAACCTCCGGTTGACGTAATTGATGAATATGCCCAATCAAACCATGGGTCGAGCTATCCAAAGAGTCGGGAATAGAGGCACCTGCCACAATAGGCTGTAAAGTACTAGCCAGTTTTTTACCAAGCTCCACTCCCCATTGATCAAACGAATTAATATTCCAAATAATTCCTTGTACAAATACCTTGTGCTCAAACAATGCAATCAGCCTCCCTAAAGTAAAGGGATCTAATTGTTTATAAAGCAACATAGTCGAGGGGCGATCCCCTTGGAAGGTACGATGAGCCACTAGCGCTTCAATCGCTTCAGGTTTAGCGCCACTGGCTTGCATGTCAGCACGTACCTCATCACTACTACGTCCAAACGCTAAGGCATTAGCCTGCGCTAAGGCATTGGTCATGAGTACGGTATGATGTTCGTACACACCCTTAATCGGATGAGCATGATGATCATTTGCCGCGAGCATAAAGTCGACGGGAATTACATCCGTACCTTGATGAATCAATTGGAAAAACGAGTGCTGCGAATTAGTACCCGGCTCACCCCATATGATAGCTCCTGTGGATTCTGTAACGGGTTTGCCCTCACGATTAATGTACTTACCGTTAGACTCCATATCCAATTGCTGTACATAGGCAGGGAAGCGGGCTAAGCGTTGATCGTAGGGCATTAGACCTACGGTGGGGTACTGCAAACCATTACGTCGCCAAATACCGATTAAGCCCATGAGTACGGGAAGATTTTGCTCTAAGGGCGCGTTACGGAAATGCTCATCCATTGCTTTTGCGCCATTGAGTAAGGCTTGGAAATGATCTGCACCGATGGCAATCGCAATCGATAAACCAATCGCTGACCACAGCGAATAACGACCTCCCACCCAATCCCAAAAACCAAATACTCGACTATCCTCAATCCCAAATTGCCGAGTACGTTCTAAATTAGTCGATACCGCAGCTAGATGTTTGCCGCTATTTTCCTTACCTACACTTTGCTCTAGCCATGTTAATGCAGTAGCAAAGTTTTGCATGGTTTCGGCGGTGGTGAAGGTTTTTGAAGCGATAATAAATAAAGTACTTTGAGGGTCTAACGTCGCTAAGGTATCAGCAATGTGAGCACCGTCCACATTCGACACAAAATGGGTGCGAGGACCATTGTGATACGGCGCTAGCGCTTGAGTGACCATGACAGGACCCAGATCAGAGCCACCAATTCCAATATTGACAATATCTGTAAAGGCTTTGCCATTGGGGGCAGAGTACTCACCAGAGCGCACTTGCTCGGCAAATGCTAAAAAGCGAGCTTTAACCATCTCAACTTCAGCATTGACATCTTGACCCTCGATTATCAAGTTTTTGTCTGCGCCGCCGCGTAGCGCGGTATGAAGTACCGAGCGATTTTCAGTGGTATTAATTTTTGCACCACTCAGCATTTGGTCACGCCAGTACTCAACTTTTGCTACTTTGGCTAAGTTGAGCAAAGTACTGAGTGCGGTTTGATCGATTTTTTCTTTAGAAAAATCCATTAATAGATCATTGAATGACACAGAGTACTGAGCAAAGCGCTCTGGGTCTTGAGCAAATAGCTCACGTAAATGAATAGGCTTTAAGCGTTGAGCTTGTTGTTTTACTTGCGCCCATTGAGAAGATAAATCAGTCATGATGAAGGTCTTAATTTAATGGTCATGAAATAAGACGCTAGCGCCTTGTGAGGCAGGGCTAACTACGGTTCTAAAGGCACCCAATAATTCACGCCCTAAGCCACTATGATGTTGAGTCGTAGGCATAGTAGCAGGGGTACGAGTACTGAGGTCAACATCGAGTACTTCGAGAGTGCCTGCATTAGCATCAAGACGAATCATATCCCCGTCTTGAATACAGGCAATCATACCGCGATCTAAGGCCTCTGGACTCACGTGAATAGCTGCTGGAACTTTACCACTCGCACCTGACATACGCCCATCGGTCACTAGTGCGACTTGATAGCCGCGCTCTTGGATTAAACCTAATACGGGTGTGAGGCTATGTAGCTCAGGCATACCGTTCGCTTTTGCCCCTTGGAAGCGCACAACACAAACGACATCACGCTCCAATTCACCGCGTTCAAACGCTGCTTTGACCTCTTCTTGATCCGCAAACACACGAGCTGGGGCTTGGATGAGATGTCGCTCTGGTTTTACGGCTGAAACTTTAATAACCGCCTCGCCAATATTGCCTTGTAAGCGTTGTAAGCCACCCGTGGTTTGGAAAGGTTCACTCATAGGACGCACTACCGTCAAATCATGGCTCGTTGTCGTGCCTTCGCGCCACACTACTTGACCTTCATCATTCAAAAAGGCTTCTTGGGTATAGGCTTGTAAACCTTTGCCCATGATCGTTTGCACGTCATTATGCAATAAGCCCGCATCGAGTAGTTGGCGAATAATAAATTGTAACCCTCCTGCGGCATGGAAGTGGTTGACATCGGCGGCACCATTAGGATAGACGCGAGCCAATAAGGGGGTAATTTTGGAAAGGTCAGCAAAATCTTCTAGGGTAATGATTACGCCTGCTGCGCGTGCCATCGCTACCAAATGCAATAAGAGATTAGTCGATCCTCCGGTAGCATTTAAGCCCACCATGCCATTTACAAAAGCTTTTTCATCCAGAATGTCGGCTGTAGTGATGCCAGTATTTGCCAGCTTTACGGCTTGAGCAGTTCCTGCTTGAGTAAGCGCCTCTCGTAAGGGAGTATAAGGATTTACAAAGCTCGAACCGGGGAGTTGTAACCCCATAAACTCCATCAGCATTTGATTAGTATTGGCAGTGCCATAGAAGGTGCAAGTACCTGCGGCATGATAAGAGCGCATCTCTGAGGCTAAGAGATCATCGCGTCCTACTTTACCAGCGGCATAAAGTTGGCGTACTTTGGCTTTTTCATCATTAGAAATACCCGAAACCATAGGACCTGCAGGCAAAAACACAGCAGGTAAATGCCCAAAGGTAGCCGCGGCAATGACTAAGCCCGGAACAATTTTGTCGCAGACGCCCAGAAAAATAGCGGCATCAAACACATTATGTGATAACGCCACAGCAGCAGATAGGGCAATGATATCACGCGAAAATAGCGATAATTCCATGCCCGGCTGACCTTGTGTCACTCCGTCACACATGGCAGGAACTCCCCCTGCAACTTGTGCGGTTGCTCCCAGCGAGCGAGCGACTTGCTTAATCAGTTGTGGGTAATGCTCAAAGGGTTGATGAGCTGAAAGCATGTCATTGTAGGCAGTCACAATACCCATATTGCGAGTTTCTACCTTGATTTGTAGGCGCTTATCTGCATCAGGACTGGCAGCTACTGCATGAGCGAGATTGCCACACGCCATAGAGCGACGACCGCCATTTTGGCGATTACGTTGCATAGTACTTAAGTACTGAGCGCGGGATTCACGACTACGCTCAATAATACGCTCAGTAATCGCTAAGAGAGTTGCGTTCAATTCAGTCATTTTACTGTTTCCCTTGGTTTACGGTGCATAATGCACGGTAACGGCTTGTTGTAATACGACCCGTACTGGCATGGCTAGCGTATCGGTTAAGGAGGATAAGGCTTGTTGTAATACCGCTTTTTTCTCTTCACCGGTGATCAACAGATGCAAGTGTTGTGCCGTGCTTAATAAGCTCCATGTCAGAGTAATTCTAGGTTCGGGTACATTAGGCGCATGAATGACACTACTTAAAGCAGGGTTAGTAGGATCAAGAGCGGCAAGTAGTTCGGTAGCCTGAGGAAATAAAGAGGCGGTATGTCCATCTGTACCCATACCTAGTACGGCACTAGTTAGGGGCTTTAATGTTGCTAGTACTTCAGAAGAAGCTAATTGATCATTAGCATATAAGGGAATGAAGTGTGCGGGGGCAGCATTATGTTGTAACAGGCTGTTTTTGAGTAGTCGTGCATTAGAACGCTCGTGATCTTCAGCAACTAAGCGCTCGTCAGTTAGCGTTACATTGATCTGCGTCCATGCTAAGTCGATACGATTTAATTGCTCAAAAAAGGGGGCGGGAGTCGTACCTCCCGGAACCGCCAGATTAGCAAAACCCTGAGTACTAACCGCCGGCTCTAGCTCCGTTGCAATAGTTTGTGCTAAGGAGCGAAATAATATTGAGCGGTCAGCGTATTCAATAAAAGTCATACCACCATCTCCCTCCAGCGTCGGCTATCTTTAGCCATTAACTCCAATGAGGCAATAGGGCCTTCACTACCGGAGTCGTAAGTATCAGGAGGCGTACCAGATTCTTCCCACGCCGTCATAATTGGATCGATCCAACGCCATGCTGCCTCAACCTCGTCTCCGCGCATAAATAGAGTCTGATCGCCTCGTACCACATCCATTAATAGCCGCTCATAAGCATCCGGCATCCGCCATTCAGGGCCATGCTCTTCGGCAAAGGTCATATCCAATGCAGTAGGGCGTAAACGGAATCCACCAGGGCCGGGGTCTTTAGTCATAATATGCAATTGCAAACCTTCATCCGGTTGCAGGCGGATGATTAATTTATTACATTGCATGGGGGTATTAATATTAGAAAACACTGAATGAGAGGGTTCTTTGAATACGATGGCAATTTCGGTCATACGATTGCGTAGACGCTTACCAGTGCGTAAGTAAAACGGCGTACCTGACCAGCGCCAATTATCAATTTCGGCTTTAATCGCAACATAAGTTTCCGTTGCACTTTCAGGATTTCCGGCTTCTTCTTTATAGCTAGGTTCTGTACCTCGTGCTAAGTACTGTGCTCTGACTGTATTATGTAAAGCATCCAACCCTTTCAGTGGGCGTAGTGAGCGCAGTACTTTAAGTTTCTCATCTCGTACCGCATCAGCATTAAATGCATAGGGGGGCTCCATCGCAATCAAACACAGTAATTGCATCAGATGGTTTTGCACCATATCGCGCATAGCGCCTGAAGTGTCGTAATAACCACCTCGACTACCGACCCCAATATTTTCTGCGGCGGTAATTTGAACGTGATCAATCGCATGTGAATTCCATAAGGGCTCAAATAATGCATTAGCAAAGCGTAATGCCATCAGATTTTGAACGGTTTCCTTGCCTAGGTAATGATCTATACGATAAATACAGTGCTCATCAAAGGCGGCGGTAATTTGACGATTAAGTTCTTGAGCACTCGCCAAGTCATGACCTAAAGGTTTTTCGACCACTAGACGATCATTGGCACCATTTAATCCTACACTGGCTAAACCTTTCGCAATCGTACCAAACAGGGCAGGGCCTACGGATAAGTAGTACATACGAATACGTTCTGGATGCTCATCCAACACCGTGCGAAGGGGCTGCCAACCTTCGGGTTGAGTGACATCATTGTGTAAGTGAAATAAGCGATTGAGAAAACGCGCCACGATTTCTGATTTTAGTTCAATAGCAGGCACAAATTTATGTAGTGCTTCTAAGGCAAATTGCTGAAATTGGGCTTGATCATAGTCGAGGCGGGATAAGCCGATAATACGGGCTAGATCTGGAATCTGACCACTGGCATCACGGCGAAAGAGGGCGGGCAGTAGTTTTCGTTGAGATAAATCACCAGTTGCTCCGAATATCACCATATCAAAGAGAGGAACAGGAATAACCTTGCTGGTCATGGTGGTGCATTGTCCTATGGCTAACATTAAATGAATCCAATAGCCTACCTAGTACCATCGCAATCGCTAAGCAGGCAACTTACATGATCAATGATCCTTATTAGATTTGATAAGGCTAAGTACCTTACCAAGATGGGTAATAAACTATCAAATTGTATCTCTAGAACTGGAGTACTTTAGGCTAATAGTTATTACTTTGGAGGTATTATGCGTGACATTTTGGAAATTAAAAGCGCTTTGGAATAAAAAATTCCAACTTTTTTGAGTAGCTACTGGAGTGTCGACATTCTTGAAATAGTCTTTTAGACCGTACTAAAAAAGTGACTCAGATTTCATTAAGACGAGGTAAGTCAGCGCCTCGGCGTGAGCAAGTAATGGCAGCAGCTTTAATAGCAAATGAGCAAATATCCGTTAAATCTTGCTGGCTGAGTAGTTGAGTAGTGTGGGGTGATAGGGCGTTTTTCTGTTTAAGGCCATACAGGGTAGCCGCTTGAAAGGTATCACCTGCGCCTACAGTGTCGACAACTTCGATTTGGGGGGCTGGGAGTTCGATAGCAGTTTGTTGGGTAAAGGCGAATACCCCTTTAGAACCGCGGGTAATTATGACTAGCTCTGTACCTTGTGCCAGCCATTCTTGAGCTTTTTGTGTAGGGTCTGCATCAGGGAATAATAACCCCAAGTCTTCATCGCTGATTTTGATCAGATTGGCACAGGCTGCGAATTGTGCAAAGCGCTCCCGCCAGATTGCCATGTTAGGTTCCACAGTGGGGCGAATATTAGGATCATAGCTAATAAAGCATTGGTTTTTAGCGCGTTGGGCTAAAGCTAAATAGGAATCAGCCGTAGGCGTGGTGATGGTGGTATAAGAACCAAAGTGAATGGCTTCAACCGTACTTAAATCGATAGCGGTATCTTGTTGAGTCAGCACTCGATCGGCTGCACCATTACCGTAAAAAGCGTAATGCGGTACGCCATCAGCACCGTGTTCGATAAAACCTAATGTGGTAGGGGCTGTTTTGGAAACAAGGTACTGAGTACCTACCTTTTCATGCTCTAAAACGGTACGCAAACGTTGACCGAGAAAGTCATTAGAAAGACCTGTCAGTAGGGCTACTGAGGTATTAAGGCGGGCGAGACCGACCGCCACATTCAGTGGCGATCCGCCTACTACGGCTAGGAGAGGAAAGGAGGTGAGAGTTTCTGAGTAATGTTCTTTGAATACATCAAAAAGCGCTTCGCCACAGATAACTATCATTCCAATATCCTTTTGTCCTAGCTGTAAGTGCGTTTCTAATCTAAATTATGATTAGAATGCGTAGTTGAAGCGAGCACGTAGAGAGTTATTCTTAGCAGTCAAACCACCATCATATTTGGCTTTTGAGGTGTTAGCTGCAAAAGTTACGGTTGCGTCTTTGCTACCCATTAAAGGTACTGTATAAGCTGCATACAAGCTATCTTGTTTTCCAAGATTAGCAGTTTTGTCGTGAATATACCCGGCTCCAAATCTTCCACGCTCACCGTTCAAGCCATAAGACTTCATTGTACCAACTAATGTAGTACCATTAAGTTTACGCTTACCCTGAGCGTAATTAACATTTGCCTTAACAGTACCTACGGTAGTTCCAGCAGTGATACCAAAACCAGCAGTTTTATCCGTATTACCTGCCGTGTCTTTAATGTTTAGCATGTCATAGCCAGCAGCCATACGAAAACGTCCAGCATCAAATTTTACGACCGGACGAATACCAGTAGTTTTAATACCATTGGCATCTTTATAAGCAGCCCCTAATTCAACTTGAGTTTTACCTACATTGAAGTGAGCAGCACCCTGGATAACATCATCGGAATTACGACCACGGATTTTATTAGCTTGATAACCTAAACCAAATAGCGAGGATAAGGAAGTAAGATCAGCATCTGTCAATGTTGGATCTGCGGCAGCAAGCTCACTCTTAAAAGTTGAAACAACGTCATCAGTGGCTCGAGTGAAGACTGTATCTTTGCCCGTTGGGAATAAATCAACAGCTTCAAAACGACCTAGTTGCACATCCCAAGCTTTTTTACCAAACTTAATATAAGTGTCATCGGTAGCATTATTTTTGCCATTAGTATAACTAAATAATGGTTGAACTACTGCCTCTACGAAAGAACCATTAGGGTTGTCAATACGAGCCTTGGCATTCAGTTTAACTCGACCACCTTCATTAGTATTCTTGACAGAAGACCAGCCATTGTCAAACGTAGTTTTGCCAGAGGTGATATCATACTCAGCATCACCACCAATATTAAAAGTTTTTTCTGCGGATGCTCCAAAGCTCACTAATAGCGCAGCTAAACCTGTAGCGATGCTCATTTTCAAACTAGTTTTCATCATATGTACCTTTTGTTATTAACAAGTAAGTATTTGCTAATTCAGCAAATTATACCTAATGATGGTTAAGTTAATTTTAGCTACCAACAGTGACTAATGATCTTTGAAGCCTCAATAACTTTTCAAAATTCTACCATCTATTGATCTAACTATTTAGTTAGGAACTCGAAATTTTAAAAGCAAGTTAAAGCTGATTTTTAGTTTGGGGATTATACTAAAAAACCAGTTTTAAAGTGCCTCAAACAACCGAAATACTATTTTAGTACTTCGGTTGCTGATACATATACGGTCAACTATCTTCTAAAGATTAGAAATTGTAGTTAAAGCGAGCACGTAATAAGTTGTTTTTTACAGTATCGCCGCCAGTGTATTTTGCTTTTGAAGTGTTCGCCGCAAAAGTCACAGAAGCATCTTTACTACCCATTAAAGGCACGGTGTAAGCACCGTAGAAAGTATCTTGTTTGCCTACATTAGCGGTTTTGTCATATATATAACCTGCACCAAAACGGCCACGTGAACCGTTTAGACCATAAGAGGTCATTTTAGGGGCATTAGCTAATGCTTTATCTTTACCTTGTGCAATATTAAAATTAGCACTGACTGTGCCAATAGTTGTACCAGCTGTTACACCAAAACCTTGGAAGTTTTGAGTAGTAGTGGTTGGGGTTTTAGTTTTGTAGCTATCATAACCAGCAGCAACACGGAAACGACCGGCATCGAATTTAACAACGGGGCGAATACCTGTAGTTTTTGTACCATTGGCATCTTTATAACCGGCACCTAACTCTACTTGGGTTTTACCAATATTGAAATGTGCAGCCCCTTGAATTACATCATCACTATTACGACCACGCATTTTATTAGCTTGATAACCTAAGCCACCAGATGCATCATTTGTTGTTGCGTCGTTATCTGTTTTAGCAAGCTTAAGATCGCTACTTACTTTTACATCACTAGCACGTTGTAAAGCAACATCAGTGTCACGACCAGCTTGTTTTCCATAAGGGAATAAATCAATAGCTTCAAAACGACCTAATTTAATATCCCATGCTTTTTTACCAAACATGATGTATTGGTCGCCAGAGGCATCAGATTGTTTGCCATCGGTGAAGTAGAAGCGAGGAGCAGCTACAGCTTCTACGAAGCTACCATTGTCATTATCAATACGAGCTTTTGCTGTTAATTGAACACGACCACCTTCGTTAGTATTTTTTACTGAGCCAGTACCAATTACACGAGAACCTACAGCATCACCATTAGTAAAAGTAGTTTTACCAGTAGTGATGTCATACTCTGCCCAACCACCTACGTTAAAAGTCTTCTCAGCGGCTGTTGCGCCTAAGCTAATTAGAGCAGTAGCTAAACCCACAACAACACTTAATTTCAAACTAGTTTTCATCATATGTACCTTTCGTTAGAACCATTTCGCGCTTAGTGAAACTCTGCCAGTTAAATGACAGGGTTAGGTTATAAAGATCTAGTAGGTTAGCTCCCACTGTAATTACTATATTTATACCACTTTATAGCACATAAGCAACAGTCTATTGCATTTAAGCAACAAAAGCATCACTTAAAATTAAAATCCGACTAACTGGCTGTTTTCAGCTCAAATTCACACCGCTAGACCACATAAGCCCCAGCAGGGTGATCAGCCGGATCCAGAGCACCCGTCATAATAGCCACACCCTCTGCCATGGTATGAGTTTTTGGGCTAATAATTGCAATACGTTTGCCTAAACGGTGCACATGTATCCGATCTGCCACTTCCCACACATGAGGCATATTGTGGCTAATCAATACAATAGGCATACCCCTAGAACGTACATCCTTAATTAGCTCCAGTACTCGCCGAGACTCTTTTACCCCTAACGCAGCGGTAGGTTCGTCCATGATGATGACTCGGCTCCCAAACGCCGCCGCTCGTGCTACCGCCACCCCTTGCCTTTGTCCACCAGATAGTGTTTCAACGGGCTGATTTAAGGTTTGAATCGTCAAAAGTCCTAATTCTGATAATTTCTCACGCGCATCATTCTGCATCGACTTCCGATCCAACATGCGTAAATATTTACCTAAAAATCCTGACTTACGCCGCTCCCGACCTAAAAACATGTTGTCCACAATATCGAGTGACGGTGAAACCGCTAAATTTTGATAGACCGTCTCAATGCCTGCTAAGCGGGCTTCCATGGGGTTATTAAACTGTTGTAATTTCCCCTCTAAATAAATATCGCCTGCATCAGGTTTAATAGCACCCGATAAGGCTTTAATCAGTGAGGATTTACCTGCACCATTATCGCCAATGACGGCGAGTACTTCAGCAGGGTACAAATCAAAGTCAGAGTGATCGAGTGCAGTGACTCGCCCATAGCGTTTCACTAAACCGGTGGCTTTTAAAATAGTAGTACGAGTACTTGACATGATTACGCTCTCCGAATCCATTGATCTAAGGCAACTGCAACAATAATGAGCACACCGATAGCAAATTCTTGCCACAGTACATCCACCCCAGCAAGGGCTAGACCATTTCTAAATACACCCACTACTAAAGCACCAATCAATGTACCGAAAATAGCGCCTCGCCCACCAAATAGACTGGTTCCGCCAATCACCACTGCTGTAATACTGTCAAGATTAGCATTCACCCCCGCTTGAGGACTAACTGAGCCAATGCGTCCAATCAATGCCCATGCAGCAAAAGCACAAATGACCCCCGCTACAATATAAACAGACAACAACACATGCTTAGTTTGAATACCTGCTAATTCAGCCGCTTGAGGGTCATCCCCCGTGGCGTACACATGTTTACCCCATGCGGTGTAGTTGAGTGAGTACCATAAGATAGTAAATAGCAGGATCAACATGATAGAGCCCACCGTAATCCGCGCTCCCCAGATTTCAAAGGCAATACCTGTCCACTGTAGTAGTGAAGCATTAGCCGAAATATCTTGAGCACGAATAGTCTCACTATTGGAATACCAGAGATTCAGAGCAAAAAAGATACTCCAAGTACCCAAAGTGACTATAAAAGGCGGTAACCTAAAACGAGTAATCAATAAACCATTAATACCCCCACAAATAGCCCCCACCATGAGTCCAAAGAGCAGGGCAATACCAGAGGGCATACCATAATCAATCGCAAAGCGTCCCATCACCACCGAAGACAGCACCATAATCGCACCCACGGAGAGATCGATTCCCGCCGTCAAAATGACTAAGGTTTGTGCTGCCCCTAACATACCTACAATCACTACTTGTTGCAGGACAAGAGATAAATTGAAAGCGGATAAAAAGCGATCACCCACAATCAAATAAAAGACCAAAATAGCCAGCGCTAACACCGTGGCAGGTGCAGCAACAGGATTGTTGTGCATAAAGCGTTGGACACGCTCCAAAAGACTGAGACGCTCTACTTCAAATGAAGCCACCGTCCCACTCACTGAGGCCGCGACTTTTTCAAATTCAGCAGTAGGTGATCCACCAGTATGGGGTGTAGACATAGGCTTCCTCCTGAAATCACAAATGAGTACTTGGTTGATGCGGGGAGTACTCGATTCATAATCGAGTACTTAACCAAGTTATAGACTAATTAGCTTAACCCCAGCACTTTTTAGCACCGTCTTCAGAGTTCAATGCAGGTAAACCCTCAGCAGGTTTATCAGTAATAAGCTCAACCCCAGTATCAAAGAAGTCTAAGCCTTCGGTTGCTTTAGGTTTTGTACCGTCTTTAGCAAAGGCTGCTACGGCTTCAACTCCCTTAGACGCCATTAAGAGTGGGAATTGCATAGAGGTTGCACCGATGACACCGGCTTTGACATTCGCCACCCCAGGGCAACCGCCATCAACCGATACAATTAATACTTCTTTCTCTTTACCCACGGCTTTTAAACCTTCATAAGCTCCGGCTGCCGCAGGCTCATTAATGGTGTAAACCAAATTAATGCTAGGGTCTTTTTGCAGTAGATTTTCAATTGCACGACGACCCCCTTCTTCAGAGCCATCCGTGACATCGCTACCCACAATACGCTTATCGTCCTCGTCACCCATTTTTTTCGGGTCTTTTAAATCAATGCCAAACCCTTTTAGGAAGCCTTGATCGCGTGCCACATCCACACTGATTTGGCTAGCATTGAGATCGAGTAGGGCAATTTTTGCTGTTGCTGCTTTATCGCCAAGGCTTTTAGCCGCCCATTGACCGATGAGCTCACCAGCTTTGAAGTTATCAGTAGCAAAAGTGATATCAGCCGCATTTGCAGGTTCTAGTGGGGTGTCTAACGCAATCACCAATAAACCCGCAGCACGGGCTTTTTCAATCGCAGGGACAATCGCTTTGGAGTCATTAGGCGTAATCAGAATCCCTTTTGCTCCCGCCGCAATCAGGTTTTCCACCGCTTGTACTTGTGAATCGTTATCGCCGTCTTTTTTACCGGCAAAGCTACGCAGCTCTAAGCCGAGTTCTTTGGCTTTGGCTTCAGCGCCTTCTTTCATTTTAACGAAGAAAGGGTTGGTATTGGTTTTAGTAATCAGACCTACAATGGTGCCTTCAGCATGAGAGGCGATAGGTAACATAAAGCAAGCCGATAATGCCAGAGTCAAGGTGGACTTTTTAAACATCTTAATTCTCCTCCAGAGATGTTTGCGGGTGATCAGTTGTGAGCTTCATCAGTAGTTAATTCAGCATGTTAACTACCAAGATTACTCATAAGGTTAATCAGCGATTCAGTACTTGTCAATAACTAAATCAAATTGATTTAGTTAAATAACGAGACTATGATTGATGAGTACTTTGTTAGGATACGAGCACAGCCAGTGGCTGATTAAGTACTAAACAACAAAAGCGCTGGATGGCATAGGAGAAGTATGAGTAAGCAGATCAAAAACCGTGATCAAGGTTGTAATTTAATTGGAGTAGGACAATATAACGAACGTCTAGTACTGCAATTAATTCGCCGTGCAGGGAGTTTGCCTAAGGCTGAAATCGCTCGCCGTACTGCATTAAGTGCTCAAACCGTAACTGTCATTATTCGTCGTCTCATGAGTGAGGGGCTATTGTGTGAGCAAGAGCGTCATCGTGAAAAAGGCAAAATAGGGCAACCCGTTGTCCCCATCGCTCTTAATCCAGAGGGCGCTTACTCGATAGGGATTAAAATCGGTCGCCGTAGTCTCGATGCCATTTTAATTGATTTTACAGGTCAAGTACTTAAGCGCTTAACGGTTAGTTATGCTTACCCAGACCCTGCTATCATTTTTCCTAAAATCAAAAAAGATATTGCCACTCTCATTAAATTTTTAAGCCCTACCCAACGCCCTCGCTTGTTAGGGATTGGGGTGGCTTCTCCCTATAATTTAGGGGGATGGCAAAGCGAAGCGCATATGCCTCCCGAAGTGACCCAACAATGGCAACAGCTAGACATCAAATCCACCATTCAAGCCCAACAAACCTTGCCAGTGTGGTTTGTTAATGATGCGACTGCTGCTTGTATGACTACCTTGGAGTGTGGAGGGGGTGCGCCTTTTAATAATTACTTATATATTTTTTTAGGTACTTTCATCGGTGGTGGTGTAGTACTCAATCGTACTTTATTTTTGGGTTCCCACAATAATTCTGGGGCTATTGGCTCGATGCCTTTACCTACTGGATTGTTTAAAAGCCCACACCATGCGCCCGCACAATTAATTAATTGTGCGTCTCGATATTTGTTAGACGAAGCCTTGCAAGTGATAGGGCAAAACCCTGAGAATGCGCTACAACAATTAGCCGACCTACCGCACGCCAACTTACCTACAGAATTAGTCCACACTTTTGAACAATGGTTAGAGCAAGCTGCTATATGCTTGGCGTATACCATAGCATCAGCAGTTAGTGTGATTGATTTTGAGGGAGTGGTGATAGATGGATTATTGCCCGCTTCTTTAATGGAGCAGGTGAAAAACAGGATCGAGCAAGCGCTAGAAAAAGTAGATACTGAAGGGTTAGTAAGACCTCAGATTATTGCGGGCGCAATAGGTGGAGAAGCACGGGCATTAGGCGGGGCATTAGTCCCTTTTTACGTTAATTTTGCCCCTGATAGAGAAGTACTATTGCGTACTGAGCGGGAAACGATATCGCTTGCTTAAGAACAATTCTATATCCCAGAGTAGGAGGTGGAGCACAGAATTATTTTTTACATAGGACTAAACTATGCAATCTGGCAACAAAGCTACTGAGCTACATCGTATTGTGATTGTAGGCGGTGGCGCAGGTGGATTAGAGTTAGCAACGCTGTTAGGTCGCTCATTAGGACGGCATAACAAAGCTGAAATAACCTTAATCGACAAAAACCGTACTCATATTTGGAAGCCTAAGCTACATGAAATTGCAGCAGGCAGTATGGATATTAATCTGCATCAACTTGATTATCTTGCCCAAGCTCATTGGAATTATTTCCGTTTTCGTATTGGTGAAATGACCGGTTTAGATCGTGAAAACCGTTTAGTACACCTCGCCCCTTACCTTGATGAAGAAGGTAAACAAGTGACCTCCGAACGTAGTATTGGCTATGATACGTTAGTGATTGCAGTAGGGAGTCGTACTAATGACTTCGGCACTAAAGGTGTGGCTGAAAATGCTATTCGCCTCGATACCCCCGAACAAGCCGAGCGTTTCCATCGTAATGTAGTCAATGCTTGCATTCGTGCCCATGTCCAGCCCAAACCCCTCAAGCCCGGTCAATTGCAGATTGCCATTATTGGTGCTGGAGCAACAGGGGTAGAGCTATCGGCTGAACTACGTCATACCATGCGGACTATTGTTGCTTATGGTCTAGACAGTATTGATCCAGATACCGATATTGTGATTACTCTCATTGAAGCTGGTGAGCGAATCTTACCAGCTTTGCCGGAGCGTCTGGCTAAATCAGTGACTGATATTTTAGATAAACTAGATATTCAATTGCGTACTTCTGCACGAGTAGTAGAGGTGACTCCTGAAGGGGTTAAGTTAGCCGATGAGTCTTTTATTCCGGCCGAACTAGTCGTGTGGGCAGCCGGTGTACGAGCACCGATGTTTTTACAAAAATTGGGATTAGAAACCAATAAACTTAACCAACTGGTAGTCCAGCAAACCCTACAAACCACCCAAGATGAAAATATCTTTTCAATGGGTGATTGTGCCGCTTGCCCTTGGCCTCAACAAGGTGAAAATGCTTGGGTTCCACCTCGTGCTCAAGCCGCCCATCAACAAGCCGAACATTTAGCCAAACAACTAGCACGACGTATGAATAGTCAGCCATTAGAA
Source organism: Pseudomonadota bacterium (assembly GCA_039797965.1). GTDB lineage: Bacteria > Pseudomonadota > Gammaproteobacteria > Thiotrichales > Thiotrichaceae > Thiofilum. Next base: position 64,819 of record JBDKGX010000002.1, read on the forward strand.
CCGTGGCAATATAAAGACTTTGGCTCTTTAGTGTCTTTAGGTGAGCATTGGGCAGTGGGAGGATTGATGGGCAATATTTCGCGTAGTACTTTCTTTATTGACGGTTATATTGCACGAATTATGTACAACTCTCTCTACAAAAAGCACCAACTAACGTTGTTCGGTTTTTGGAAAGTTGCTTTGGACACGTTAGGCAATATCATTCGTCGTTCAGCACGTCCCTCAATTAAGTTGCACTAATCTAGAGTCAAGTACTTAGATATGATCACATTCACCGCCTCGGTGAGTGTGATTTATATTCTGTTATATCCTGTACTTTGCCGCGACATCAATTGGAATAATCACTTCCCCACACACATTAACCTCCTCTAAATTATTGCCCGCGCCTCCCCGATCAATCACTATAAAATCGCTTTGTTCACCCAGTACTAATTGGAAGTGATGCCAAGTGTTTTTAAATAAATTAATCCCTTGTTGCCCATTGGTAATAAACAATCGTAACTCTTCAGCCAGTACTTGATCCCCAGCAGGAGCAACCAGTACTAAAAAAGGGCGATGGTTCATGGGCAAAAAGGCTTGACTTCCTAACGGGTGCCGCTCCATTTTAAGTACTGAATGGGGTAACGGAATGGGATGGGTACGAAACACATTAACAATCGTGCGCCCCTGTTGATCATGGGTATCAGCTTGCACCAAATCGTGATAGCGCGTTGTTAGCCCTTCATTAATCGGATAATGATGAGCCTTGGCTAATTCAATGACTTGCCCAAAAGGTGCAAAGCGTTCGGCGGTTAAAGGTTCAGGGTACAGTACTTGCATAATCATTTTAAGAGTCGCTGAAAGTCTTATCTTGAGCAGTACTTTAAGTACTCGTCAATGATTATTTGTTGATTGTGAGGTCAAGATTTAGCGAGTACTCTAACTGTCACACTACAACACTAAGTACTTGAGTACATCATACCAAATTTAATTGGGAGTTCGTTTTATGCAAGGCTCGACTTACCCGCGTGATCTAAAAGGCTATGGGCAGCACCCCCCTCACGCCCAATGGCCTAATAACGCCAAAATTGCGGTGCAATTTGTGCTCAATTACGAAGAGGGGGGCGAGAACTGCGTACTACATGGCGATGCTGGTTCAGAACAGTTTTTATCTGAAATAATAGGTGCAGCCTCGTTTCCAGATCGGCATTTAAGTATGGAGTCGATTTATGAATATGGCTCGCGGGTAGGCGTGTGGCGAATTTTAAAAGAGTTTGAAAAGCGCCAATTACCTTTGACCGTGTTTGGGGTGTCGATGGCTTTGGAGCGCTCCCCCGAAGTGACACAAGCCTTTGTCGAATTAGGGCATGAAATTGCTTGTCATGGTTGGCGCTGGATTCATTATCAAAGTATGGATGAAGCGACCGAGCGTGAGCATATGCATATGGGTATGGATATCATCGAACGCATGACGGGACAACGTGCCTTGGGTTGGTACACCGGACGCGACTCACCTAATACGTTGCGGTTGGTAGCAGATTACGGTGGGTTTGCGTATGGCTCGGATTATTATGGTGATGATTTACCGTTTTGGACTGAGGTCACTAAAACTAATGGTGAAATCGTTCCTCAATTAATAGTGCCGTATACCCTCGATGTAAATGACATGCGCTTTGCGACACCTCAAGGCTTTAATACCGCTGAGCATTTCTACCAGTACTTAAAAGATTCCTTTGATGTGCTCTATGCCGAAGGCGATGACAGTCCCAAAATGATGTCGATTGGTATGCATTGCCGCTTATTGGGCAGAGCAGGGCGAATTCGTGCTTTGCAACGCTTTTTAGATTATATCGAGACATTTGATCGGGTATGGGTGTGTAAACGCATTGATATAGCTAAACATTGGCATGAGCACCATCCATTTTCAAAACAATAATAGTGGAGTACTTTTATGGCTTTACCTGCATTGGGAGCGCCTGTTGTTGCACCTGCGGCTGATTTACCAGAATGGGCTAAACGCTCAACGAATTTAGCCAATGCTGCGATTGGGGCAAAAGGTTTATTTGCCACCGATGAGTTTTTTGCACCTCTGGAGCGTATGCTCAATCCAGAGCCTGCGGTGTTTACCCCCGGACTTTATGATGATCATGGCAAGTATATGGATGGCTGGGAAACACGGCGCAAACGTACAACAGGTTATGACTGGTCATTAGTAAAATTGGCACGTGCTGGAGTACTGGAAGGTTTTGATATTGATACTAGCCACTTTACGGGGAATTACGCCCCAGCGGTATCGATTGATGCGACCGATTGTGACAGTGAGGAGCTTGAAGTACTTAAAAAGGCACAATGGACGACGATTTTACCCTCTACCTCTTTAAAAGGTAATAGTCATAATCTGCTCAAAATTACCAGTGACTCAACATGGCGAGTACTGCGTATTAATATGTACCCTGATGGCGGCATTGCCCGATTACGAGCCTATGGTCGACCCGTGGGAGTATTTGATCGCTCTAAACCCGACACCATTTATGATCTGATTGCTCTCGAAAACGGTGGGCGTGCGGTGGCATGGAATGATGCTCATTATGGCGAACCTGCGAATTTAATTATGCCTAATCGCGGCATTAATATGGGTGATGGTTGGGAAACGCGGCGGCGACGCGAGCCGGGGAATGACTGGTGTATTTTACAACTGGGTGCAACGGGGATTGTGCAGTCAGTTGAGATTGACACTGCGCACTTTAAAGGGAATTTTCCGGATCGATTTTCGATTCAAGCCGCGTGTATGGAAGGGGGCACCGATCAATCTGTCATTACTCAAAGCATGTTTTGGGAGTACTTAATTCCAGAGCAAAAACTCAGTATGGATGCGATTCATCGCTTTAACGAGTCAGTACTTAATATTGGCGCTATTACTCATATTCGCCTAAATATTATTCCGGACGGTGGGGTGTCGCGGTTACGCTTATGGGGTACCGTTGTTTAAAGCCATTGCTTAACTTATAAAAGAGCTGGAAAAAATACTTTCCAGCTCAACGTTTCAGACGAAAATGAAATTAATGTTTGGGAGTATGAGTGGGCATAACAGCCAAACTGGGTTTTGTCAGTCTAGTAGAGGGTAATAATGTTTTGACAAAACCTTTAGGTAATACAGTAAACTCGGCTAAAGAAATTTTTTGATCACTGTCAGTATCTAAAGCCGCAAATTGCCATACATAGCTCATTGCAGCACCCCCCACTGGCTGTAATGAACCTAATTCAGCTAAGTTCAAACCGCCATCACCATCAATATCTAAAATCTTAAAGACAGTACCTACTTGTGCGACGGCTTGGCTAGGAAGCTTAGCGGTCAATTCAGTTTGGCTGATCGTGCCGCTGGAGTCTGTATCTAATAAAGCAAACATGGCTTTTTGGCGTTCAGTTACTTTTGCTTCTTTAGCGGCTTTAAACTCTGTCCAATTAACGTAGCCACTCGCATCCGTGTCAATTGTTTTAAATTGAGTAGTACGAACGGTAGTAAATTCAGTAGTGGATAAAGTACCATCTTTATTAGCATCACCTTTTACTAATAACTGTAATTGTTCACTATTTTGTTCTAGGTTGGCTACATCATCCGCCATTACAGGCGCAGCCAAAAACATAGCTAAGACACTAGCAGAAATAAATTTCATGAGATAGACACTCGTATTATTTTAATATTCAATTAGTTAAGTGAGAGTTTTATAGCGCTATGTGATGGGTTATAACTATAAACCTTGCTTATGGCTGAATCAATTACCTCAAATACCACTAATTCAAAATAGTAAGTTTTTAAGACGAGTGGTCATTACACTGGTAGGCTAGTTTTTCCGAATAAAAAACTCAGGCTTATAAAACTTTTTCGGGTTTAGGTATTCTAAAACAGTGCATCTTAAGACTCTCTCTATGTTTGGCGTAATGTTTTTACTGAGCATTACGCCAACTTTTCTACCCCAACATTGCACCTCTGAACGCAATCTAGCACTATGTTTGCTTTGGTTTAACGAGTACTGGGCTTATGGCACTCTCCGTTTTAGATCGGGTTTCTCCTTACTTATTGTTAGTGTTGACTACGTTATTCTGGGCAGGCAACTTTAATTTAGCACGAGCGGTGAGTACGCAAATCCCCCCCATGGGATTATCTTATTGGCGTTGGACGGTAGCGGCTCTTATTCTAATCCCTTTAATTTGGCGACATTTAGCGAGTACTGGGTCTGTATTCAAACAACATTGGAAATTAGTATTGAGTCTGTCCCTATTAGGGATTACAGGGTTTAATAGTCTAGTGTATTTGGGGTTACAAACGACTACGGCGGTTAATGGCGTACTGATGCAATCAGTTTGCCCCATTTTTATTATTATGTTGGCAGCAGGTCTACTGGGTGAAAAAGCTACGGGTTTACAATGGCTAGGGATAGGGGTATCACTGGCTGGGGTAGTGATTATTTTAATAAAAGGCGATATTAAAGTACTCCAAACCTTATCATTTACTCAGGGAGATTTAATTGTATTACTAGCGGTATTAAGTTGGGCGCTTTACACCGTGCTGTTGCGTAAATTACCGATTACTTTAAAAGGATTGCCGATTTTAGGTTACACCATCGTCATTGGTAGTATTATGATCCTGCCTTTATATAGTTATGAAACACTCGTTAAGGCTCATCCTATGCCACTTTCTTGGTTAAGTGTTAGTAGTGTAGCTTATGTAGCCATTTTTCCCTCTCTATTAGCCTACTGGTTTTGGAATCACGCTACGAGCCAGTTAGGAGCGAGTCGTACAGGGCAGTTTACCCATTTAATTCCCGTGTTTGGTTTAACGATTGCGACTTTATTATTAGGTGAGCAATTACACGGTTATCATTGGTTGGGAGGCGTTTTAGTAGCATCAGGTTTAGTACTATCTAATTGGAAGCCTAATAATGCCTAATAGATTTGAGTACTTTATAATTTAATACAAAGTACTCAGGATCAATCCATTTAGATTAAATCGCGCCACCTTGTTTTAATATAGGTAGTACATCGCTACACCATTTAGTCGCTAGATTTTTTAAGTGATTATGCATGGCTATACCGCGCAAGGTTTCGCCTTTGTGATTAATCGTCATTTGATTTTTTTCCAAATCTTGGAAAACAGCTTGAGCCAGTTTAGTCGCCTCTTGGGTTTTTAATTGTAAGGCAAAGCCATAAAACTGAGCGTCAAAGGGTTTTAAGCGCAAGCTGCCTCTTGCTAAAGGTAATGCTATTAATAGTTGCTCACGTTTAATAAGTACTTGATTTAGTTTCTGAGCTTGTGCAGTTTGAGTAGTCGGGTAGCAAGGTGCAATCATATTCGCTTGATATAACTGCAAAAGAGCACTAACACTATCGCGTCGATTTTTATCACTAATCAAGGTTTGGAATGAGCACACGCCACTGGATAAATGATCTAATAAGCTGCGATATAAGTCAGTAGCTAACGCAGGTTTAAATTTAAAAGCAGTTTCTTCAAAGGTAGCCGGTTTAGTCAGCATCCAATGGCTGTTATTAAACCAACGTAACTGATCATTAGGTTTAAGCTTGTTAATAAATCCTCGTGTGAAAATATCACGACGAAATACAGTATTTTTGACAATATCCAAATAAAGCTCACGAGTATCTTTATCATGAATCTGCTCTAATAGCTGATCAACTGTATTAGAAAGCTGAGTTCGGCTTAATGCATCGGTAGGTGATGCACCTCCAATAAACTCTAATTTAGCTTGACGTAACCAGCCTGCCACTTCGGTAAAGTAAAAAGCGCGCCACCCTTCATGTAAGTACTCATGTACTAAATAATGCCGATCTTTTGCAATTAAACCATCCATACGTTTTTGAATAGCCGTTTCATTACCGGTAAAAAACTTGGGTTTTACGGCTTGTAATTGTTGAATTAATTTAACCGACTGATCAAATCGTTCTAAGCTGGAGCCACTAAATTGCTTACTCGTGTTATACAGTAATTTTTGAATGGGTTCTGCGATTGACCAACCGGGTTTGGCATTATAGCTGTTATAAACAATACCGCCTGATTTTAAATGGCGCTCGCAAATATCAACAATGTGTTGGCGATTTTCATCGGATACCCATGTAAAAATACCATGCAGTGAAATAAAGTCACATTGAGGTAAAGTACTCGGATCATTAGCTAATTGAGCAAAGCTTTTTTCTAAAAAGGTGACATTAGTAATACCTGCCTCAGAGGCTAGGCTAGTGGCTTGAGCAATATGAGTAGGGTTAAAGTCTACTGCAATAAACTGTGCATGAGGATAGTTAGCCGCCATAATTAAGCTGGTCATACCATAGCCACAGCCTAATTCTAAATAGGTAAATGGTTTTTCTAAATCCAGTGTTTGAAGACCGTGGGTCGCCGCACAGAGGGCTAAAAAGTTAGGTTCTTGTTCACGGTAGTAGCCAGTGGTGTATTCAATATCAGACTCATAGCCTTCCATCCACGTTTGCATTGCTGTTGCCCCTTATAAATCAGCTTAGCTTGAAACAGTACCTAGTGCCGTTGTTATTAGTCATGGGTAGGCACCGCATAAATTGTTATAAGCCTTAATAGTAGCTGACAAAGCTCAATTTATCATCATTTATCTATTCACGAGAGCTAGCGTTTTGAATCAAAACTTATCTAATTGCTTTTTAATGATTTCAGCCTGTTTGATGTCAGCTAGACGTTGAGTCAGTACTGGGCGTGTAGCGGGCGCTGGGTTCGAGCGTAAACCTTGCTCCAAGCTCATCTTAGCCTGTGCATAGTTGCCCAAGCGCAATGCCCGTTCGGCACTAGCTAATAAAGCTTCACTGGAATAGCCGAGTTGCTTAGCTAATTGTTGTTTGTAATCTAATAGCTCTAAACTGGTGGTTTCTGCTAAACGGGCGCTATTGATCAATTGCCATGCTCTAGTACTTTGATTTTGAGCTACTAAAGCTTGGGCGACTGGGATTAATAATGGCGAAGTACTACCTCCTCGAATGTATCCCATAAAACGTTTGGTAGTTTCAGCGTAGCGTTGATTCGCATTCAGTACTTGCGCTTGAGTCACTTGGGTTTGAGGTAGATTAGGGAGCTTTTGACTATAGGTGAGTGCTTGCGGGGCTTGGTTATAACGTAGTGCTGTTAACGTTTGATAATAGCTTTTTAAGAGAGGGTCAATGCCCGAATGATCCTGTTGTATGAGCTGCCCTACCTTAGTTTGTATTAGCTTAAAACCATTGTTGTTAGTGCTGGGGCGACGTTTCATGGAGCCTATACTACTGCGTATATCGCCTAATCGTTCAATACCTAAAGGATGAGTACTTAAGTACTTAGTAATATCACCATATAAACTGGATTGACCTCGATCCAGTTGCTCTAAAAAGTCAGCCATCGCATTAGGGTCATAGCCGGCACCTGTTAAGATGCGTAAACCGATCCGATCTGCTTCAGTTTCGTGAGCACGGCTGTAGCTCAATTGTTTGTGCATATTCGTAGCAATCGTCCCAGCAATAATCGCTTGAGCGGCATCAGAGCTTTTACTCGCTGCGGCAGCACCAGCAAGCAAGCCAATGCCTGTCACCCACGGATTAGCTTTGGCTGAGTAGAGTTGTCTGGCGATATGGCGTTGTGTCACATGAGCGATTTCGTGAGCTAATACGGCAGCTAATTCATTTTCATCTTTTACCCGCATAATCAACCCTGCATGCACAACAATGACACCCCCCGGCATAGCGTAGGCATTCACGCTGGTATCTTGACTAATCCCAAAGTAAAACGAGCTAAAGCGTCCAGAGGCGTGTTGTACCAGTTTTTGCCCGAATTGGTTAATCCATTCAACCAGTTCGGGGTCTTCGATGAAACGTTCACTTTGGCGCAATTCACGATAGAGTTGTCGACCAAAATCTATCTCTTGTTTAGTACTTAAAGAGGTATTGGCGGGACTACCTAGCTCTGGCAAGCTGTTAATATTAGGTAAGGTTAGCGGTGTATCAGCCCAGAGTGAATTAATACTTAGTACTGTGCTAATTAAGGCGATTAAAGCAACTTTCACGATTCACCATCCATTGTATTAGCGTTTAAGTGTAAAACATAGAGCACTAATTACCAGTTAAGTTGCCTAGCCTGAAGGGGATTGCTTGACAGTGCAAAGGCTTTTTTAGAATATTAGCGGTTATTAATATTTAACTGAGATAAGTACTATGTTTGGTATCAAAGAGATTGATGCTGCCACATTGCAAGAAAAGCTAGCGAAGGGTGAGAAACTGCGTTTGATTGATGTGCGTTCAGAAGGTGAGTTTGCTCAGGGTATTATTCCAGGCGCTGAATTTATGCCACTCCATACTGTGCCATTAAAGTTAGATGAGTTAAAAGCTAGTGCGGATCCGATTGTGTTTTATTGTCGTAGTGGCAATCGTTCGGGTCAAGCCTGCTTTTTCTTAAAGCAAAATACTGGGGTAGAAGCACTCAATCTCAGTGGGGGCATTATTGCTTGGTATCACTCTGGTAATCAGATTGTAGCACCGACTAAAGCCGCTTAATTAAAGTACTCCCTCATTAATATCGATAGTATTTTTAGACCCTTGTTCAGGATTTAAGGTAAAGAGCATGTCAAAGAAGTTAGCCATTATTGCTACAAAAGGTTCATTAGATTGGGCTTATCCACCCTTCATTTTAGCGTCAACAGCGGCAGCATTAGGCTATGACGTGCAAATTTTCTTTACCTTTTATGGGTTGCAATTACTGAAAAAGAAATTAAATCTGCAAGTGACTTCTTTAGGTAATCCGGGGATGCCCATGCCTATTCCTATGCCCGTCATGCTTCAGACCCTACCGGGTATGCAAGCGATGATGACGACTATGATGAAAAAGAAAATGAAGGATAAAGGCGTGGTTGAACTGGGTGAGTTACGTGAGTTATGCCAAGAAGCTGAGGTAAAATTCATTGCTTGCCAAATGACGGTAGACCTGTTTGATATGGAGCACAGCGAGTTTATCGAAGGTGTTGAGTATGCGGGTGCCGCCGCATTCTTTGAGTTTGCGGGTGAAGCTGATATTTGTATGTATATCTAAGTACTCAGCACAGTACTTATTGCTTGACGAGATTAAACTAAAAGCCGATTGGAAACAGTCGGCTTTTGTTTTTTTAAAACCAAAAGCGCATTTTTTTGAGTGGATTTGGCTATTATTGCGTATTTTAGTCACTATAGCCTGCGCAGTCAGTAGGTAATAATGGGGTTTAAAACTTAAATCCTAGGCACTTTAGTTTAGATGGTTATCTTGGGATGATTTTTAATGATTAGGAGTACTTTATGAAGCTAGCCATTATTAGTGGGAGTCACCGTCCTCAATCCCAAAGTCAAAAAGTGGCTAATTATGCTAAGCAGCTAGCTTTAAGTTTAGATCTAGCCAGCGAGGCTGAAGTCATTAGCTTAGGGGGTAATCCTCTACCATTATGGGATGAGGGAGTATGGTCAGGTGAGGCTCAATGGCAAGCCGTACTAGAACCTATTCAGACTACATTGCGCAATAGTGATGCACTCATCGTAGTGACGCCTGAATGGCACGGGCAAGTACCAGCAGGTTTGAAAAATCTTATGTTATTGCTAAGTACAGCAGAGGTGGGGCATAAGCCAGCATTAATCGTGAGTGTGTCAGCATCTGAGGTGGGAGGGGCTTATCCCGTATCCGAGTTACGCATGAGCAGTTATAAAAATAATCGTATTTGTTACTTACCAGAGCACTTAATCATACGTAATGTAAATAGCGTATTTAACGCTAATCCTACCGATAATAATGTCACTAACCATGAGTACTTACATAAGCGTTTAGCGTGGAATCTATCTTTACTACAGGCTTATGCCAAAGCTTTGACTACAGTACGCAACTCAGTGGAGATGACTCCTAGTGATTTTCCGTATGGCATGTAACGACAAGAAAGGATTGAATACGTGAAAACACCACAACGCCTACTGAATCGTCTAGGCTCATTACGTTATTTTCATGACGATCTGCACTCAGACCGACGTAATGAGATTCGTTGGCTAGTTGAAGAGTTTACGGAGATTCCTATTCCTCATCTGCCTAATGTGTTTGATGGGTTCACCATTGTGCAACTAACGGATATGCATTTACGCCCTTTTACGCAGTTAGAACACATCCAACGTGCTGTAGAGCGGACTAATGCTTTAAAGCCTGATTTAGTGGTATTGACGGGGGACTATGTTTGGCACGATGAAAATGACATTTTAGATTTAGTACCCGCTTTATCTAAACTCAACGCTCGGCATGGCGTTTTCGCGGTACTGGGTAATCATGACATTAAAACAGATGCTAAACTTATCGTTGAAACCTTCGAGCGTCATGGTATTCCAGTATTGCGTAATAAAGGTTTAGATATTGATCGTGGGGGCGATATTTTACATTTAGCGGGGATTGATGACGGTTGGTTGGGACAGCCTGATATTAGTGTGACACTCAGTGGAGTAAAACGAGCAAGTACTCCCGTTATCTTATTAGCGCATGAACCGGACATGATGGATTGGTATGCGCACGATACTCGCATTTCATTACAATTATCTGGTCATACTCACGGTGGGCAAATACAAGTCACACCGGGGACACCTATTATTACACCCTATCTAGGTCGCAAATATGTCCAAGGGCTCTATCGTGTAAACCAATCGTGGGTTTATACCAGCCGAGGAATAGGGTCAACGGGCATTCCACTGCGACGTAATTGCTCACCTGAAATTACACATTTAACTTTGGTAAAGGAACAAGCCAAGTGAACGATAACTTCGTAAATAAGAGTACTGTTAGCCTAGGTTAAGTGTATAAGTTATAAGCTATAGCGAAGTAGAGTCCAGTTGGTCAGATGATTTTCCTTTAACGGCATAAAACCAGTACACTAAAGGTATAAAATAATTAACTAGTTATGCGTAAGTCTTAATCAACAACTAACTAATAAGTATTGTCACTCATTTGGCACAGGTCAAAAACCTGATATTAATCACAACAACAAAGAGCTGTAAGTGTGAGTAACGCAAATACCAATATAAAAATCGACACTGACGCGCTTGCCGGTCTTAAAGTACTGGTTGTCGATGACAGTAAAACTATCCTTCGTACTGCCGAGGCCTTGCTATCTGAATACGATTGTTGGGTAGCGACAGCTCCCGACGGTTTTGAGGCTCTACCTAAGATTACCGCGTTTAAACCCGATGTGATTTTCGTAGATATTATGATGCCGCGTTTAGATGGCTATCAAACCTGTGCATTGATTAAGGCTAATCGGGCTTATAAGCATATCCCAGTGATCATGCTGTCTAGTAAAGACAGTATTTTTGATTTGGCACGAGGGCGTTTAGCAGGGTCTGATAAGTACTTAACTAAGCCTTTTACTCGTCAAGACTTGTTATCAGCTATTCAAACTTATGTTATTAATGAACGCACCAGACATAATCAAGAGCAAACTCCCGTAGTACAGGAGTCTTAAGATTATGGCGCATATACTCATAATTGATGATTCGCAGGTCGAAGCACGTATGTTGAGGAGTATGCTGGAAGGTGTAGGTCATACTGTTAGTCATGCCACTAATGGCTATGAAGGTATTGAAATAGCTAAAGCAGAAACTCCGGATCTGATCCTGATGGATGTGGTGATGCCTTTAATTAATGGTTTTCAGGCGACTCGTGAGTTAACGCGCATTCCAGAAACTCAACATATACCCATCGTAGTGTGCAGTTCTAAAGACTCGGATACTGATTTTTTATGGGCTAAACGTCAGGGGGCTAAAGGCTATTTAATTAAGCCTATTCGTGCGCCTGAATTGATTGCCTTGGTAAAACGTTTTATTGCGGAGCAGGGCTAATCATGGCGGCCTCACCCTATGAATTGCTTGTTGGTTTAGCCTTACTGCGTGAGCGCAAACGCCAATTGGATCAAGCAGAAAATACGACTTTAGAAGCTTGGTCAGCCCTAACGGTGCGGATTGGTTCGGTGATTTGTTTAATTCATCGTAATAGTGTTGACGAAATAATTTCATTAGAAAGTAGTACTCCAGTTCGTGGGGTAGCACCTTGGGTAGCGGGGTTGGGGTACTTCCGTGGGCAGCTCTTAAATTTAATTGATTTAAAAGTTTTTTTTTCATTAGGCGATGCGGGTTACTCACCTAGTTCACGGATTTTAGTAGTACGCGGTACTACTGAATGGTTGGGGCTTAGAGTAGATGAGTTAATTGGTATTCGTCATGTTTGGCCTGATACTGTGCGCCTTGAGAGTCGCTCAGTCGCTAAAGCGGCATTAGGTATTTATGAAGAGCAATGTTTGCTCATTGATAATGAACCTATGATGGTATTGGATATTAAATTGCTGGCTAATCATTTGAATGATGGTGGTTCAGAGATTAATACTCATTGGCAAACCAAATAAATAATAAGAAGAATCAGTATTATGTCATCGTCATCCGTTCACAAACAGCTTCTTAAGCCCATTCATAGTGGAACGGTTTGGGTTCCTTTAACGTTTTTAGTCATTTGTTTTATTGGGCTAATGGTCTTATTGCTCATGGACAAAAGCCAAATAGATGAGGCCAACGTAGAAGCACTGACTTGGGTTTTGGGGTTGTGCTCTATGGGGCTAATCGCATGGCTCAGTTTTTTATTTTATCGCTTTTCTTTCCAACGCAATCAACAAATTCGTAGTGAAACCGAGCAACAAAAAGCGATTTTACATCTATTGGATGAGATGAGTACTTTAGCGGAAGGGGATTTAACCATCCGTGCTACGGTTACCGAAAATATGACGGGTGCCATCGCGGACTCCGTGAATTTTGCAGTCGATGCGTTACGGGCTTTAGTCATTAAAATTGATGATACGTCTAATCGCCTCACTAATTTTACTCAAGAGACGGATAACCGTGTGTCACAGCTCTCCAAAGCTAGTTCCAGACAAGCTAAAGAAATTGGAGTAGCTACCGCCGCCATTGCCACTATGGCGCAAGCGATTCAGAAGGTGTCACGTAATGCCGCTGCCTCAACTAAAGTTGCAGGTAAGTCGCTGGAAATATCCCAAGCAGGTGCTCATACCGTACGTAATACGATTCAAGATATGGTTACTGTTCGTGAGCAAATTCAAGCAACTTCTAAGCGCATCAAGCGTTTAGGTGAAAGTTCGCAAGAAGTTGGCGATATTGTGCGAGTTATGAATGATATTGCTGAACAAACTAATATTTTGGCATTGAATGCCTCGATTCAAACCTTCGGAACTCAAAATGCAGGCAAAGGCTTTGAACGCGTCGCCGATGATGTACAACAATTAGCACAACGAGCAGCAGAAGCCACTCGAAAAATTGATGTGTTGGTGCGGGCTATTCAAGCAGATACGCAAGAAGTTATTTCTTCAATGGAGCAAACTACTGCTAAAGTGGTGGCCAGTTCGCGCAATGCTGAATCAGCAGGTGCAGCATTGGATGAGGTAGAACAGGTTTCGATTAGTTTGGCTCGTTTGATTGCTAATATTTCAGAGGCGTCACATAAGCAAGCTGATATGTCGGTTAAAGTAGCGGATACGATGGCAGCCATTCAGGAAGTGACCCGTCAAACGACCCAATTTAGCCAAGAAACCAACAAATTAGTTTCAAGTTTAAATGATACCGCTGCGGAAATGCGGCGCTCGATTGCCGACTTTAAGCTGTCGGATGATGATATACCCAAAAAGAAAATTAATGGATATCGCTCAATTTAAAAATAATAATAATGAGTGGCAACAGCGAGAATAATAAATATGATTTCTAATAAGTCGGGTCTAGCCAGTCGCTTAAGTTGGATTATGGAAGAACTAGAGACGAAGGTGAATAAAAGCCAAGTCGACTTTAGTCAATTTACCAAAGAAAACGATGAAGCAGCATTAGAACAGGCCGTTCAAAGTTGGGAGGAGATTTTAGGAGTACTAGATGTATTAGGCGCAGAAGGCGCTTTTATGTTAGCTCGTGAAATCACTTTATTACTCTCTGCCTTGCATCAAAAGAAAATCGCTCGAAAGCCAGAGACTTATCAAGTCGCAGCTGAGGGCATGGTTCAGCTCATGGAGTACTTGCATCACTTGCAAGAGGGTTATGCTGACTTACCCGTTATTATTTTACCCTCACTGAATAACTTGCGGGCAGCGCGCGAAGTCGATTTATTGTCAGAGCATTTAGTCTTTTTGCCGGAAGAGGGCACGATTACTAATGAACAAATTGGTACTAGTGAATACACTGAACTTACTGGTGAGCGTTTAACCGAGGCTTGTAAACGGTTGCGGGCTTATATGCAAAAAGCGCTACTGCATTGGTTTAGAGGGCAGGAGGTGACCGATAGTCTCGCCACTATTCGTAAAGTATCTAATAAAATGATTACCTTAAGTAAAGCTAATCGTTTGCGAGCATTATGGTGGGTGACATCCGGTTTAACTCAGGCATTAGAAAGTAACAAACTAGAGCACAATAGTGCGGTTAAAATGTTACTAGGGCGTATGGAACGCGAAGTACGCCGCTTTGGAGAATCGGGCGAAGACTTATATGGTCAAACGGTACCGGATGAGTTACTAAAAAACCTGTTGTATTACGTCGGTTTGGCAGAGTCAGGAGCCTCTATTCTAGATCGTGTTAAAGATACTTATCAGTTAGATATGTACTTACCACGCGGGGAAAGTTTAGAGCAATTGCGTCAGTACTATACCATGCCAGGGCGTGATTTATGGCGCGCAGTAGCAGGCTCGATGAATGAGGAAATTAAGCAATCTGTTGCTTTAATTGAAAGTCTTGAGAAAGAAGAAACCGAACAAACTCCAGTAGTATTGAAGTTAATTAGTCGCAGTACAAGTTTAGCACAAGCCTTTAGTATGCTAGGGCTAGGTCGTGCAGCGGAATTAACAGAGTTATTTGCTAAGTCACTGTCCAATAAGGTTAAAAATAAAGTAGTACTGAAACGTGACTCGTTAATGCAAATGAGCGCTTTTTATTTACGTTTAGAACGTATTCTCAAAGAATATGCGGAGACAGGGTTCGATATCACCGAGCAAGTATTTGCTCAGGATGCCACCTATGATCCTGCTACTAATCGTGAAGTACTGCGTGCAGCATTAACAGAGTTAAGCCGAGCTAATACGGAATTAGTAGCCTTTAGTAAAGAGGATGGCGCTTTCTTCCGACTTCACGATGTGATTAAAAACCTGCGTGATATTTCGGGTACTCTGACCATGATGGATGCGCAAGAGGTTTTACCTTTATCCAGCGCAGTGGCTTATTACTTACAAAATGATTTGCGTGATAAGCGTCGTATGCCTAGTGCAGATGAGTTAGCAACTCTTGCGGATATTCTCACTTTATTGGAGGCGATTTTGTCCGCCTCGGCTCAAAACGAGGATTATTTACCACTAGTACCTGTTGGGTATGAGAAGGTTCGACAGTTGGATGACTTTACCGAATTGGATATAGCCGCTCATGCTCACTTAGAAGAAGCCGAAGTCGAATGGGGCAATAAAAAAAAAGCGAGACGGTCAATTCCAGCGACTTTATACCAACGGATGCGGACTCCGACCTCGACTTCTTTATCTGGCCTAAGAGCTTAGGACCTCCAGATACTACACAGGATACTAGTATGGCTGACAGTAAAGTCGTCGAGGTGGTAGGCGCGGAGATTTATGAAATTTTCGTCGAGGAAGTCGGCGAGATTATTGAAAATCTCCAAACCTATATGCCTAAATGGCAACAGACTCGACATGATTTTAAATTACTGACCGATATACGCCGCAGCTTTCATACTTTAAAAGGCAGTGGGCGTATGGTGGGGGCGCTGGGTTTAGGTGATTTTGCTTGGGCATATGAAAATATGCTCAATCAAGTACTATCTGGTGTTGTTAATCCTAGTGATGACTTAGTCGCGATACTCACCTATGGTATTGATCAATTAATTAAACGCCAGCATTTTTTCTTAGAGTCTTGTGTAGCGGATGATGAGGTCAGGGCGGATGTAAAGCGTGTTGAAGGTTTTGTCGCGGGTGAGCCATTTGTGGCGCCTAGTACAGCTCCAGTAGTCACTGCAATAGAACCCGCAGTACTAGTTGCTAGTACAGCTCCAGAAGTGAGTACTTTGGTTGATGAACAGTCCACCTCACCTAATCATAATGCCGTCGTACAGCCTAATGAGGCATCTAATCATTCTTTATTAGCAGAGTTACCGGATCTGATTGTTTTAGATTTTGGTACTCACGAGGAGCAAATTCGCTCGTTAGCTGCTAGTACGGTTAATGCGATTCAGCATGCTGCTCCCACCAAACCTGAACCTACTGCAACGGTGTCTATTCATGAGTCTGAATGGATGCAGTTTGAGCATGATGGTTTAATTGATTTCACCTCTGTTTTAGAACAGCCAACCGCTGCTCCAGAACCTGTAGTCGCTAATCCTGCTCCTGTTGCCACAGTAGAGCCTGTAGCGGATCCAGCTCCCGCTTTTGGTATGACAGATGATGCTGAGATTATTGACTTTGTAGGCTCTGATTTCTTAGGTGATGATCCTTATGGGGCTGTGCCAACTCCTGCTGCCACTACTGTAAATGCACCTAGTGCCCCAGTCTCTGCAGTGCCGCAGTCAGTACCTAGTGTTGCTCAAACAACTAATGTAGCAAGTACTCCTGTACGTAAAGCCACATTATCCTTAGCTACGCTGCCACCTTTGGTAGCGGATAGTGAAAACTTATTGATTCTCAAGCTATTCTGGGAAGAAGTGCCTGATCAGTTGCAGGAGTTAGATAAGTACTTTAATGCTTTACAAACTAACTCTAGCAATAAAGATGCGCGGTTAAAGCTAGAACGCATTTTGCACACCATTAAAGGTGGAGCACGCATGGCGCAATTAAGCGCGATGGGTGATGTTGCACATCAGGCTGAAAGTAATTTAGCAGATATTAGTGGGGCTGTACCTGATCAAGTACTTCAAGAATTACAAACGCAAATTGATCAGATCAACACCCTAGCGGAGCACTATGAAGCACAAACTATTGCAGTGACGGAGGGTGCAATAGTAGAAGCCAAACCAGTACAAAAATCTGAAAGTACTCGACCTATACCAGCCCCCGTTCCTGTTCCCGTACCAGAGCCTGTTAAACCTGTACCTAAGGTTCAAGAGGTACAACCTGCACCTGTGTTGGCACCGTCTGCCCCTGTAGTTACAGCGCCTGTTCCCGTCCTTGAGCCGAACGCTAGTGCAGAGGTTAGACCTGTTGCTCCTAGCGTAGTACCACCTAATCCAATGGTTGAGTTAGCGGCTGTTCCCCCAGCGCCCTTAACCGTTAGTATTTCGACCTCTAACATTAAGCCTATTGTCTTAGATAAGGCTACACAGGTCGAATACGATAGTTTATTAGAGCGTTTGCTAGACGAGCAGGCTAGTCAGTTAGTTGATTTGAGTGTCTCACAAGCGCCGTTGCCGCAGCATGACGAGGTAGTCAAACCCTTAGAAGACGATCCCTTACAAAGTGCAGCCATTCAAGATCAGGTAAGATTACCTACGGTTTTCTTAGATCGCGTGATCGAGCATTCGAGCACGATGAATGTACAACAAAGTCGTACCCATGAGCGTATTCATTCATTAGGCGTCAATGTGGGTGAGTTGGGGCGGACTGTCGCCCGTTTGCGGCATTTATTACGCTCCTTGGAGTTAGAAACTGAAGCACGGGTTCATGCTGGTATTGTTCAACAAGCCCAGAAAGCAGGCTTTGATCCGCTAGAAATGGATCAGTACTCCGAGCTGCAACGCTTATCCAGAGCACTTGCAGAGAGTATGAATGACTTAATTAATATCGAGGGTGATCTTACTGACCAGTTACGTAAATCTGAACAGGGCTTAATGGAAAGTATTCAAGCCGGACGTAAGATTTATCAAGATTTATTGTCGACGCGGTTAATTGCTTTAAATATTCTGGTTCCTCGCTTAAAACGAGTGGTACGGCAAACCGCACAAGAGCTGGGTAAACAAGCTGAACTCGTTATTCATGGGGATGAGTGCGAGCTGGATCGGCACTTATTACAACGTCTAACCGCACCATTAGAGCACTTATTGCGTAATGCATTAGCGCATGGTATCGAAATGCCGGCTGAGCGTGAGGCTAAGGGCAAAGCTCCTCAAGGGTTGATTACGTTAGAAGTGGTGCAGGCTGATGCTGAGCTAGTGATTCGCGTGATTGATGATGGCGCAGGTTTAAATCGGGTGGCATTGCGGCGTCGGGCAGTCGAAAAAGGCTTTATTAAACCCCACGAAGATATTAGTGATGAAAAACTAGATCGTTTAATTCTCCAACCCGGTTTCACCACCGCTACCACGGTCAGCCAAATTGCAGGTCGTGGGGTAGGTATGGATGTGGTGTTTTCGGAGATTAAGTCATTAGGGGGAAGCTTACTGATTGAGTCAGTACAAGGTTTAGGAGCAACTTTCTCTCTACGTGTGCCCTTTACCATGGCTTCTAATCCGGTGTTATTCGTTAGCGTTCAAAACCAAACTTATGGTTTGGCGATGGGTAGTATTCAGGGACTGATTCGCTTAAGTGGTGAAGAGGTTAAGAAACAGCTGAATCAAGCTAATGAGTACTTAAGCTTTGATGGGGTTAATTACCCGTTACGCTACTTAGGGCAAGCCTTAAAATTACGCGGACTGCGTGATATTCAAGACGACACTATGTTGCCGATTTTATTTACGCTATTAAACGGTCAAGCGAAAGCGTGGGTGGTCGATAGTATCGTAGGTCGGCGTGATGTGGTCATGCAGTCATTGGGAGTACTTTTCAAAAATTGCTCATTGTATTCGGCTGCTACCATTACACCGGATGGTCAAGTAGTACTGTTACCTGATTTACACGAATTAGTGCGAGCACCCTTACCCAATAGCCAGCCGCAACAGCTCAATTCTGGCATTGTAATGAAACGTGCTAATGATCAGTCACGTATTATGGTAGTCGATGACTCGATTACCGTTCGCAAGGTCACTGAGAAATTCCTAATGGCGGAAAGTTTTGCTGTGGAAACAGCCAAAGATGGTATGGAGGCTTTAGAAAAATTACGTGACTTTAATCCTGATTTATTATTGCTAGATATTGAAATGCCACGTATGGATGGTTTTGAGCTGTTACGCCATGTACGACAAACACCAGAATGGAAACATTTGCCAGTGATTATGATCAGCTCTCGTACCGCCGAAAAACATCGTGAACATGCTACAGCATTAGGCGCTAGTGATTTCCTAGGTAAACCTTATCAAAATCAAGCACTGCTCGATAAGATTCGTGAATTATTAGAAGGTGGTGCGCTATTGAAAGGGCTAGCTTCATGAGATTATCTAAAGTCGACAGTTTAAAATGTGCCGTATTACGTTTGCATGAAGGTAATTTAATTTTTCCAGTTAGTTTATTGGCTGAATTAGTGACTAATGGTGAATTAGAAGAAAGTACAGCAAAGGGGATGGAGGGGTGGCTAACATGGCGGAGTCGGCGAGTACCAGTAATCTCCCTAGAAACCATGTGCATGAATAATCATGAAAGTGCTAATACTGATAGTAAGTACTTAATTCTACATACTGTATCCACTTATGCAGGCTTACCCTTTATTGCCATTCGAGTTCAGGGGGGTATGCAAATTGTCGATTTAAAAGAAGATAATTTACGTAATGATTTCAGTGGGAATTTTTTACGGTGTCCGTACGTAGCCCGTCAAGTCAGAATTTCTAAGTTGCTTTGTTTTATTCCAGACTTACCCGCCATTGAGCAGTTCTTATCAGAAATCTTACAAATTCAATAATTATAAGTGTAATTAAGCTGAGTACTTTTGCTTAATCATAAAGTACTCATATCTATGGGCAGTTAATTGCAATTAACACTATAATGTTTTTCAGTTTCTAAGCAAAAAGCAGTTAATTTACCACTCCAAACACAGCCAGTATCTAAAGCGACAACGTCAGGTGATAAGTAATACCCTAAAGTAGACCAATGTCCGAAAATAACTCTTACGCCTAATGATTTTCGGTTTGGATAGTTAAACCACGGTATTAACGTTGAGGTATTGACCTGTTTAGGACTATTTTTTTCATTAAAGTCTAAGCGCCCATCTTCATAGCAGTAACGCATTCGAGTTAATACATTCATACTAAAACGTTGGCGATCTATATCAACTAAGTAGGCATCTTCCCAAAGATCAGGTTCATCACCATAAACTTGTGATAACCAATGACTAGGGTCACGTTGCTGTAATTCTTTTTCTACTTCTACTGCACAACGAATTGCCGTCGGTAAATCCCATTGAGGAGCAATTCCAGCATGAACAAGCACAGCTTGTTTAGTGGGGTCATAATGGAGTAGCGGTTGGTGTTTAAGCCATTGTACTAGCTCGGAATAGTCAGGCGCATCCATTAGTTCAGTAAGGCTTTTATGAGGTTTGCGTGTCCCATAAAAACTCGCTATAAGACTAAGGTCATGATTGCCTAAGACGGTATGAGCTACCCCCTGATCACACAATTTTTTTACAAAGCGTAAAGTAGCTAACGATTCAGAGCCACGACTGACTAAATCACCTGCAAACCATAACTGATCATGAGTAGGGTTAAACTCAATGACTTTTAATAATTCTACTAATGAACTATAGCAGCCCTGTAAATCACCCATTGCATACGTAGCCATATTGAAAAACCCTGCCGAAAAAAAACAGCGCCCCAAAGAGCGCTGCTTAAAACTATTAAGATCTACTAGTCGATATTAGTCACTATTACCTAAAGACATCAGTAATTGTACTAAGTAATAGAATAATAATGCCACACTAGAGAATAAGCCTAAAGAAGCGGCAACATATTGATCAGTGTGGTATTCATGAATAATTTGTGAAGTACTATATAAAATCGAAGCACTAGCAAATACCACCATAATGGCTGCAAATACCCAACCTAAATTAAAGCCAAATAACATACTGGCTAACATAACCCCTAGTGCAACAAAGCCACCAATGGTTAAAATAGGCCCTAGGAAAGAAAAGTTTTTCTTAGTAGTAAAAGCTGTAAAAGTAATACCACCTGCTAGCATTAATGTCATTAAGCCTGCTTGAGGAATAACATTAGGTGCGTAATTATAAGCAATATATAATAAAGGCATAAATACAATAGCCTCAGCTATAATAAATAAGCCTAGACCCATATATTGTTTTTCACGTGACATAGGGGTGCGTGCCCAGTTATCGGCAATATAAGAAACACCCATAAATAGTGCGAGTACTACAAACCACATCCATTTATTAGCGGCTAATACACCCACAAATGATTTTGCAATACCGGAGCTGATTAATAAGGCTTCGACCCCTGCAAAGGCTAAGATAGCTAAGCCTAAATGTAAGTAGGTGCGTTTAATAAACGTAGAGCGTTCTGTTTCGCTAGCATTAGCGACAATTACGTCGCTATTCATATCCAAATAAGCCATTACTCAATCTCCTCGATCATCGTTATTCGGCCATTATCGGTCTTATTGTAGAGTACTTTCAAACTATTGTGAAAAAACTACCTATTACATACGGATCATAATGGGATCAATACCCATTGCAGTAATAGATTGCCGCCAGCGGCTGGCCACACCCTGATCACGGGTGGGGCCAATACGAATGCGATACCACACTTGACCATTGACATTAGCTTGTTCAACTCGCGTGTTCATACCATATTTACGAGCTTTAGCTTGCATCTCCAAGGCGGGCGCTTGAGAGCGATAAGCACCTAGCTGAAACATATAATTACCAACAGGGGCAGCCTCTTCAGTGGCTACCGTTGTTGTTTTAGCCGTTGGTTTTTCAACCGCAGGTTTTGCTTCGGGTTTGACAGTTTTCTCTTTATCTAGCTTAGTTTTAGGTTCTTTTTCAGTAGTAGTTGTGGCGGCTTGTTGCGGTTCTGGATTTTCTTCCGCCACTGCAATTGGGGCTAATGACTCATCCATACTAATGACGGGTAATACCGCATGATAGCTAAACCCCGGACGTGTAGTTTCGGGGGGGGTTGGTGTGGCAGGTACACTAGATTTTTCAGTACTGACCACGCCATTAGCGGGTATTGCAGTGCCCTTAGTCGTACTCACAGGCGTATTTTCAGCGGGAGGAGCTGCATTAGTAGCAGGATTACCTCCCATCATTTTAAACATCACAATACCCGCTAATAAGCCGACTGCTACGCCACCTAGCATCCAGCTCACACCGTATTGAGTGTTTTCAGTACGGGTTTCTTCTTTAAAGTCTTTAGTCATGTCCATGAGTCCCCATCAAAGGGCAAGATTACTATTGCGTAAGTATAACGAAAAGGATTGGAGTATATGCCAATACTCTAATGGTGCGTAACTTAAGACTGCACCGCAACATTGAAGTTTAAGTTTAGGTTAAATCTAAGGGGTCAACATCAATAGACCAACGTACACTAGCGGGAAATTTCAACTGCTTAGTGGTTTGCGTTAGGTAATTCAATAATTTATGCAAGGCTTTACGCTGAGTCGATTGCAATAATAATTGGGTTCGGTAGCGTCCTGCACGTTTTTCCAACATCGCGGTCGTAGGCCCTAATAAAATGACTCCACCTAAGCCCAATAAT
The DNA here is from genome assembly GCA_039797965.1 of Pseudomonadota bacterium. Classification (GTDB taxonomy): domain Bacteria; phylum Pseudomonadota; class Gammaproteobacteria; order Thiotrichales; family Thiotrichaceae; genus Thiofilum. Next base: position 87,449 of record JBDKGX010000002.1, read on the forward strand.
TGTAAATGCTCGGCAATTTTATCTAAAGCTTCTAAAGCTTCATTTAATTCAGGCGCATTAGCACGAATAAGAGCTTGATACCCAAACGGTGGGTAATGCCAACGTTTACGTTCGTCTAATAACTGCTTAGCAAAAATCGTATAGCCATGCTCCAGTAGGGTAAGTAAAGCGGGGTTTTCAGGATGGTTAGTTTGAATAATGACTCGACCTAATTTGTCCGCACGTCCCGCTCGCCCTGCGACTTGCACTAATAACTGCCCCAATCGTTCCCGCGCATGATATTCCGAACTCATTAATGCAGCATCAGCCTCCAGTACTACTACTAAAGTTAAATTCGGAAAGTCGTGTCCTTTAGCCAGCATTTGTGTGCCCACTAAAATCGCGGTGGGATTGTCATGAACTTGTTGTAAACGTTCGGCTAATGCGCCTTTACGCGAAGTACTATCACGATCAATACGAATAATGGGCGTTTGAGGAAATGTTTGTCCGAGTACTAATTCTAAGCGTTCTGTGCCTTGCCCTTGCGTCAGTAAATGGTGATGACCACAGTGAGGACATTGTTCTGGAACGAATTTTTCTACGGAGCAATGATGGCAAATCAATTTACCTTGGCGCGAATGATACGTCATATTGGCGCTGCAATACTCACATTGCCCTGACCAACCACAAGCAGAGCACTTTAAAACCGGTGCAAATCCGCGCCGATTAATAAATAGCATGACCTGCTCGTGTCGCGCTAAGGTTTGCTTTATTTCAGTCAACGTTAAAGCCGATAAGCCACTTCGCAATGACTGGCCGCGAGTACTTTGTAATTGCACCGAAGGCGGTTTCGCTGTGCCTGGGCGTTGAGCTAAATGAAAATAATGAAAGCGTCCACTGGTAGCATTGTGTAAGGTTTCTAATGAGGGCGTGGCTGAGCCTAAAATAATCGGTACATTAAGCATCTGCGCCCGTTTAATCGCAAGATCGCGTCCGTGATACCGAAAACCTTCTTGCTGTTTAAACGAGAGATCGTGCTCCTCATCAATAACAATCAACCCCAAATCAGGACAGGGTGTAAAGACTGCCGAGCGTGTGCCAATGATAATCCGTACTTGTTGTTGGCGAGCTTGTAGCCATGATTGTAAACGTTCTTGATCCGTTAAAGCCGAATGCAAGCACACCATCCGCTCATGAGGATAATGCGTGCGAAACCGATTGAGTAATTGAGGGGTTAAACTGATTTCTGGGACGAGGACAAGTACTTGTTTGCCCTGCGCTAAAATGGGAGCCATGACGCGTAAATAGACTTCTGTTTTACCACTTCCGGTAATACCGTGCAGCAAAATCGGTTTAAGTACGGGGTGTTCAATGGTTTGTTGTATGTGTCCTACAGTGTCCAGTTGCTGATCAGTCAGCGTCAAATGGGGGGCTGCTGCAATGTGTTCAATTTGAGCGGGGGGCAAAGTAGTACTTTCTACCAAACCCTTTTCTACCAAATGGCGCATCACTACCCGCCATCCTGTACCCGCCCATGCCGCGATAGCTTCCTCGCTGACATAGCCCCCTTGAGTTTTCAGCCATTCATATAAAGCCAATTGACGTTTAGCCCGTTGTAAGTCTGCGGTGGGGTTTTGCTCAGTGGGTTTTAGTTGCCACCAAATCGGTAAATTAAGGGGGCGTTGTTGGCGTAACAAAACAGGCAAAGCGGTAAATACGACCTCGCCAATTGGCTCATGATAGTACTGCGCTGACCATGTTAATAATTCGACTAAATGCGCATCTAAAATAGGCTCACTATCCATGAGTTTAGTCATAGGTTTAAGCTTTTTAGGATCAGCGAGTGTAGGCGTAGGGCTATGACCCATGACTAAGCCAACGGTTGAGCGTCCCGCTAATTTCACCTCAACGCGTGAGCCTGTAGGTATCTCATCCGACTTAGGGTCATAACTATAATCAAGGGTGCTGTAAAACGGGCGATGCACCGCCACATGGATAACAGGAGGTAAACTATTCATAGCCACATCTTAGCGTAAATTTGAAAAATCTAAGTACTCAAACGACTCTTTATAGAAAAGTACTCGTACCTAAAATATTCATTATGCCACGATCAATAGCCCCAGCAGGGGCAAGTACTCCCAACTTGATTGAGTACTTTAATGTGGTAAATCTACAACTCTTTGTCGGTACTGTAAAAATGCTTTCTATTCAGCTAGCCTGTGGATAAGTCTGTGCATAACTTTGTAAAAGTACTTGCTAAGTCTCACTCTAGCAAGGTTTGAGCTTTATGAACCGTCCGTTAATCGAAAATATCAATAGCATAAAAATCAGTGAGTTAATTAAAATGGCTTCAGTCAGCATTCATGTATCTTGACAAACGGTATTATTTCAGAAACGTTAAAACTATTGTGGACAACTTTTTATAAAATACCCTGAACCCGTCGTAGATTTTTAGTGGTTTAAATCCCTTCTTGATAACAAAAAGTCTTAAAAAAGTGTGAGCTAATGAGATTAGGGGAACTCTTTTAAAACTGGCATACTTGAGCGATATTTCAAATCAAAGGGGATAACTCATGGCAGAAGCAATCATAGATTTATTACAAGTTATGCAGCGTTTGCGTGACCCTGAAACAGGTTGCCCTTGGGATAAACGTCAGACATGGCAAACCCTTTTGCCTTATACCCTTGAGGAAGTTTATGAGGTTGCGGATGCCGTAGATCGTAATGATGCCGAGTCATTAAAAGACGAGTTGGGCGATTTATTATTGCAAATTGTATTTATGGCACAGATTGCTGATGAGCAGGGATTATTTAATTTTAATGAGGTTGCCAAGGGGATTACTGAAAAAATGCAGCGTCGCCACCCGCATATTTTTGGCGATACTTCATTTGCGAATGAGCAAGAGCAAAAACAGGCTTGGGAGGCTATTAAACAGCAAGAGCGTCTGGCTAAAGAATCCAGTACTCAAAGTACGCCTACCTTATTTGCTAATATCCCTAGTACTTTGCCGACCTTATTACGGAGTCAAAAAATACAAAAACGTGTCGCACAAGTGGGGTTTGATTGGGAGCATTGGCAACAAGTACTGCCTAAAATCCAAGAAGAATTACAAGAAGTCATCGAAGCTGTTGCGAATCAAGAACCCTTTGCAAGGATTGAGGAGGAAGTGGGCGATGTGATTTTTGGTACCACTAATTTAGCACGTATGTTGGGGGTAAATGCTGATAATGCCTTACGTTTAACCAATCGAAAATTTGAAAATCGATTTTTAAAAGTAGAGCAATTATTAAAAGAGCAAGGCATTACCTTAGAGCAAGCCACCTTGCAGCAAATGGATGAAGCGTGGGAGCAGGCTAAACAATTTGAGTAGCTTTAATGCTAGTACTTTAGCATTAAATGACTAAAGTACTAGCATTAAATGACTAAAGTACTAGTTGAGTTTAGTTATTATTGGCTAGGTTTAGTAAAAATAGGGAAATAAGTGATAGTCCATGCAGTGAATGCAAGTATCCAAATACTTTGACTGAGTATTATCCATATTTCATAGTACTCGGGCACTATCCAAGTATAAAATACCCGAATAAAAGCTCCAGCAAATAATAAAATAAAAATAATTCTTAAAAGGCTCGGAGGGTTATTCACATTACGTCCACTATGCCCTAAAGCTACGCGAGACATCATGCTGACGGTAATCATAGCTAACGCTCCGTAAGCAAAAGCATGAATGCTTTGTGAGTAGGGCACATCAGCAACTACATGAAAATACTTTAAAAGAAAGCCAACACTGATCCAGCCATACCCTAGTACTAGTGACCACAGTAAAGGCATTCCCCAAATATTAGGATGATACCAACCCCATAATCTAAAACCATGTAATAAAGCCTGAATGACCGCTAAAATTCCTGAAAAGGTTTGAGCAGTATTATTTTGAGTACTGAATCCAATCATTTCACTGACTACGAACATTATAAAGGTAATGATAATTAAAATATCTAACCAGCGATATTGTGTAGCCTTAAAGGGAGTATTAATACCATGCTCAATAAAATAGGGAATAACACGTCTGCCCATTACCATGAGCAGCCCTAGTATTATATAAAAGCCTAAATATAAACCTATCAATAAACCATTAGCGTTATAGCCTAATAATCCTAAATAGAAAAAACCATTAGTAAGAGTGAGCGCTGATAAAATACCTAAAATAGGCAATTGTTTATAGTGTTTGGCTTTAAGTAGTGATTTGCCTATCAGTATTACCAATAATAAGTCAAAGCTCAGGTCTGCTAAAGCCACTAGGTAATTAGGTAAAGGTGAAAACGGCAGTAAGCGAGCTACTAACCAAAGTACTACCAGCACTTTTAATAAAATAGGGGGTGCAGGGGTAATTTGAGTCCAGTTTTTGACCGCCGTTAGTAAAAATCCAGCAATGACGGCTAAGGTATAGCCAAAGATCATTTCATGCATGTGCCACCATAACGGTGGATAGTGAGGCGGTAATAGTTGCCAATGTAAGCCATATAATCCTAACCACAGGATAACACTCAGTATTGCAAAGCTACCGGCGCCTAGAAAAAAGGGTCTAAAGCCTTGAGTCCAAAAGGTTTGTTTAAGAGGGGTTAGGGAAAGCGTAACCAGAGCCATGACTAATCCTTTAGTGAGGAAGAACACGATGTTCTAAGGGGATACAAGCTAGGCTAATGGAAGAGGGCGATGTAGGTAAAGAGGTCACTAAAAAATAAAGCTCCCATAAAGGAGCTTAAACATTTAAATAACAAAGGACACTCGTTATTTGTTTTTCTTATTCTTAAAACATCCCCCCATTGCTGAGGGGATCAAAAAGTGAGAAGTACTTTCAAGGTTTCACTATTACGTGTTTGTCCCATTTAGTTTGCTTCTCATTGGGGCTTATGGGGTTGGGTTCTTATTAATTAATTATCAAGCTGAGCAACCTTATAAAATTCCCCCTGTTTTTGACGCAGGGGGTATCGGAATCGAGGCATGGTAGACTATTTATTTTTATTAGAGATTTATGTCTACTCTCTACCTCTTAGGGCTTGCTGTTGATCGTTTTGTAATTCTTATTATCGCTCGCCTTAAAATTCCCCCTGTTTTTGACGCAGGGGGTATCGGAATCGAGGCATGGTAGACTATTTATTTTTATTAGAGATTTATGTCTACTCTCTACCTCTTAGGGCTTGCTGTTGATCGTTTTACCTAATTAAGCTGCGAGCTTCTTATTGTTCTGCTGTTTAGGCTCGCTTGACCGCTTTAGGCTTTGCTAGTTTGTTATTGTTATTATTCCGTTAGCCGTTTTTTTATTATTTTGTTGTTGTTTTTATTTTGTTTCATCCTTGTTGATTACTATAATGCAATGGCTGTGCCAACTACCCTATAAAAATATAAGTTATTGATTTTTAATGAATATATAAAATGACAATTTAAGATAAGTACTTTGACACTAGACTTGCTAGTGTCAGGAAGTGACACAAATGACGAAATTAAGAGTTTATGGGTGACAACTGATCGGCTGACAAGCGGATTGTCAGTTTTGTCACTTTAGGCTGGCACGGAGGGCTTGGCGGATCATTTCTTCGACGGTCAAACCTTGATCTTTAAAGGTTTCTACCATCTTCTCAGCTTGAGGCTGTTTGTAGCCAAGAGCTAGCAATGCATTTAACGCTTCTTCGGCAGGGTTAGAAACACTGGTGCGTGAGGGGGTATTCGCTAAAGTACTCTCACTCGGTTTCGGCAAGCGGTCTTTTAATTCCACTACTAAGCGTTCCGCGGTCTTTTTACCGACTCCCGGAATACGGCTAAGCGCAGCAATATCGGCAGCATGAATGATTTGATACAACTCAATCGTAGTCATACCTGACACAATGGCGAGGGCAAGTTTAGGGCCTACACCATTAACTTTGAGGAGTTGGCGAAACGTACTGCGCTCATTCAGTGATACAAAGCCATATAAGGTATGGGCATCCTCACGAACAGCTAAATGCGTATAAACAATGACTTCAACTTCAGCTTCGATGGGGAGGGCATAAAACACATTCATCGAGGCTTGCATTTCATAACCGACCCCCATCACTTCAATCATCAACTCTGGAGGTTGTTTGAGGAGTACTTTGCCCCGTAATGAGCTAATCATGTTAAACCTGCTTGTTGAATACGATTATTAAGGTGGCTGGCGTGACTGTGACAAATGGCTACGGCTAAAGCATCGGCGCTATCGGCTTGTAGTTTGCCATGTAGGTTGAGTAAGTACTTCACCATATGCTGCACTTGGGTCTTATCCGCTGAGCCTTTGCCGACCGTGGCTTGTTTGACTTCGCGGGGGCTGTATTCATGCACACTGATATTATTCACTACGGCTGCACAAATCGCTGCACCACGAGCCTGACCGAGCTTTAATGCCCCACCCGCATTAGTTGCCACGAAAATACTTTCAATCGCAAACTCATCCGGTTGGTAAAGTTTAATCAGCTCCGTGAGTCCAGTGAAAATCATGCCTAAACGTTCGGGAATAGGGCGATCGCCCAGTTTGATGCAATCACTATGGACGTGTTTAACTCGTTGCCCATCGCTATCGATAATCCCAACTCCCGTAAAACGCGAGCCGGGATCAATACCCATGATGCGTTTAGTCTTCATCAGACTCTAATAACTCAAGTGGAATGTCGCCATTGTGGAACACTTCTTGTACATCATCGAGGTCTTCAAGCATGTCGACGAGTTTTAATAAACGCTCACCGTTTTCAAGGTCAACCGCTGTGAGATTATCCGCACGTTCGGTGACTTCAGCATCATCTGGAGTTAAACCTGCTTTGGTTAAGGCATCCACTAAACCCGCGTAGTTTTCAGGAGAGGTGAGTACTTCAGCCGAACCATCGTCTGCCATAATGACATCATCTGCACCTGCTTCTAGTGCAGCATCCATGAGTTTGTCTTCATCTACACCGGGCGCGTAGCTCAGTACTCCAAGCTTATTAAACATATAGCTTACTGAGCCGCTCGTACCCATATTGCCACCATTTTTGGTCAGCGCATGACGTACTTCGGATACGGTACGGTTCACATTATCGGTCGCAGTTTCAATGATGATTGCAACGCCACCAGGACCATATCCTTCGTAACGGACTTCACTATAGTTTTCCGCGCCTAATTCACCTGAGCCACGTTTGCAAGCACGTTCGATAGTATCTTTAGGCATATTAGCCGCATACGCTTTGTCTACTGCGAGGCGTAAGCGGGGTGAGGCATTAGGATCAGACGTTTTGCCCTCACGCGCGGCTACTGTGACTTCACGAATAAGCTTTGTCCAAATCTTGCCGCGTTTTTTATCAACCGCTGCTTTTTTGTGTTTTATATTTGCCCACTTACTATGGCCAGCCATGATTACACCTATTGTCGAATACTGTAAAAAATGGCGGTTAGTCTAACATAAAACTAAGCGGTGTGAGTGGTCAGGTTGTGGGGGTTACAAGAGAGGATGACAGTACTTTGATCTAGGTACTTGCTGATTAAACAGAATTGAATTAAGCTGGTCATATAACTAGTCATTTTTGGTGGATGTTATTATGCAAACTTGGGCAGTGCAAGACGCAAAATCGCGTTTTAGTGAGTTTTTAGATACTTGTCTTATTGAGGGGCCACAAATAGTGACTCGTCGTGGGGTAGAGGCGGCTGTACTAGTACCAGTAGAGGTGTGGCGAAGACTTCACGCTAATGCTGCGCCCTCTTTGAAGGATTTGCTGTTATCTAATAGTGGACGTGACGATTGGAGGCTACTAGAGCGTGGGCAGGCGCGTAGAAGACCTGTGCGAGAGGCTTTATAGACATGTACTTATTAGATACTAATGTGGTCTCCGAGTTAAGACGACAAAAACCTCATGGTGCTGTAGTGGCTTGGTTACAATCGGTAGATGATAAGGAGTTATACCTGTCGTCAGTCACATTAGCTGAAATTCAGGCAGGCATAGAGTTAACTCGTGATCAAAATCCCCACCGAGCGACTGAATTAGAAGTGTGGCTAGATCAAGTAGCCGCTACTTATAATATTTTGTCTTTAGATGGAATAGCTTTCAGAGCTTGGGCAAAACTAATGCACAAAAAATCAGACACGTTATATGAAGATGCCATGATTGCGGCTATTGCTCAGGTAAATAAGTTGATAGTAGTGACCCGTAATATTACTGATTTTGAGGGGTTTGATGTTAAATTACTAAATCCATTTGAGTATAAAAATCATCAAACCCCTTAATATGCTACAATTATTAGTTTATTTGCACCCTAATTAGGATTAGGCTTAGTTCTTGTAGCCTGTATTACAGTAGGGATGTGTAAGTTGTCCATTTTCCACACTACCTACACCACCATCTTCTTTTCTGATAACATGATCAAAGGAAATCGAGTTTTTATGTATGTAGCCACCACAAATATTACATCGTATTGTATTTGTTAGTGCTTCACGTATGAAAATCTCAGATTTTCTATCACTAGAAAAATCATTATTAGTAATTTCATTAATATCAGTATCACGTATTGATAAATAATCAAATCTTTTGTCCTTGAGGATATTTTCTATAATCTGTTTAGGAGAGATGTTATTATTTAATTGTTGAATTATTTCCATATAAAAATTACGTACATGCTCCACATTATTGGAGCCACTCCTATATCTTCTCACTATCTGTTGTATGAGGTTTTCGGAGTTAATAATTATATTTTCAAAATCTTTTCTTACTAATATAAATGAGTTAATCTTGTTTGTGTTTTTTAAGTGAATAATAAATTCGATTGCCGCCATGAAAGATGCAGGCTTATGCCGTCCATTTCTAGCATAAAAATAGATGGCAGGATGCAAGCCTAAAGATGAAGGGTAATTACTATTAATCAATTTTGCGATTTTTAAGCATTTTTTTAGAAACTTTATAGTTTCAAAACCTTCCTTGTCATCATCTAATTTTGTTTTTAAGTTAATGCCATTAGTAATATTAACAAAGTCTAAGACGAGCATTTGTCCTTGTGATGATAGATTTTTTCCAGCTATAGGTATATCTAAGGTTTTTATCGGTGTAGTTAATGTTGGTTTGAACAATATAGTATTAATTTCAGTTGATAGCTTTTGCACTTCAATTTGATTTTCTTCAGAAAATAATGACCAATACTTATGACCTTTGCCTGCTCTGAGTATTGCTCTGGCAGCAATTCCATTTGGTTTCCTACGAGCCTGTAATAGCTTTAACTCTGTTATATCAATAGGCGCTGCTTTTTGATTGATTTTGAAAAATGATGCTTCAGCTTTTTTTGCATCACCCTCAACCCATTGAACTTGAATTGCTATGTTTCCTATTAGTTTTGCTCGATCAATTATTTCTTTCTTTACCTTATCAGGGTTTTTGATAGCAAGAAGGTACTCATCATACAATCCTATTTCTTTCCTAACTTTTATTCTTGTATTTTCGGCAGTTTCTAATTGCTCTTCTGGAATTATTCCGTCATAAAACTGCTTTGATATAGCACCGTCACCAAAGTCATTATTAATCCATGCTGCTAAAGCACTGATTCTATGTGCACCATCGATAACAAAAGTATATCCAGCACCATTTTTCCATAAAATAACGGCAGGTATAAGATCTCCATCAAGAAAGCTCTCAATTAATGAAGTTATTCTTTCTGCATCCCACTCATTTGTTTTCCTTTGAAAGTCGGATTTTCTTAAAACAGAGTAAAAAAAGGAGTTGTGTTCTAAATCCCTTACAGCAAGAGTTGAAATATTTCTTGAGCTACTACCAGCATTCTCTCTTAAATCAAAGTCTTCCCTTGGAATAAGGGCATCTAAGTTAACTTTTTTAGCCATTTAAAGTCCTTATACTAGTCTCAGCCATATTTGATATTTATCTGGGTTTTTAGATAGTTTACTAAACTAAGGGGATATAACATCTAAAAAAGCCCTTACCCCAAAATACTCATTGCAGTGAGATGCGCCAGATGTATCCAATAGTTGAAAAACACTGTTAAAAATCTGTATATGATTAGAAATTATAATTGCTATTATATTAAATTGCGACACTATATATAAAATTAGTTAAAGTACACGCCACATACTTGCTATGTTTGGGTTTTGACGATTTTATTAATTAACTGCATAAGTAATCCTAAATTTATATAACATCAGATTTTTCAAATCTCCATCATTACAAAGTCATCCTTGCCTACCCCACATTCAGGACAGCGCCAATCAGTTGGGACATCCTCCCATTTAGTACCAGCCGGAATGCCATCTTGCGGCCAACCGTGTTCTTCTTCATAAACCCAGCCACACACCACACACATCCACGTTTTCATAAGTACTCCTTTAAAAGTTTAAATCTCAAAGGAGTAGCATTATTCCTAAAACCAGTACTCGGCTCAATTAGCGTTTTTGGAAGGTAGTGTTCAGTCGAGTAGCGACAGAGTTTGGTACAGCCGTGGTGCGAATAAAGCGCTTAAGAACAGGGCGTAATGGTCTAGCAAGCGGGACTTGAGCCATTTTGAGTACGGGTCTGGAGTTAATCGCTATTTGAGCAGGTACATTACTGTTAACAGCACTAAGGGGGAGAGCATGATTTGTAATTTGTGTGCGTTGTAGGGAGGGAGATTGTGGTGAGCGGTGAAGAGCTGTTTGAACCACTGGGGTATTGCGTAAATAAGTAGGCATTTGTCGACTAATGCTCATATCATCGAAATCGGCAGTACTATTCCAACTAGGTGCCCATTCAGGCGTTGCCCCCCCGTGATAAGTACCAAAAATAAACGAATCAATCTGCCCATAATTCCCAAAGCGCCACAACATATCCGCTTTATTAGCCACCTGTTTACCATCAATCCAAATTTGATATAGCCCATTGCGTTGTCCATTTGTATTAAGGCGGACGTGTTGAGTGATGGTATGCCACTGATCGGGTTTTATAAAACTACCCATTGACCAAAAATGTCCCCAGCGATTTTCTTTGGGCATATCCACATAATAAAGATAGGGTACTAATTCTCCATCACGTACCCACATCAATCGTGCCGTCCAACCTTTGCCATCCGTGGGAATAACACCATTGGCATATTTACCCTGACCGCTAGCAAAGCCGGGCAATTTACCGCCTAATTTAAAATCAAAATGACCATTAAAACGCACCTTATAAGTCAGCCAATACTCATCTGAAGGCGGTAAATGCACCAAAAATTGTGCGCCACTATGTAAAGGTCCCACCCCATCTTTTGGGTAGTTGATCCGTAAAAAATGATCCAGTTGGTGATCTTTATCTGCGTAGATTTGGGCGCGATTTTTGGTTCCATCCCATGCTAGGGTGACCCAATCCTCCCAAATCGAGTCGCCTTTGTAATATCCTAATGATTTATTATTAAAAGAAACGGAGAGATCTTGAGTTTGGAGAGGACTGCGATTGACATCTGGATTATGACTGATCGCATAAGTACTTAACGGTAGTAAGCCTAAGCAGCCACTCAATATTAATTTTTTCATACTAAAAAGCCCGTTGTTATAGTTTATCTATTTATATTGTGCGAGTACCCTAACTGGATTAAGTTAGACGCGTCTAAACGAGGGTTCATACTATGGAACGCACAGAGCGGATTGTAAAATTACATAATTTATTAATGCAGGCGCGATTACCTATACCCCGTAAAACTTTAGAGGAGCGTTTGGAGTGCTCAGAAAAGTCAGTACGTCGCGCTTTAGAGTTTTTACGAGATCGTTTAGGCGCACCCATTGAATATGATGCTAAGCGCAATGGTTACTTCTATGTGCCTGATCAAAAAGCATTTTACCAGCTACCGGGGGTATGGTTATCTGAAAAAGAAATCTATGCCCTGCTGACCATGCAGCAGTTGATCAGCCATTTTGACCCCGAACTATTACAAGACGAAATTCAGCTCTTAAAAGATCGGGTTGATTCCATTTTGCGTTATGGTGCTGAAATTAAACCTGATGATAATTTAGCCGATATTATTAGCGTGATTCCGCAAGGCAAGCGTTTAGGACAATACCAGTACTTTGAGGTCGTCGCAGGAGCTTGCATACAAGGTAAGCAACTCAAAGCCAGTTATCATTCGCGCTCTACTAATCAAGAGTCAACGCATCATTTATCACCGCAAAAATTGATTTTCTATCGGGATAATTGGTACTTAGCGGCATGGTGTCATGAATCCAGTACTTTAAAGCTATTTTCCTTAGATCGCTTTAAGCATGTTGAAAAGTTAGATCAGCCTAGTGAGCGTGTCGACCCTGAGCTACTCAAATCGGGTTTGTTTGATACCTTTGGTATTTTCTCAGGCGAAGTGAAAGATATTGCCGTACTTAAATTTAATGCGGAGGCAGCGCGTTGGGTTGAAAATGAAGTATGGCATCCTAATCAGATCAGTCAGAAACACGAGGATGGTAGCTATTTATTAAAGATTCCGTATGGCAACCCTACCGAATTAGTGGGGGAGATTTTACGCCGTGGGTCTTCTGTGACGGTGATAGAACCGGAGAGTTTACGGGGTTTGGTGAAGGAGCGCTTAATGGCAGCAGTGGCTAATTATGAATAATTTTGGGTAAAAATATTCTCCTAGTTAGCTCGTCAAAAATCTGTAGCAATTCGATTTAATAAATTATAGCCTTAAGCACAATAAGGGCCGTTTATAAAAAAACAACATCGGCTCGCTATAACGATATAAAAATAAGTGCGAGGCTAAGCAATGAAACAACGAACCTGGGCGGTTCTTTTTGTGATGGCGGGGGTACAACTAACCGCTTGTAGTCCATCTCAATCGATTCCAGAGGCCGAGCCAGGCTCATCGCCACAAAGTGCCAATCAAGCCAAAAACAGTGGTCCTAATCATACTGTGATTTCTCAGGTAGATAATGGCTTTGGTTCTGGTTATCAATTTAATCAACAACAACAATCTCGACCTCCTGTTCGTCCCGCGCCACGTCCGCAACGTCAGCGTCCTTACCAGCAGTCAGCCTATCAGACTGGCTCCGGTCAAACTCAGGGCGATTATCAAGCGGTGGCGTATTCGCCCACGCAGCCTATGCAACCAGACCAACCTGTAGAGTTGGGCAATGGAATGCCCGCTCTACAATGGAATGAGTTGCGCAAAATTGGTGAGCAAATTTTCCAAAATGAAAGTGGAGGTAGTGCCAGTAATCTTGTGCATTGGAATGACGGTGAAAACTTTGCCTCAATGGGGATTGGGCATTTTACGTGGTATCCTGCTGGACGCTCAGCACGTTTTGGTAACACATTCCCACAACTACTGGATCATTTAGAGCGTAATGGGGTGCGTTTACCAGAATGGGTGCGTCAAGCTCGTCATACTGGTGCTCCGTGGCGTACTAAAGCAGAGTTGCAGCGTGCGAAAAATGCTGGACAGGTTCAGGATTTACAAAATATTTTGTTCCAAACTCGTGAGTTGCAAGCTCAATATATTGTGGATCGTACCCGTTTAGCGATGCCTAAGTTGGTCAAAGCTTCACCCGATCATTTACGCCCTCTAGTTGCACAAAATCTTAATGCGATAGCCAATACGCCTGGGGGTTGGTACGCCATTATTGATTATGTGAATTTCAAGGGTGAAGGTTTAAATCGTAGTGGAGGCTATCGCGGTCAAAACTGGGGCTTACTGCAAGTACTTGAAACCATGCGCCCTGCTCAGCCCGGACAAGATGCCTTACATGCTTTTGCGGATGCCGCCATGCAAGTACTTAACCGCCGCGTACAAAACGCCCCTTCAGGTAGTGGTGAGGAGCGTTGGTTAGCAGGATGGTCGCGTCGGGTGAATACCTACCGAGTACCTTTAGTGTAACGTCTACTAGTTTAAAAGGTTTCGCACTAATTCTTCAAAGCGCTCAGGCGTTTGCACATGTGGCAAATGCCCTGCTTCATAGATGTATTCTAAGGATGCTTGTGGAAAAAGTACTTGCATCTGTTTCCACGTTTCATCCGTTACATAGTCTGATTGCTTACCTGCGATTTCTAACACCGCCCCTTGATAAGTAGGCTCAAGTATTGGAAAGCTCACTATTTTTAAATAATTACGGGTAATTTCACTCAAATTACACAACCATTTGAATTGTCCATCCGTTTGACGACTCAAGTTTTTCAGCAAAAATCCTCTCTCAAAAGCATTTGTGACGACTTCGCTGAGTTGTTCATCAGCTTCCTTACGACTTTTTAAAGTACTCAAAGGAATTGAGTTCATAGCCTGTAATAAAGTTTGTAAACGGGGGCGGTAGGTGAAAGGTGCAATATCCACCACTATTAAGTGCTTCACCTTATTAGGGTATTGGGTAGCTAAAACCATCGCGGCTTTACCCCCCATAGAGTGTCCCATTAAATCAAAGTACTCGATTTTTAAGGAGTCGAGTACTTCAATAATATCTTCAACCATGAGCTGGTAGGTCATACCTGCAACAGGTGGCGAATTGCCATGATTACGCATGTCAATCGCGATAATGGGTTGAGTAGTCGAGTACTTAGTAGCAAAGGTATGCCAATTATCTAAAGCCCCTAATAAGCCATGTAGGACAATTAAAGGAGTACTTGGCGTGGTCAAGTCGCCATAGATTCGGTAATTAAGCATTAAAGTTTCTACCTAATTGTTTTGCTTGCTCTAGTATCGCTAAGCGCTCTGCATCACTCATGGTGGGAATATTGTAGTAAATAAACTGATCCACTTGAGGAATACCACAATAGGACAAAGTACCTTGTGTCATGGGACGATGAATTAGGCTTTCGGCATCTACTTCTTGAAAGTACTCTTGCGAGCCACCGGCTGTGATGAGTACTACAGCGCGTTGATGAGGTAGTAAACCTTTGACTCCATCAGCTGAATAATCAAACGCTACACCACGGGTTAAGACGTGGTCAAACCAGCCTTTTAAAATAGCCGGACGCCCAAACCACCACAGTGGATAAATAAAGATTAATCCTTGTGCCCATAACAGCGCCTCTTGCTCATGCCGAATTTTAGTCGGAATAATGCCTTGCTGTAATTCAGCTAAATGTTCAGCACGAAGGACGGGGTCAAAATCTTCAGCATATAAGTCTTTAATTTTGACCTCGTGACCAGCCTCGACTAAACCCTGTTGGCAATGTTCCAGTAGAGCATGATTAAAGCTCTGAGGATTGGGATGGGCGTAAACGATTAATACACGCATAGGGCGTCCTAGGTTTTGTTATTAGTGTACGGTGTTGTTAGTAGGTGCTATGTTAGCTAAAAACAATTGTTTTATATCAATAGCATCAAGACTATAACGGGTATTGCAAAAGTCACAGGTGATTTCAATTTTGCCTTGTTCTGCCAAAATATCGTTCACCTCTGTCTCGCCCAAGGTAAGCAACATGCGCTCAATACGCTCAGTACTACAACTGCATTGAAAGAAAATGGCTTTCGGATCAAAGATTCTGGCATCTTCCTCATGAAAGAGTCGATAAAGTACTTGCTCCGCATTTAATTGTAATAACTCAGGAGCCGTTACGGTATCGAGCAGTAAACCTACTCGCTCCCAACCCTCTTGATCGGGTTCTTGACCGGGTAAGCGTTGCAATAAAAGACCTGCACAACGTTGTGCATTAGCCGTTAAATAAAGACGGGTAGGTATTTGCTCAGATTGTTGGAAATAATTCTCTAAAGCCTGTGCTAATGAGTCGCCTTCTAAGGCTATAATACCTTGGTAACGTTCTGATTCTTTTTCAGAATCTAGGGTAATAGCGATATGTCCTGTTCCTACTATAACACTGAGGGAGCTAGTATCTTCAGGAATGGCAGACCACCGTGCAAGACCCCGCACGGCGCCATTAGCTTGGATTTGAACCACTACTAAATGTACTGGACCATCACCCCGTAGTTGTAAAATGATAGAGCCCGAGTGTTTAATAGTAGTAGATAGCAAGGTAACAGCGGCTAGTGCCTCTCCTAATAGGGTTTGAATGGCCTCAGGGTATTCAGCTTTTGAGGTAAGTTGTTGCCATGTATGCTCTAAGCATGTCCATGCACCGCGCACATTAGGCGTTTCGAGTAAAAAGCGGTGTAAAATATCAGTACTCATAGTCATCCAATAGGTGAAATGTCGTTTAGTTCAGCAAGGATTTGCCTGCGATGGTGCAATCTTTAGAGTATTGAGAACTTATCATATCTGTTGGCTTGCTCAAAACTATCTCGGTTGCTACATTTGGCAACTGTTTGCGCCTGGGCAGGCAGGGCTTGTTTGCAAGGAATAACCAGAATCTGACAGGACGTTTCTGCAACTAACTTTTAAATTTAGCATTATTCGGACTAACAAAATGTTCAAAGCCATATCTGGTTTGTTTTCCAATGATATTTCTGTCGATCTTGGCACGGCGAATACCCTCATTTATATGCGTGGTAAAGGGATTGTGCTGGATGAGCCTTCCGTTGTTGCTATCCGCCAAGACCGTGGCCCAGGCGGTCCGAAGTCGATTGAAGCCGTAGGAATCGAAGCCAAAAAAATGTTGGGGCGTACCCCTGAAAATATTACTGCTATTCGCCCGATGAAAGACGGCGTTATTGCGGACTTCACTTATACCGAGAAAATGTTGCAGCATTTTATTCGTAAAGTTGATTCTGGTCGTATCCTGCGTCCTAGCCCACGAGTAGTAATATGTGTCCCGTGTGGCGCAACTCAAGTGGAACGTCGTGCGATTAAAGACTCTGCTTTAGGTGCAGGTGCACGTAAGGTTTATTTAGTTGAAGAACCGATGGCTGCGGCATTAGGTGCAGGTATTCCTGTGGATGAAGCAGTAGGCTCCATGGTACTTGATATCGGTGGTGGTACTTCAGAAGTGGCTATTATGTCCTTACGCGGTATTGTATACGCCGCCTCAGTACGGATTGGTGGTGATCGTTTAGATGAAGCCATTATCAGTTATGTACGTCGTAACTACGGCATGCTGATTGGTGAAGCGACTGCCGAGCGGATTAAGTGTGAAATTGGTTCCGCTTATCCTGGTAAAGAGTTACTCGAAATCGAAGTCAAAGGTCGTAACCTATCTGAAGGTGTACCTCGTAGCTTTACTTTAACCAGCAATGAAATCTTAGAAGCTTTGCAAGAACCACTTTTTGGGATTGTCAGTGCTGTAAAAACAGCATTAGAACAAACACCTCCTGAATTAGGTGCGGACGTGGCTGATCGCGGTATTGTCTTGACAGGGGGTGGTGCATTACTACGTGACTTGGATCGCTTGTTAATGGAAGAAACAGGTATTCCAGTGGTGATTGCTGATGATCCATTGACATGTGTGGCGCGGGGTGGTGGTCGCATTCTAGAGATGTTAGAAGCAGAAGGGGATGCTTTCTTATCTACTGATTAATAAGTTTTAGTAGTATCACTCACTCTTACATTTTTAATGGCCTAGACAACTGGTTGCTTAGCTTTTTAAGACCAGTTGCCATACTAAGATTGATAAAAATATAACTCTAGCCTGTGTGGCATGGAGGCGGACATTAGTAACAGCAATTTTCATTCAGCGCCGGGGCTTACAATAAAGTTTATTTTGCTGGTGGTGTTAGCCTTAACTTTGATGGCTATTGATTATCGGAAAACTGAATCAATGGCGCCAGTCCGAACGCTATTTTCGATTTTAGCTTATCCATTACAATGGTCAGTTGATGTACCTTTTCGTGTTTATAATGAAACGGCTACGTTTTTTACAGACCAAACTAATCTAACGCTAGAAAATAATACTTTAAAAGATCAATTACGTCTTTATGAAGCGCGTTATCAAGATATGGTAGTAGTGGAGCAGCAAAATGAACGCTTACGTCATGAATTAAAAGCTAATCCACGCGATGGCTATGAGTTCTCTATGGCTGAGATTTTAGCATCCTCTGGTGATCGAGTTAGACGTATTGTGACTTTAAATAAAGGTACTCGTGATGGGGTGTATGAAAAACAAGTAGTACTGGCAGGTGGCAGAATTTACGGTCAAGTACTTTCCGTCAGTCCCTTCAGTGCGACTGTTATTCAACTAACCGATCAGCGCCATGCCATTCCTGTCCGTAATCAACGCACAGGATTTACAACGTTAGCTTTAGGTACGGGTAAAACTAATACGTTAAAGTTAGATAATGTGATTTTGGTGGAAGATAAAATTCAAGAGGGTGACATTTTTGTAACCTCAGGATTGGATGAGTTATTTCCAGCGGATTTTCCTGTGGCGCGAGTGGTGAAAGATGGGATTAATTACGATCAAAGTAGCCAGTTTGCACAAATTACTACTGAAACTTTGGTAAATTTCGAGCAAACCCGCGAAGTACTGTTGATGTGGCCTAAGAAATCTCAAGGAGTAAAATCTGAGGTAGCCACTCCTGAGACTACAGGTGATAAGCCTATCGGTCAGCCAGCTAGTAATTCCGCTGTTCATCATGCTACTACACCTGCTCAAAATCATTCAGCAGGTACTACTCCTACTACTACACATACTGCTCCCACAAGGAAAACACCATGACGCCTGTTACTCCACGGTTTTTTGGTGCAGTCGTTGTATCGATGCTATTAGCCGTTATTTTAAGCATTATTCCGCTACCAGAGCCTTTTCAAATGTGGCGTCCTGAATGGGTAGCTTTAGCCTTAATTCATTGGGCATTAGTACTAGGGCATCGAGTTGGATTATGGATGGCTTTTATTATTGGCTTATTAATGGATGTTTTACATAACTCTTTATTAGGTCAACATGCGCTTGAATTAGTGATGGTGGGATACTTGTCCATTCGTCTAGGAGGGCGCATGACACCCGAAGCTTATTTCCAACAATTTGCTCTGATTTTGGCTGTATTGGGGCTTTATATGCTATTGAGCTTGTGGATTCGTGGTGTTACGGGTTATGCACAAGCGGGCAACACTTGGCAATATTGGGCGCCTTTATTAAGTAGCTTACTCATTTGGCCTTTATATCAATGGGCTTTGAGCTATTTTTACAATCAGAAAAAAGGGCTTTAGCCCTTTTTTTGTCACTCTAAAATCGCGCTTTATAGGGGGTATATTGGTCATGGGGCTTGCGTTCTGATAGCTTTGACCCCATATCAGACCCATATTAGATTTTAGGAGTATAGTAATGAACTCACCAACTGCCTGCCAAGCGTTGCCCTGTGCAACTTCCGCTTTGCCGGATGTTGCCAAGCAACCTAATGTAGAGCCACAAGGGGCTCTGAATTGGGTAGGAATGAGTGAAATCGAATTACCCGTTTACATTCCTACTCCCACCCAAA
Organism: Pseudomonadota bacterium; assembly: GCA_039797965.1. GTDB lineage: Bacteria > Pseudomonadota > Gammaproteobacteria > Thiotrichales > Thiotrichaceae > Thiofilum. The sequence continues at coordinate 106,698 of JBDKGX010000002.1, forward strand.
CGGCTATCCAAACCCTCGCTCGTGTACAAGCCTATGTCAATTTAATTGACCCTATGAGTAAGGGCATCCATATGTCACGTTTGTACCTAGCCTTGGACAATCACTTAGGAATGGCAGAGCTAACCCCAACCGTTTTAAAACGTGTCGTTAGTCAATTTGTTGATTCTCATACAGGTCTAAGTGATTCAGGATATTTGGAATGTCGTTTTAACTACTATGAAAAGCGTCGCTCTTTAGTCACTGATAATCGTGGGTGGAAAAATTACCCAACCCGTGTGATTGCCTCACTACGTCAGGGTGAATTTAATTTAGAGTTATCAGTGGAAGTACCTTATTCATCTACCTGTCCTTGTTCAGCCGCTTTAGCTCGTCAACTGATTCAAGAGGGTTTTCAAGAGCAATTTGGTCAAACCGAAGTGGTGAATACTCAACAGGTGCATGATTGGTTAGGCACTGTACAAGGTATTCGTGCTACCCCTCATAGTCAACGCAGTGTGGCTCAAGTGAAAGTACGTTTAAATTCGGATGCTGATCATTTGCCTATTAGTACTTTGATTGATCAGTTGGAAGCGGCATTACAAACACCGGTACAAGCAGCCGTAAAGCGAGCGGATGAGCAAGAATTTGCACGGCTGAATGCTGCTAATCTCATGTTTTGCGAGGATGCCGCGCGTCGGGTTAAAGCTAAACTTGAGGAAAATGTTCAGTACAAGGATTATTGGGTACGCGTCAATCATATGGAAAGTTTACATGCCCATGATGCGGTTGCTATTGCCGTTAAAGGCGTCGCAAACGGCTATAGTGATGACCCATTGGAATATGCTTTACGAGCCTAATCCGTAAACCTATTTTTGATGCAAAGTGGGTAATCATTTACCCACTTTGCACAGCTTACTTCCCTTCATAGAGTGAGCGCTATAGCATCCGCATTAAGATCAAATAATTAAGGATTTAAGCTTATGGCACGCACTCCCTCTACTATGCTGGCACTAGGTACTAAAGCTCCCGATTTTGTCTTATTAGAACCCCTGACCGAGTGCATGATCAGTCGCAGTGATTTTCAAGGTCAACCTTTGTTGGTGATGTTTATTTGCAACCATTGCCCCTATGTTATCCATATTCGCGCAGTACTGGCAGCACTGACCACAGAGTTTCAATCTAAAGGTGTGGCGGTAGTAGGCATTAATGCTAATGATGTTGAAAATTATCCCGATGATTCCCCTGACAATATGAAATTAGAAGCTCAGCGAGCGGGTTATACCTTTCCCTATTTATACGATGCCACTCAAGCGACGGCTAAGGCTTATCAAGCGGCTTGTACGCCTGATTTTTTCTTGTTTGATGCGGAGCATCGTTTGGTTTATCGCGGTCAATTTGATAATGCTCGACCTCGTAATGATGAGCCAGTGACTGGAGCTGATTTGCGCCAAGCCGTAGAGGCCGTGACTACACACCAGCCCCTCAACTCTGAACAGAAGGCTTCATTAGGTTGTAATATCAAATGGAAAGCAGGTAATGAGCCAGAGTACTTTGCTGAATAAAGTACTGCGTTTGTGCCGATTATATTAGCTCTTTTTAAATAGAAAACGGATTTATGGAAAGTCTTACCTTATTTCTCATTTTAGTGTTTATGGTAACGCTAGTAGCGGCAGCCGTAATGGCAGCTTTTTATAAACGCACTAGTAAAGATTTATCCTTTGTGCGCACAGGAATAGGGGGGGAGAAAATTATTTTAAATGGTGGCGCCTTTGTTTTACCCGTATTACACGAGGCTACCCCTATTAATATGCAAACGATTGCAGTTAAAGTAGAGCGCTCAAATAAAGCCGCATTAATTACTAAAGACCCATTACGGGTAGATGTAACTGCTGAATTTCGTTTACGTGTACCGCCTGATCCACAAGCTATTTCTAATGCAGCGCGTACTTTAGGGGCTATGACTATGTCACCTGAAAAGGTGCAAAAATTAGTTGAGGAACAATGCGTGGCTGCATTACGTTCCGTGGCTTCTAATATGGAGTTACAAGAACTTCATTTAAAGCGTAAGGATTTTGAGCGCAATGTAGAGCAAGCAGTTAATCAAGAGTTTCAAAAGAATGGTTTGGAATTAGAGTCAGTATCATTAGTCCGTTTAGATCAAACTCCTCGTGAGTACTTTGACCCAACCAATGCATTTGATGCTCAAGGTTTAACAATTCTCGACCAGATAACCTCCGATAATGAAAGACGACGTAATTTTATTTTACGGGAAAAAGAAGTCGATATTCAGAAAAAAGATTTAGAAAGTGAAAAGAAAAAACTTGAGTTAGATATGCAAGAGTTTTTCGCCCAAAAAGAACGTGAAAAAGAAAAAGCTGAGCAAGAAGCCAAAATTAATCGTGAAATTGAAGAGATTAATATGGCTAAAACAACCATGATTGAAATAGCGCGGCGTGATATGGAAGTCACTCAAGCACAACTAGAGCGCAGTATTGCTGAGGCGTGGATGGAGGCTGATAAGGTGAAAGCTCAAGCCGCCGCCGTTACAGAGGAGATCAGTACCGCCCGTGAAAAAGCGGAAGCCGAGCGCAATCGTATTATTGAAATTATCAGTGCTGAAAAAGAGGCAGAGCGCCAACGTATTATTGCCCAAGCCAATGCGCTATCTGAGGAGTTGGCGGCTAAAGCAGCTCAAGTGCGTTATGAAATTGAAGCAGCAGGTAAGCGTGCACTCAATGAGGCAGCCAATTTACTTTCAAATGAACAAATTTCTATGCAAGTCAAACTCGAGATTGTTAAGCAGTTACCGAATATTGTGCGTGAAAGTGTACGTCCTTTAGAGAATATTGAAGGCATTAAAATCATGCACTTGGATGGTATAAATCAATTAGCGGGTGGGGCAGCTCAAACAACGAGTACTTCGACAAGCTTGTCAGATCAGGTAGTGGATAGTGCGTTACGTTACCGAGCGCAATTACCTTTAGTTGAAAGTTTGCTTAATGAAGTAGGGCTAAAAGGTAGTGGTTTGAGTGATTTAACCGCAGGGTTACGTAGTGACTTGAATTTAGGTAATGAAGGGGGGAATGCGACTACTACGAGTGGCGTAAGGCCAGTTCCTAGAAACCAGCCTACGCCTGATGAGTCCAATGATGATTAAGATTGGACTTCTTTGAGTGTATCCGTAGGGGATGAAGGTGGAGTGGCCTCTTTTGCCAATAAGCGCTGCTCCAATTCCACTACTTGTAGTTCAAGCGCTGCTAATTTAGCGCGTGTCCGTTGTAATACTGCCATTTGAATGTCGAACTCTTCGCGAGTGACTAAATTCATTTTATGTAATGCACCTTCTAGGGCTTGCTTTGCAGAGTTTTCAAACTCACTTTGCATAGCTTTTAAAGGTTCGGGTAAAGCACTTGAAAGGCCACGAATCACAGATTCAAAGGGATTAAGACCTGACATGGCAAACTCCTTTAGGGTCAGTATTTAAGAGGACGGTTGAGCCTCCTCATCTAATTCAGACTTTAGAAACTCAATTAAGCGTTTAATTTTAGCAGGTAAAAAATTCCGACTAGCATATAACGCATATACGTTCAGTTCATCTATTTCGTAATCAGTAAGAACAGGTGTAATTAAACCTGCTTTCAAAGATTCATTAGCAATAAAATCAGGTAGCAACGCAATACCATGATGCTCTAATACGGCAGCTAGTATCATATCACCATTATTTACACGATATTTGCCTTTTGGGTAAACTTCAAACTCAGTTTTATTTTGTCTAAAAACCCAACGGTCTTTACGATTAATTTGATCGTACTCAAGACAATTATGTTGACTTAATTCTGCAGGAGTCTGGGGGATGCCGTTTTTTTCTAAGTACTCAGGTGTTGCACAACATACTAATTTAACTGTTGCTAAACGCTGTGCAATCACAGATGAATCTGGAAGTTTCCCAATACGAATAATTAAATCATATTCGCTATTATGCACATCAATAAAATGATCATCCAAATGTAGCGTGACATTAATACTGGTATGTTCTTTTTGAAACTTTACCAATAACTCAGACATTTTATTAAGGCTAAAAGACAGAGGGGCATTAATGCGAATATCACCTAATAGACGCTCACTAGTCGATATTACATTTTCTTCTAAATGATAAAGCTCATCTAAAATATTTTTACCCCGTTGATAATAAATATTACCAGCCTCAGTAAGGCTTAAATGGCGAGTATTTCGATTTAATAAACGAACGCCTAGACGCTCCTCTACTGCACGAATACGCTTGCTGACAGCGGCGACGGTAACGCCTTTCTTTTCAGCAGCGGCTGTTAAAGTACCGGCATCGGCTACTTCAATCAACCAAAATAGATCATCAAACTGACTCATATACTAATCACTTCACTCAGTTAGTAATTGAAAAAAATAGAATAATCCGAACTACCCCCGTTTAGGGGTACACAATTTCTGCATACATGATGGAGCTTTGGGACATTAGCTAAACGGTCAAGTTTAGCACTTATAATCCTATAAAATTAGGAGCAACTCAGTATGCCATGTAATTTAAGATAACTGAATGTTGTGGTTAAATTACATTAAAATAGTGTGGAGTTGAGCGGAATATATGCAGGATCACTACCTAACACAAGAGTCAA
>JBDKGX010000003.1:0-95401 GCA_039797965.1 Pseudomonadota bacterium
TTCTTGATCACACTCCATACATAAAAAACGTTTCTGCTGAGGATAAAATAAGCGTTGCCACCATTTACGATGGACTCTCGCTACATACCCGCCTTTAGTGTTACAGTGGGGACAAGTCACAGAGGCTTTCTGTACTTGTTGAACATGATCAGCCATTGCAGTATTGCCATAGAGTAGTTGTAATCGATAATTAGACATAAAGTCTTCCTTATACCTAGCACACTTAATCAAACATTCTGAAAATTATTGATGACTTGGTTCAAACTAAGATGTTTATTCAGACCGATGGTGTATAAAAACGAATGAGTAGTTTTATGTTTTAGATATTCGCTATTCGCAGTTAGGTATCAGCTAATACAAGCTATAGATTAATTTTAAAGAGCGATCACATCGTGAATCGATTTATTCATTAAATAGTGCCGACAATAATCTTATCATGAATTTATTTTTTATCATTTTAGCCGCGGGTCAAGGGACTCGCATGCGCTCAACCTTACCAAAAGTACTTCATCCTATCGCTGGCAAACCCATGTTGCAACATGTAATTGATGCCTGTGAGCAGGTAGCGATGAGCAGAGTGGCAATTGTGTATGGTCATGGTGGTGAACAAGTCAAACAGCAAGTGTCAGGTAATGATTTATTATGGGCGCTACAAGCTGAACAGAAAGGCACAGGGCACGCAGTTAATCAAGCTATTGATTTAGCTGATGATACTGATATGGTGCTAGTGGCTACTGGTGATGTCCCGCTTATTCGCCCTGAAACTTTAAAGGCTTTAGCTGATGGTTTAGCTCAGGCTACTTTATGTGTTTTAACAACCAAAGTACCTAATCCTAAAGGTTACGGACGTATTGTGCGTGATGCTCAGGCAAAATTAAAAGCTATTATTGAAGAAAAAGATGCCAGTGAAGAGCAACGTAAAATCACTGAAATTAATACGGGTTTTATGGTAGCCCGTGCAGCCGATTGGAAACGATGGTTAAAACAATTAACTCCACAAAATGCTCAAGGTGAGTATTACCTTACTGATTGTATAGGATTAGCAGTAGCAGAAGGTTGGTTAGTTAATACAGTACATTGTGAAGACTCTCAGGAAGTAGAGGGCGTAAATAATCGTGTCCAACTAGCTCAGTTAGAGCGAGTTGCTCAAAAACGCCAAATTGAACAATTGATGCTGAGTGGTGTAACGGTAGTAGACCCTTTACGTTTAGATATTCGAGGTAAAGTCACTGCTCAAATCGATACATTTATTGATGTGAATGTAGTACTTCAAGGTAAGGTAGTACTAGGTCAAAATGTAGTGATTGAGCCTAACTGTATTATTAAAGATTCCACCATTGGTGATTTTTGCCATATTAAAGCGAATAGTATCATTGAGTCCGCCACCATTGCTCGTGATTGTGATATTGGCCCTTTTGCGCGTATTCGTCCCGACACAGTACTTGAGGCAGAAGCCAAGATTGGTAATTTCGTTGAAACCAAAAAAGCCCATATTGGTTTTGGCAGCAAAGTGAGCCACTTAAGTTATATTGGTGATGCTGAAATTGGTGCAAATGTTAATGTTGGCGCTGGAACCATTACCTGCAACTATGATGGTGTCAATAAACATAAAACGGTCATTGGTGATGGTGCGTTTATTGGTTCATGTTCGCAATTGGTTGCACCCGTCACAGTAGGTGAGGGCGCTACGATTGGCGCAGGCTCTACCATCACTAAAGACGCCCCTCCGCAAAAACTAACGTTAACTCGTGCCCCACAAAAAACCATTGAAAACTGGAAGCGACCAGTTAAGGAGCAAAAGTAATGTGTGGAATAGTCGGTGCTGTAGCACAACGTCCAGTTACTGAAATCTTACTCGAAGGTCTACGTCGTTTGGAGTATCGCGGTTATGATTCAGCAGGTTTAGCTGTTATTGATCAAACGGGTACTTTAGTGCGTAGTCGTGCTTTAGGGCGTGTGGCTAAATTACAAGAACGCTTACAAGAGCAACCCATTGAAGGGGCTATTGGTATTGCCCATACCCGTTGGGCAACACATGGTGTACCTGCGGAACATAATGCCCATCCACACTTTAGTAGTGAACGAGTCGCTTTAGTTCACAATGGCATTGTTGAAAACCATGCGGAACTACGTGCCGATTTAAAAGCTCAAGGCTATGTTTTTACTTCTGAAACCGATACAGAAGTAGTCGCGCATTTATTAAATCGTAGCCTCGAAAAAGGTCATGATTTACTCAGTGCTATGCAAAGTACTCGCTCAGAATTAACGGGAGCCTATGCTTTTGCAGCGATTGCCCAAAATGAGCCAGAGACTTTAATTGTGGCGCGTCAAGGCAGTCCTTTAGTGATTGGTTTAGGCTTAGGTGAAAACTTTGTAGGCTCGGATATTCAAGCCCTGTTACCTGTGACCTCTCGTTTTATCTATTTAGAAAATGGTGATGTCGCTCGTATTAAGCGTTATAGCATTGAGATTTTCGATGCTAACAATCAGCCTGTAGAGCGTGCTATTAAGCAATCGAATGTCAATTCATTTGCGGCTGATCTAGGCGAATACCGTCATTACATGCTCAAAGAAATTTTTGAGCAGCCTAATGCTCTTTCTGCAACTTTAGAGGGGCGGATTGGTGCAAAAGGTATTGAGTGGAGTGCTATTAAAGGTCAACAAGTTCAAGAGCGTTTAGCACAAGTTGAATCCATTCAGATTATTGCTTGTGGGACTAGTTTTCACGCGGGAATGGTAGGGCGTTATTGGATTGAGGCTCTGACCGATATTCCTTGCCAAATTGAGGTGGCGAGTGAATACCGTTATCGCCGTCAGCCCCCTCGTAAAAATCAATTAGTCGTTACTATTTCTCAGTCGGGCGAAACAGCGGATACTTTGGCAGCTCTAGAAAAAATTAAACAAGAGCACAGTTGTTTAGCTTCACTCACGATTTGTAATGTACCGGAAAGCTCACTCACTCGTGAGTCTGATTGGTCATTAATGACCGTAGCAGGCCCTGAAATTGGGGTCGCTTCAACCAAAGCCTTCACTACCCAATTAGCGGCCTTACAATTATTGGTGGGGTTACTTATTCAAGCTAAAGGGGGAGATAGCAGTAAAATCGAGCAATTAGGTAGTGAATTACGTCAGTTACCTGTGCTGATTGAACAAACTTTAAATCTTAATAATGCCATCGAAAAATTAGCAGAGCGCTTTTTGGAGAAGCACCATGCTTTATTTTTAGGGCGTGGAGAGATGTACCCCATTGCTATGGAGGGTGCATTAAAACTCAAGGAAATTTCCTATATTCATGCAGAAGCTTATCCCGCAGGTGAGCTGAAGCACGGCCCATTAGCGTTGGTAGACAGTGAAATGCCTATCGTGACAGTAGCACCCAACACAGGATTATTGGAAAAACTCAAATCCAATTTAGAGGAGGTGCGCTCACGAGGTGGCGAGCTTTATGTGTTTGCAGATAAAGAAGCTCATATTGAGCCTTTGAGCAATTTACATGTGTTGGAAATGCCGCATGTGCCCGAGTTATTAACGCCTATTGTTTATACCATTCCGCTACAATTATTGTCGTATCACGTAGCCGTATTGAAAGGTACTGATGTAGATAAACCCCGTAATTTGGCTAAGTCCGTGACGGTCGAGTAGGTCTTTATATCTTCAAAGTGATACTGACAGCCCTAGAGTGAGTACTTAATATAACTCTAAATAAATAGCCTCTTAGTGAGGCTATTTTTATGTACTGCTTAGGAGAGTTTAACGTGGAATGGCTGTATCAATTATTTCGAGATCTTCCCAAAAGGTTTACTCCTTTTTTAGGTTGGATAGGTGAATTAAAACAGCCTAACGTATTAAAGGCTGATGCTTTAGCAGGTTTAAGTGTTGCCTTAGTACTGATTCCACAATCAATGGCTTACGCCTCATTAGCAGGATTACCCGCGCAAATTGGCTTATATGCGTCTTTTTTACCAGTGATTATTGCAGCGCTATTGGGTTCCTCTAGACATCTATCAACAGGGCCGGTAGCAGTGGTTTCTCTAATGTCTGCAGCAGCATTACAAGGCATATTGGGCGCCAACCCTGATACCAGTACTTTTATTACCTATTCAGCTTTTCTAGCCATTATTGTAGGTGTTATTCAATTAGCATTAGGCTTATTGCGATTGGGAGTTTTAGTTGATTTCTTATCGCATCCAGTGATTATTGGTTTTACTAATGCTGCGGCACTGATTATAGCCTCTTCACAATTAAGTAAAGTATTTGGTTTAAAAATCCCAGAGTTTAATCATCAATATGAAGTCGTTTGGTACACTATAAAGTCATTAGGTCAATCGCATTGGCCGACGGTAGCGATGGCAGCTTTTTCATTATTTACATTATTAATATTACGTAAATATGCCCCTAAGTTACCTAATATTCTCATCACAGTTGTATTAGCAACCGTATTAGCTCAATTAGCTCATTATGATGAAATGGGAGGAAAAGTAGTCGGCAAAATTGCCGCAGGTTTACCTGAGCTCAATTTACCTCTAATAGATTCTAATGATTTAGTGCAATTAATTGCTTCTGGTATTGTCATCGCATTAGTAGGTTTCGTAGAGGCTATATCTATTGCTAAATCTATTGCCGCACAAACCCGTTATCCTTTATCAGCGAATCAGGAGTTAGTAGGGCAGGGATTGGCAAATATGGTGGCTGGCGTATTTCAAGGTTATGCAGTTTCAGGGTCTTTTTCGCGTACCGCCGTTAATTATACCTCAAAAGCTCGTACAGGATTTTCCTCAGTAGTGGCGGGTAGTTTGGTAGCATTAACTTTATTATTTTTTGTGGATTGGCTTTATTATCTACCGCAAGCAACATTAGCGGCTGTGATTATGATTGCAGTGTTAGGGTTAATTAAATTTGAGCCTTTACGTCATGCTTGGAAAGTGACTTATCATGATGGAGTCGTAGGAATTGTCACCTTTATTATGACGCTAGTGGTCGCTCCTCATTTAGAGTATGGCATTATGACAGGCGTACTTTTATCACTGGGGCTATTTTTATATAGAACTATGACTCCTCATTTTGCTGAGGTGTCGCGTCATCCTGATGGCTCATTACGAGATATTCATCGCCATAATTTAATTAGTAGTGAGACAGTCGGAGTCTATCGTTTTGATGGTGATTTGTATTTTGCGAATTCAGGTTATTTAGAAGGTAAAATTTTAAATAGCGTTGCTCAAAAGCCTAAAATGAAAGTACTAGTGTTAGATATGGAGTCCGTTGATCAAGTCGATTCAACAGGTGAGGAAATGTTAATCCGCGTATCAGATCATTTGAAAAGTTTAAGTATTGAGTTTTATCTAGCACGAGTAAAACTACCCGTACAAAAGGCTTTTCAACGTTCAGGTTTAATTGAGCATATTGGTAAAGGCAGATTTTTTAGAGAGCGCACTGAAGCGGTTTGTCATGCTAAAGAAGTACTCGGTGATGCGATTGACATAACACCTATTTTGTTTCATGCCAGACCTATTTTAACTTAAATCAAAAAAATGAGTACTTGTATTAAATTTAAGTACTCACTTTTAATAAAACACTAATTACGCCATATTAGCCTTATAATCACCTGAGCGACCACCTGATTTCTCCAATAAGCGAATATCAGTTAAAGTCATGCTCTTATCGACGGCTTTACACATATCATAAATAGTTAATAGAGCGACATTAACTGCTGTTAATGCCTCCATTTCTATACCTGTCTGTCCTTGAGTTTCTACTTGTGCTTTACAAGTAATCGAGCTTTTATGAGTGTTTTGGGTATTAAATTCAATATTAATATGAGTTAAAGCTAAAGGATGACACAAAGGGATTAATTCTGCTGTGCGTTTAGCCGCCATAATACCAGCAATACGAGCGATACCTAAGACATCGCCTTTTTTATGTGTGCCTGAAAGTACTTTTTCTAAAGTACTAGGTAACATCAAAATCGTACCACTAGCAATTGCGATACGGTGAGTAGATGCTTTTGCACCTACATCCACCATATGAGCTTTACCTTGCGCATTAAAATGAGTCAACTCACTCATTTATAAAGCCTTATCAGCAGCAGCAGGGTCTTTATTACGTTTGTTAGCTAAATCAATACCTTTAAGAATATTCAAAGCCTCAAATAATTGATAATCCTTTTCGGCTAAAGGTTTTTCATCAGTTTTTGACGTTTTATCATCGCTAGGTTTAGATTCTGATTTATCTGAATTAGTAGCCTCTGGTTTTTCAGCAGGTTTTACATCGGTAGCAGGTTTTTGAGATTCCTCTGCTTTTAACGCTGCATCGGCTTCTTGTGCAGCTTTAACTGTTGGATTGCTTAAGTGTTTACTTAAATCCGCTTCACTCAGCAAATCAAGATCATCAGTAGCGTTATTATCAGTAGTAACTTTTAAAGCGCGTAATTCGATATCAGGTTTAATACCTTCTGCTTGAATAGAGCGACCTAAGGGGGTGAAATAGCGAGCAGTCGTAATTTTAATAGCGGTTTTTTCATCTAAGGGTAATACTGTTTGTACAGAGCCTTTACCAAACGTTTTTTGACCGACAATAACGGCACGCTTATGGTCTTGTAGAGCACCTGAAACGATTTCAGAGGCAGAAGCAGAACCCCGATTAACAAGTACTACAATCGGTGCGCCATTTAAAATATCACCTTTTTGGGCGCTATACTCCATTTTGGCATCTTCAACACGCCCCTCGGTATAAACAATTTTACCCGAATCTAGAAAGGCATCAGAAACACCCACAGCAGCATTGAGTACTCCACCCGGATTATTACGTAAATCTAATACTAAGCCCCGTAAATTGCCTTTATTTTATTTTTGTAAGCTAGTAATGGCTTCATTAAGAGAGTCAGTTGTTTTAGATTGGAAGCTACTAATTCTGACATAGCCATATCCTGACTCAAGTAAACGTTGCTTGACACTATTAACTTTGATGACAGCGCGTTTAATGGTGACTTTAAAAGGTTTTGGTTTGCCTTCACGAACCACTAATAAATTAATATCTGTATCGGGTTTGCCACGCATGACTTTAACAGCATCATTGAGTGTCATGCCCTTTACGGGTTTATCATCTAAGCGAATGATTAAGTCACCGGCTTCCAGTCCGGCTTTTTGTGCGGGAGTATCATCAATAGGGGAAATTACTTTAACAAAGCCATCTTCCATACCTACTTCAATACCTAGTCCACCAAACTCACCCGTAGTACCGACCTGTAGTTCTTTATATTCTTCTTCATTGAGGTAGTCAGAGTGAGGGTCAAGACCAGTCAACATGCCGCGAATGGCATTACCCATCAGGTCTTTGTCTTTAACGGGTTCTACATAATCTTGTTTGACCCGAGAGTAGACTTCGGTAAATTTACGTAAGTCCTCCATAGGGAGGGAGGCGGCTTCTTCGGCACTTTGTTTAAAAGCCAGCACATTCACACTGACTGAAGCAGTAACACCTAATAAGATGCCAATTAAAGTGCCTAGAAGGAGACGTTGTGATTGCATAAATTTAATACTCTCTCGGCAGGCTTACCGCCTTAGCCCTAATCTGTTATTCATAGTAGTAGTTTATTTAGATGCTGTTTCGTCATTTTCAAGTATGCCTGACTCTAAACTTAACCTACTACGTTACTATGGAGTTATATCATAGTGAAAGATACTAACGACACCAAATGGCCGGATTCATGGGGGTAGTACCCTTTCGAATCTCAAAATATAAACCGTCTTGGCGTTGTCCACCGGAATTGCCAACCGCCGCGATGACTTCATTGGCTTTAATAGCTTGCCCTTCGCGTTTATAAATAGCCCTATTATAGCCATAAAGACTTAAATAGTGCCGATCGTGTTCAATAATAATTAAATGACCATAGCCATCCATCCAGCCTGCAAACGCCACTTTACCCGCTGCAATACTTCTAACAGCTGCACCACCGTTAGCTTTAATCACCACTCCGCTCCATTGTTGCTTTTCATTACGACGAGAACGATAAGCATGTAGAATTCGACCACTCGTCGGCCAAGATAGTCTACCTTTGAGCTGAGTAAAAGGGCGTAACTGACTATAACTGACGGTATCCGCTTCAGCTTGAGCATGTTTTGGGTTAGTAGGTGGCATAATACTTTCTGTAATTTCTGCCCGTTTTTGCTCAATAACCGCCGCGGGGGTTGGTTCGATAGGTTTGGCAGGTAGTTGACTTTGAGTTAAGCTCGTTTGCTCACGTTTTTCAGCTAGACGCTCTAACTTTCTTAATAGTGAGGCTTCATCCTCTTTAAGCTTGGTTAGTTGGCGCTCTTGAGTGCGCATATCGCCTTTAATAGCACTAAGTTTGGTTTCACGAGCGTTTAGAGTACTTTGGAGTTGTTGTTGTTGTTGTTCTAAAGTAGCTCCTAACTCATTGAGTTGTAGTTGTTCACGATTGGCTGTCGTCCGTAAATTTTCAATATCTTCACGTGTTTGATGTAAGCGTTTAATGCGTTGCATACGATGATCATTTAAGTACTCAAAGTACTTTAGGGTGCGACTAATATCGGAAGGATCATCTTGGCGCAGTAATAAACGTAGGTGGGATTGTCCGCCTGCGGTATACATAGCTTGTAGCTGTTCTGCTAAGGCAGCTTTTTGGACGTCTAAATCGCGATCTAGCGTCTCGCTCTGAGTATTCGTGTCTTGTAGGCGTTTTTTGGCAGAGTCAATTTTTAATTCGGTTTGACGATAATTACTGGCTATGTCACCTAGTTTTTTTTCTAATTGGGTAACTTCACTGGATAATTGTTGGTATTGATCTTTAGTGGAGTCTAGTGTGTCAGATAGTTGCTCAATATCACGTTTAAGGCTTTGTTGATCATTAGGTGCAGCACGTGCCCCTGATGACAACGTCAGCAAACATAGCAAGACAGTCTTTGCAAAAGTAAAGTGTTTAAAATTAATATTCACGGCTGGTCAAACTTAATAATTGGTGTGATGTTGTACGATCAGCATTCGCACTGTGCATAATAAGTAGCTTATAGTACTTTGTCTAGCTACTGCTTAATATACAAAGTAGCGTCTAGCCCCTAAAATCCCTACTGTACTCCCTGTTATTTGACCTAGAAAATCTAAGTTTTCTTATTAGGTTATGTTAATATTGGAGCATAGTAATATTCTTATGCTAGGCAATAGGCCCTTATAAATTATCTAACTTTTAAAAAGACGTACCATGATGCAGGAAGATTATAGTTTACCACTCGATATGCTGGGCAAGGACGAAGATATTGATCGTGCGTCGCGTTCGCTAAAAGCGATTTCTCATCCCCTGCGTTTAAAGATTTTATGCGTGTTGGGTGAAAATGAGGTGAATGTTCAAGATATTGTGGAGAGTGTTGGAACTTCACAGAGTAATATTTCACAGCACTTAGCGATTTTACGTGATAAAGGCATTTTAACCTCGCGCAAAGATGCTAATAAAGTTTTTTATAAGGTGGGTGATTATCGCACCTTGCGTCTGATTAGTATGATGCAAGAAGTGTTTTGTACCCCTAATATTAAGCGCTAAATCGTTAGTTTCTTAACGCTAAGCTACTGTATAGCTAATACTCGCTAAAGTGCGGTTATTGCTTTACCGTTGGCATTAGGATGTATATCTTTAGGGACATTTTAGCTGACAGGATTGTGTTGTGAACGAGTACACCGCTTTTGTGCAGAATCATTTACTGCTAGTAGTAGGGTTTGTTGGGGTTTTAGGTTTTATCATTTGGACAGAATTTAATCACTTTACTCGCAAGTATAAGCAGTTAGATACCAATGAGGCAGTACGCCTACTCAATGATGATAATACCATTGTCATTGATGTTCGTGAGGGCAATGAGATGAGTGCTGGAAAAATTAAAGGGGCACGTCACATACCTTTAGGGCAATTAGCCACTCGCTTAGGCGAGCTGGAAAAATCCAAAGATCAACCTATATTAATATATTGTCGCTCAGGTAATCGTTCTGCTTTGGCTGCTAATACCTTAACCAAAAACGGTTTCACAAATGTAAACAATTTAGCAGGTGGAATGACTGCTTGGGAAAGCGCTAATTTGCCTGTGAGTAAAAAGTAATGAGTACTATGCCTGCGGTTAAAATGTATGCAACACGTTTTTGTCCTTATTGTATGAGGGCGCGTTCATTACTCAATCGCAAGCAAGTCCCTTTTACTGAAATTAATGTAGGTAATGACAGCGAATTGTGGTCAGAAATGGAGGCTTTAAGCGGTCGTCATACTGTGCCACAGATTTTTATAGGCGAACAATCTATTGGTGGTTATGACGATATGGCTGCCTTGGATCGTGCGGGTGAGTTGGATAAATTATTAGGGTTAGCATCATGTTAGTAGTCTGTCCTCATTGTCAAAAAACTAATCGAGTCCCTAGTGACAAACCTGCTGATCAGGCGTTATGTGGTTCATGTGGGCAAGCATTATTTACAGGTTTACCTGTAGAAATGGATTTTGTACAACTACAAAAAAATATTAGCCGTACTGAAATTCCCTTGCTAGTAGATTTCTGGGCACCTTGGTGTGCACCCTGCCGCATGATGGCTCCAGCATTTGCGGAAGCGGCTGCTCAATTATCGCCTAATATTATTCTGGCTAAAGTCGACACTGAAGCCCATCAACAAGCAGGAGCTGCGTTTGATATTCGCAGTATTCCTACAATGGTATTGTTTGTTGGGGGACAAGAAAAAGCCCGTGTATCTGGGGCAATGAATACTTCGCAAATTAAAGCGTGGGTTAATCAAGCACTTGCTAATTAATCTACAAACTTAACAACAATTAACGTACTCAAGGTTTGAATATGAGCGATACTAATACACCAGCACCCGCACAAGAAGAACAACAATTTATTATTCAACGTATTTATTTAAAAGACGTTTCATTTGAAGCGCCTAATTCTCCTAGTGTTTTTACCGAAAACTGGGATCCTGATACTGATTTAGATCTGAATACTCACGTTAACACCTTACAAAACAACAATTATGAAGTAGAGCTGATGTTAACTATTACTGTAAAAAGTAATGACAAACCCGCTTTCTTAGTTGAAGTAAAACAAGCAGGTGTATTTTACATTACAGGCTATGCCCCTGAGCATCTCAATCACTTATTAGCCGCGTATTGCCCTAATACTCTATTCCCTTATGCTCGCGAAGTGATTTCAGGTTTAGTCTCAAAAGGTAGCTTCCCTGAGTTACATTTATCACCGATCAATTTTGATGCGTTATATGTGCGCCGTTTGCAAGAGCAAATGGAACAAACCAACGCTCAAGGCTAATAGTCAGATTGCCAATTGAATACTATTGAATCAATCGCAGTGTACGGTGCTGGTTCGTGGGGAACCGCACTAGCACTTCAATTAGCCCGTAATCAGATTGCAGTACAGCTATGGGATATTAGCCCAGATCATATTCAAGTACTGCAAACTGAACGCGAAAATAAACGCTATCTACCCAACATCTCTCTACCTAATTTATTGGTACCTAATGCCGATTTAGCTCAGGTGGCAAAATCTAGTCATTATCATTTAATCGTAGTGCCCAGCCATGGGATGCGTGCGTTGCTGCAACATTTAAAGCCGTTACTTAACGCCCAAGACGTTATTATTTGGGCTACTAAAGGTATTGAGTTAGAGACGGGTAAACTACTCCATGAAGTAGTACTCGAAGAATTACCGTTTTGCCAACATTATGCTGTAGTTTCAGGTCCAACCTTTGCTACCGAAGTGGCTAGCGGTTTACCCACGGCTATGACGGTGGCGGCTAATTCTGAGTTACTAGCTCAAACTATTGCCAAAGCCTTTAGCGCCCATAACTACCGTGTGTACACCAGTACGGATGTAGTCGGTGTTGAGCTGGGGGGGGCGATCAAAAATGTACTCGCTATAGCAGCAGGGATTTCGGATGGTTTGGGGTATGGTGCTAATGCGCGTGCGGCGATTATTACTCGTGGTTTGGCTGAAATTAAACGCTTAAGTGAAGTACTTGGTGCTCAATCTGAAACCTTAATGGGTTTAGCAGGTTTGGGAGATTTAGTACTGACTTGCACCGATAATCAATCTCGTAATCGGCGTTTAGGTCTAGCTCTAGGGCAGGGCAAAGACTTAGAAAGTGCCATTGCTGAAATTGGTCAGGCGGTAGAAGGGGCAAAATCAGCCCGTTCAATTGGATTATTGGCGGAGCGAGCAGGGGTAGAAATGCCCATTTGCCAACAAGTGTATCGGATTTTATATCAAGGTTTAGCCCCAGCAGATGCGGTAAAAGCCTTAATTGCACGTGATCTCAAAGCAGAATTTTAGGGAGTAGTGTCTGATGAGTACTAGTACTTTAAAGTACTCGGTTGCCATTGTGATGGATCCGATTCAAAGCCTGAATATTAAAAAAGATACTACTATAGCCATGATTCGCGAGGCACAAGCTCGTGGTTTGACGCTGTATTATTGTCAGCCGCGTGATTTGTTTGTGCGTGAAGGTGTGGTGTATGCCGAGCTTACGCCATTTAATATTGATCTCACTGCCGATCCGTTTTACACCTTAGGTACGCCTACTACGGTGCCACTGCATACCATTGATGTGGTACTGATGCGTAAAGACCCGCCGTTTGATATGGAATACGTTTATAGTACTTACCTACTCGAAATGGCGGCACGTAAAGGCGCTTTAGTAGTTAATCGTCCTGATAGCATTCGTGCGGCGAATGAAAAATTATTTGCTACATGGTTTGCTGAGTTTTGCCCGCCTACTTTAGTGACGCGCGATATGCAGCGTATTAAAGCGTTTATTGCTGAGCAGCAATTTATTGTGGTGAAACCTCTAGATGGTATGGGTGGCTCACAAGTATTCCAAATTAAAGCCAATGATCCGAATCAAAACGTTATCCTTGAAACTATTACTTATTACGGACAACGGACGGTTATGGCACAGCGCTTTTTACCTGAATATAAACAAGGTGATAAGCGTATTTTGATTATTAATGGTAAACCCTACCCTCATGCCTTGGCGCGTATTCCGGCTGAGGGTGAAGCACGAGCTAATTTAGCCGCAGGGGGCAAAGGCGTTGGGGTAGATTTAACGCCACGCGAGTATGAGATTTGTAAGGCTATTGCGCCCACTTTGGTTGAGATGGGATTACTGTTTGTGGGGTTAGATGTCATTGGTGATTATGTGACTGAGATTAATGTCACTAGCCCTACTGGGGTGCGCGAATTAGAAGCCCAGTATGGTGACAATATTACCGCTTTATTATGGGATGCGATTGAGCAAAACCTTATTCAACGTCAAGGAGCAAGAGCATGAAAGCACGTGTCAAATGGCTAGACCATATGAGCTTTGTCGGTGAGTCTGAAAGTGGTCATTCAGTAGTAATGGATGCTGCTCCCGACGTCGGTGGGCGTAATTTAGGTGTGCGTCCTATGGAAATGCTGTTATTAGGTTTAGGGGGATGCTCATCCATTGATGTGCTCATGATTTTACAAAAATCTCGCCAGCCAGTGACGGATTGTCATGTGGAATTATCGGCAGAGCGAGCGAGTACTGACCCTAAAGTATTTACCAAAATGCATTTACATTTTGTCGTGACAGGCAGAAATCTCAGTCCTGAAAAAGTGGAGCGAGCGATTAATTTGTCCGCTGAAAAATATTGCTCTGCCTCTATTATGTTCGGCAAGACCGCTGAAGTTACTCACGATTTTGAAATTATTGAAGCAACCTAGATTGCAAGGAGACCCCTAGAATTGGATTCCATTGTCGCCCAACATCAACGCCAAATTCGTCTACATGGCTTTAATAATCTTACTAAAACACTCAGCTTTAATATTTACGACATTTGCTACGCTGCAACACCCGAACACCGAGCCGAGTACTTAGCATATATTGATGAAAAGTATAATGCTGAACGTTTAACAGATATTTTGACCACAGTAACCGAGATCATTGGCGCTAATATTCTCAATATTGCGCGGCAAGATTATGAACCCCAAGGGGCAAGTGTTACGATTCTGATTTCTGAAGAACCTATCTTAACGGCTGAAGAGTTGGCTAATGACGCGCAACCGGGGCCACTTAGCCGACCGCATCCGAACAGCGTCATAGCACACTTAAATAAAAGTCATATTACCGTACACACTTATCCCGAAAGTCATCCTGATAATGGCATTAGTACTTTCCGCGTGGATATCGATGTCTCCACGTGTGGACGGATTTCACCTTTAAAAGCCTTAAATTTCCTCATTCATAGTTTTGAGTCTGATATTGTGACATTGGATTATCGAGTAAGAGGTTTTACACGCGATATTAAAGGTAAAAAACATTATATTGATCATAATATTACCTCTATTCAAAATTTTATCGCACCAGATACTAAAGATAGTTATTCCATGATTGATGTTAATGTTTATCAAGAGCAAATATTTCATACTAAAATGCTTTTGAAAAACTTTGATTTAGAAAGCTACTTATTTGGTTTAGGAAAGGGTGATTATTCCACCACTGAATTAAAGGCAATTGAGCAACGAGTACGCCAAGAAATGGAAGAGATTTTCTATGGCAAAAATATGTTGGCTTAAAAGATTAGAGTACTCTTGGCAATAGGTTAATATTAGAGCACTAGGCTGTAACAGATATAGCCTGCATAATGAGTATTGCCGCTGTGAATTTAAACAGGTTAGGTAATAAATGCCACCGATTTTCCATTTTTCTATTGTATGGGCTTGGGAAAAACGGTACTTTTGGGCGTGCGGGAATAGCGAAACAACTAAGTGAGAAAGGATTTCTCCAGTGCTCTGAGGAATTCAGATAATGAGTAGTGTTTGTTTGAATGTGGTTAAAAACCTATCAATAGGTTTAGTGATGGTTGGGGGCTTCAGTATCAGTTATGCAGCCAATACCCAGCATCCAGTCAAGGTAGAAGCTAGCTTCCAACAAGCAGCGCGTATTAATGCCCAAGAATCGAGAAGTAGTTATGGTTCGGTCGCATTAACAGCGTTTGGTCGCTACACCCAACCTTATATTCAACCATTTATGGTAGCCACCCAAGTAGCAGAAACAAAACGCTTTATTCAGCCACGGCATTATGTCGCCGCTGCCGCGCCAAGGCGTGGTGGAGATGCAGCTGAGCGGGTTATCAATGTAGGCAGTAAACAATTAGGCAAAAAATATCGTTGGGGGGGAGAGAATCCTTTAAGTGGATTCGATTGCAGTGGTTTAGTGCAATACTCCATGAAAACAGGTGCAGGCGTGGTACTACCACGAACAGCAGCTGATCAATATGCAGTCTCAACTAAGGTTCCAGCCGCACAGGCAATGCGTGGGGACTTAGTCTTTTTTAATACCTCAAGACGTAAACGTATTAGTCACGTAGGTATTTATTTAGGCAATAACATCTTTTTACATGCCCCTCGTGCAGGTAAGCGGATTGAGCGTGCGGTGATTTCAGGCTATTGGCAAAATCGTCTAATTGGTTTTGGACGTATCCCCGGTGCTTGTAAAATTCCAGCTTATTACGGCTAAACGTAGTAAGTTCGGAGGCTTGTTAGTAATCCCAATAAACATCAGTTTATTGGGATTTTTGTTCAAATGACTGTAGCTAAAGTACTTCTTCTCATGTCGCGGATTTAATCTCTACCAAGCAATCATAAAATGTTGCACCACCGCCTAAATCGGTCAGGGCTTGGCTAGTGACTTCATTACTATTCTTGCCATCACGGCTCATACTTTCCCACCATGTTGAAGGTGCAACTACTAAACCTTCGCGCACTTTGTCTGTTACGACCGCTTTTGCTAGAAAGCTCCCTCGGTCATTAAACACATTCACTAAAGTATTGGCACTAATGCTACGTTTTTCAGCATCGAGCGGATGGATTTCTACAGTAGGCTCAGATGTACTTTTGCGTAGGCTGTCGATATTGACAAATGTACTATTCAAAAAATGCCTTTCAGGGGGCGAAATCATCGCCAGTGGATAACACGCCGCTAATTCAGGGTTACTCGCCACTGACTCGTAAGGTGCAATAAAGCTGGGCAATGGGTCTAAATCTTGTGCCGCTAAAGTACTCAATAAAAATTCACATTTACCCGATTGGGTCGGAAACTTGCCATTGGCAAAGGGTAGCGATGAAGTATTTAACCGTTGCCAACCTTGTGTCTTTAAGGATTCAAAAGTAATGCCTTGCATATGGGGATGTGACCATTCAAACGCTTGGCTTGCTATCGTGTCATCCTCTTCGCTAAAACAAGGTTCGGTAAAGCCCATACGTTGAGCTAAGAGGCGGAAAATTTCACTATTAGGTTTGCACTCACCTAAGGGCTCAATGGCGGGGTGGTTATACAGTACATATTGATGACCGTAAGATTTATGAATATCAATATGCTCTAGTTGGGTGGTAGCAGGGAGGACAATATCCGCATATTGGGCGGTATCAGTCATAAAGTGTTCAAGTACTACCGTAAATAGATCCTCACGAGCAAAACCTTGCTTTACCTTGCCCCCTTCAGGCGCAACAGCAACAGGATTACTGTTGTAAACTACGACCGCCTCGATTTTTGCGCCAAAGTCGGGAGTACTTTCATGGAGTAAGGCATTACCAATCGTGCTCATATTGATCAAGCGTGGAGTACTGGGTAACAGTTCAGGGTGTTCGAGCTGTTTATTAACCGCAAAAAAGCCCGAGCTTGAGAGTTGTAAGCCACCCCCTTCATATTTCCAAGCGCCTAATAAACTCGGCAAACACGCAATCGCTCGCACCGCATTGCCACCCCCGTGTACTCGTTGCAAACCATAGCTAGCGCGAATGGCGACAGGTTGTTTATCAATGATCGCAGTACGTCCCATTAAGGTAGCTAAATTTTCAATTTGCTCAATAGGGATGCCACAGGTTTGGGCTACGTATTCTGGGGTAAAAGTTTTAGCGCGTTTGGCTAATGCGTCAAAGCCTACGGTGTGTTGTTGGATGTAGTCGTGATCAAGCAAATCATCGCGCACCCAAATGTGGATTAGACCTAGTGCCAATGCTGCGTCTGTACCCACAAGTGGTGCGATGTGGCTATGACATTTTTCGGCACTTAAGGAACGATAAGGGTCAATAGCGATGAGGGTTGCACCATTACGTTTGGCTTCTTGTGCTTTGCGCCAAAAATGTACGCTGGAAGTAATGGGATTAATACCCCAAAGCACGAGTACTTTAGCCTTGTGAATATGGTCACTATCTAACCCCACGCCTAAACCATAAGTAGCTTTGAGTCCCGCACTACCTGCCGCCGCACAAATAGTACGCTCCAATTGCGATGCACCCAATTTATTAAAAAAGCGGGCTGCCATCCCCTCACTTTGTACCATACCCATCGTACCACCATAGCTATAGGGCAAAATGGCTTCAGGGTTGCGCTCTGCAATGGCTTTTAATCGAGTACTTATGGTATTCAGGGCTTCATCCCAACTGATCGGTTCAAATTGTCCCGCACCTTTTGCTCCCAGCCGTTTGAGGGGTGTCATTAAACGTTCAGGATGATAAGTACGCTCTAAATACCGTGATACCTTGGTACAAAGTACTCCATCAGTAGGCGGGTGCTCAGGGTTACCCTCGACTTTAATAGCGCGACCCTTCTCAACACTAATCAACATAGAGCAGGTATCAGGGCAATCGTGTGGGCACACAGCATGAATGATTGGCATACAGTACTCCTTCGGCAAAGGACTACTATAGTGGGTGAGTTTACGTTTAAGTCAAGAGCAGCTAATCTCAAGTACTGCCATTTAAAGGAAGTACTCTAATGCATGTATTAGTCATTTTATTGTTAGTGGGCTTAATTGTATTTTTTCTATATAAAACTAGATACTTAGGTCAAAGCACTTCTACACATGGCGAGGCTTTAAGCTCATTTGAGGCTGAGATAACCGATGATGAGTTTGAGAGTATGGTTATCGAAACCTCAAAAAAAACGCCAGTACTGGTTGATTTCTACGCCACTTGGTGTGCGCCTTGTAAAGCGTTTACTCCTATTCTTTCGCAGCTTGCGGCGGATTATCAGGGAGCGTTTTTACTTGGCAAAATGGATGTCGATAAAAATCCTAAAGTCGTAGAGCAATACGGCATTCGTTCTATGCCCACTATACTATTGTTTAAAAATGGTGAAGTGGTTGAACGTTTTTCAGGTGGCAAAGCCCCCCATAGTTTAACTTTTTTGCTGACTCAACATGGGATTGAGATTCCCCAAAAGCCTGAACAATCTGCATGAGTACCATTACCGGCGTTATTCTCGCGGGGGGGCGTGGTCAACGTTTGGGCGGCGTGGACAAGGGCTTAATGCGGCTTCAGGGTAAATCCATTATTGAGTGGATCATTCCAGTACTGACCCCACAAGTATCTAATATTTTAATCAATGCTAATCGCCACATTGCTGAGTACTCTGCCTATGGGTATCCCGTGGCGAGTGATACCCTAGCTGATTTTCAAGGGCCTTTGGCGGGCTTTGTCACCGCAATGCAACATGTAAGTACTTCTTATTTTGTGACGGTGCCCTGTGATGCTCCACATATTGCGCCTAATTACGTCGAGCGTTTGTGGCGGGCGCGAGTGCGAGATAATACTTTAGTGGCGGTGGCGCATGATGGCGAACGCTTGCAGCCAACCCATGCGCTAATCGCGGTGGAGTTATTGCCAAACATATTAGCCTTTTTACAAACGGGACAACGTAAAATTGAGGCTTGGTATCAAACCTTACAATACTCCACTGTGGATTTTGCAGAGGGTGCGCTGATGTTTGACAATATCAATACTCCAGAACAATTAGCACGGAAACAAGGCCTGTGACTGCTATAACCGATCATTATTTTTGCCCCGTAGTAGGTTTTTGTGCCTATAGCGGTACGGGAAAAACCACGTTACTGACGCACATTATCCCTCTGATCAAAGCACGAGGTGTGCGCTTAGCGATGATTAAACATGCTCACCATCAATTAGAACTCGATAAACCGGGTAAAGACAGCTATCGCATGCGCGAGGCAGGGGCTGATCAAGTACTGTTGATGTCTGCAAAAGTCTGTGCTCTGACGTGGCAAGGTGATACCGCCCCTGAAGAAGCTTCACTCACACGAGCGTTGAGTCTGTTAGAGCCTAATAGTGTGGATTTGGTGATGGTGGAAGGTTTTAAGCATGAAGCTTATCCTAAGATTGAAATTCATCGCCCATCTTTAGGCAATCCGTTACTCCATCCCCATGACCCACACATGATTGCGGTGGTGAGTGATGAACCTATTACAAGTACTTTGCCTATATTGGATTTAAATAATCCTGAGCAAATAGTTGATTTTATTATGGAGTACTTTGCAGTACAGAGGGATGAGGTATGAGTGTTAAAGTACTATTTTTTGCGAGTCTTCGGGAGCAAGTGGGTAAAGGTCAGGCCATACTTGAGTACTCTACGCCTATCACCGCATTGCAGGTTTGGCAGCTAACTTCTGGCAAAGATTTAATGCCCAATACGGTACGAGTGGCGATTAATCAGTCTTACAGTGACGCCAATACTGGGGTGCAAGATGGGGATGAAGTAGCGTTTTTTCCGCCTGTGACGGGGGGCTAAAATGATTCAGATTCAATTACAGCCCAAAGTACTTGATCCTTTTAAAGCGATTCAAATCTTTCAGTCTCAGCCTGAGTTTAAAGCCGCTCACTATGGTGCTAATGCCATTTTCATTGGCACGATGCGCGACTTTAATGAGGGTGATGATGTGGTAGCAATGCATTTGGAGCATTATGCTGGCATGACTGAGCGCCAATTGCAGGCTTTAACGTTGAAAGTACTTGAGCAATATCCCGTTGAGCATGTACTGATTGAGCATCGCGTGGGTGATATTGTTCCCGCTGACCCGATTGTAGTAGTTGCAGTATGGTCAGCGCATCGCAAATCAGCTTTCGCCGCCTGTCGAGAGTTAATGGAAGCTTTAAAACGGGAAGCACCGTTTTGGAAGCATGAAGTACTGAGTAATGGGACTAAGCGTTGGGTTGAACATAATACAGCAGGCTAAACGATTGAGTACTTTGTTTTTAATGCTGAATGTGAAAAACGGGTAACTTCCACTTAAAATACATCGCGGCTAGGCGTAATACGATAATAGTAATGACCCCAATATAAGCCGAGTACTCTGCATGTAAGCCGAGTTGCTTCATACCCCAATACACTACAATCCCAATAATCGCTGCGCTGGCATAAAAATCCTGATTTAAAATAAAGGGGATTTCATTCACCAACACATCGCGCAGCATGCCGCCAAATACACCTGTGATAACGCCAAGCACGGTCATAATAATCGGCGTTACCCCAAATGATTCCGCAATGCGTGCGCCTAAAATGGCGTAAATTGCTAAAGCAATCGCATCGGCAATTTCTAAAACATATTTAGGCATAGGGCGATAACGCAAATACAGCAAAGTACTTAGCGATGACAGCAAAATAACCAGCATATAATCCGAATCACGCATCCAAAACACTGGATTACGATCTAAAAGCAAATCACGCAAAGTACCCCCACCGACGGAAGCGATCATGGCGATAATAATCACGCCTACTAAATCCAAACTTTTGCGTCCAGCGGCTAATGTGCCCCCTATTGCACCGACGGCAATGCCCATTAAATCCAGCCAATGTGGCAACATGATTTTCCCCTCGTTCTCTATGTTGAGTACTCTAATGGGGCTATGCTAACGCGCTTTAATTGCACTGGATAGAGTCATGGTCGAAGCGAATAGCCGTGAATTTTGGTTAGCCACTTTAGCGTTGTGTCTAGGCTCGTTATTGGTATTTGCTAATGTCCATATGACACAACCTCTACTACCATTATTGGCTCAGCAGTTTCAACTCACTGAATTACAAGCTAGTTGGAGCTTGACCATTACTCTATTGATGTTAGGACTGTCATTGTTAATTTATGGCCCTGCTTCTGATGCGTTGGGACGTAAACCATTGATGGTGGCATCATTATTCGGTGCGGTGTTGAGTACTTTGGCACTTTCTCAAGTGCAAAGTTACCCTATGTTAGTCGTACTGCGGGGTATACAAGGGTTTTGCTTAGGCGGCTTGCCTGCAATAGCGATTGCTTATATGGGCGATGAGTTTAGCCGTAAAGCGGTGGCGATGGCGGTAGGTTTTTATATTAGTGCTAATAGTATTGGGGGTGTGACAGGGCGGTTGATTAGTGGTTTTGTGGGGGAACACTATGGCTGGTCAATGACCTTTGCGGTGATGGGTATGGTAGGTGGAGTACTATTAGGCTTATTTATTTGGCTTTTACCGCCGTCCCAACATTTTGAGGCTAAACCTTTAAAGTTTAGACAAGTACTTCAAGATATTATTTTTCATCTAAAAAATCCGATTTTGGTGGTGGCATTTTTAATTGCTGGAGGCAATTTTATGATGTTTATTCACCAATATAGTTTTATTACTTTTGTTTTATCAGCCGAACCTTACTATTTATCTACCCATGCCTTGGGTATGTTATTTTTGACTTATTTAACTGGGTCTATTTCTGCAGCCTTATCAGGACATTGGGGAAAGTATTTCCCGACTCCATTAGGGATGGCACTAGGGATTATTTTATTAATCCTAGGGTCACTATTAACGCTAGTACCGAATTTATTGATTATTATTTTGGCATTTATGTTGAATAGTATTGGCTTTTTTTTGACACACTCTTTAGCCAGTAGTTGGGTAAGCCAGCATGCTACTAGGGCTAGGGCGAGTGCCTCTTCTTTGTATTTAGTATTTTATTATTTAGGAGCTAGTTTAGGTGGAGTAGTTTTAACGCCATTTTGGACTCAGTGGGGATGGAGTGGAATTATTATGGGTTCCTTAATGATGTACTGCTTAACCTTAATAGGTTGTATGTGGTTATATCGGAAAAACAGGTAGTTTTAACCCATGATTGTATACCAGTAATCCTCATAATAATTTTTTAATATTGACACATAGATAAAGCTTATTAATAATTAAGGGGAGCTTAAGGGAAGCGGTTAGGTAAAAAGGAATTTTTAACGAAGCTCAGAGTGTCTAAATAATCACCATAATAATGGCCCGACATAATGAAAACCGCAAAATTTTCTACCTCATCTTTTATTAAGTCTAGTCTTTGTATTTTAGCTTTAGTAGGTGCCTCTCAATCCGTTTCGGCTGACGTTAAATTCCGTATTGGTTACGAAGAAGCGACACAAAACTATGTTGTGTATATGGCTCCTTTATCAGTTCCCAATCCTGATAGAAGTATTTCTTCTCAGGTAACAATTGCTGTGCCACATTTGTTGGATAGCCAACGATTTGCTGTTACCAATATTAGTCAGTTAATTAGCGGTGCGGTTTGGAGTGCGCATTCACGTGTGGATGCACCTGTTGAAAGCCCCTACAATGATTTCATTTCATTTGGCTTTAATTTTTCTTCAAATGGCTTACCTGCTTTTAATTGGCAAGTGGGTCAAGAGACAGCAGTATTTAGTTTCCAAAATCCTAATGGTGGCTGTGTAGATGGCGTCCGTTTGTTAGATAACAATGAAGCCTTTAATCAATTACCTAACTCAACTAATACCAACCCAGGTAATGAGTTTAGTAACCTTGGTTGGACGGTAGGTTATACGGGCAATTATGGTAGTACAGTAAATTGTAGTGATTTAGGTGCTCCAGTTATTATTCCTACGCCAGAGAATACTGTTACCCCCGCACCGACTCCTACGCCAGAGCCCACTCCAGTACCCACACCGGAACCGACTCCAGTACCCACACCGGAACCGACTCCAGTGCCAACACCGGAACCGACTCCAGTACCCACACCGGAACCGACTCCAGTGCCAACACCGGAGCCGACTCCAGTGCCAACACCGGAACCCACTCCAGTACCCACACCGGAGCCTACTCCAGTACCCACACCGGAGCCTACTCCAGTGCCAACACCGGAACCTACTCCAGTACCCACACCGGAGCCTACTCCAGTACCAACCCCACATCCTGTTTTAGGTTGGGGATCATGGATTAAGCCAGTACCACCAATACTACAGTGGTTCCCAATGCCTCATGCACAAAAACCAGTAATTGTTGTTACTAAACATAAAAACCATGAGCTCAAGGTAAAATTATCTAGTACAGGTAAATTGCCTTATACAGCTTGTAATCCTGTAGCCGCAGCATCTGCTAAGAAAATGCTAAAAGATATTGATCATAAGCTTGAAAACAAAAAACTCAGTTTGTTTGAACGTTTAATGTTACAAACGATGCGAGAATCTTTTGCTAAGCTAGCTTGTGATGCCTAAGTGTTAGTCGGGTTTCAGGTGGGGGCTATGCTCTCACCTGAATTACATTAACGCTTTAAATCTTTCAAACATTTCCCACGTTCATAACCTTGTACTTCTCGATTTTGGCAGGCGAGACAGGAATTTCTAAAGGTTTGTGTTTTAGTACTGGGTTTAATAAAAATCGCGCAAACGGGATCATACGTTTGTTGGCAGATAATCGGTCTTGTTGTATCACAGGCTAGTAGTTGTATCTGAGCTTTAGCTACGGTTTGTAGCATAGGTTTCATGTCTAAGGCGAAACTGGGTGTTAGTATACTATTTAGCATTATTCCCCCTAGAAAAACCAATATGCTAGCGAATGGTCTCATTTGAGAAGCCTCCTATGTCTATTTATGTTTATTGCAGGAGTGGAGTAGAACACGTACTCTTAAAGATCAATGCCTGTCATTACATGGGATCTTACTTATGAATATAGAGCAAGCACGGACTAATATGATCGAGCAGCAGCTTAGACCGTGGGGCGTTTTGAATCAAACAATATTGGATATTCTGAGTTATGTTCCACGTGAGCAATTTGTTCCTACAAAATGGCAAAAATTAGCCTTTGCTGATTGCTCTATTCCTATTGGGCAAGGTCAATTTATGATGACGCCTAGAGTGGAGGCGCGTATGTTGCAAGCGCTAGATATTAAGCCTGATGATTTATGTCTGGAGGTGGGTACTGGCACAGGATTTATGACCGCTTGTATGGCACAGTTAGGGCGAGAGGTTGATTCTATTGATGTGTTTGAGTCGTTTACTCGCGAGGCAGTCCGTCATCTCAAGGGTCTTAATATTCGTAATGCTAATTTATCAGTGGGCAATATTCTAAACGATTGGCGTAAGTTTCACACCCCCCAGTATGATGTCATCGCAGTGACGGCCTCTATGCCTCAAGCCTTAGTTGAGCTTGAGCAGCAGCTAGTGATAGGAGGGCGGTTATTTGCAGTGGTTGGTTCACAATACCCTATGCAGGCATGGCTAATAACACGTGAAGATCAAGATGAGTTTGAGCGTCGCCCGTTATTTGAAACAGACCTACCTAGTTTAATTGGTCTTAGTACTGCCTCTGTGTTTGAGTTTTAATGATGCAAAACTGGACACCACAGCAATTAATTCAAGCACTAAATGCCACTACAAGCCTACAATTA
Source organism: Pseudomonadota bacterium (assembly GCA_039797965.1). Taxonomy (GTDB): domain Bacteria; phylum Pseudomonadota; class Gammaproteobacteria; order Thiotrichales; family Thiotrichaceae; genus Thiofilum. The sequence continues at coordinate 24,485 of JBDKGX010000003.1, forward strand.
TTAGATGTTAGGGAAAGTTGGGAGTACGATATTGCCCACATTGAGAACTCCACACTGATTCCTTTAGGACAGATAATGGGGCGATTAGATGAACTAGACACGAGCCAAACTTATGTGGTGATTTGTCATCACGGTGTACGCAGTATGCATGCGTGTTATTTGTTGGAACGTGCTGGTTTTGAGGTGATCAATTTGATGGGGGGCATTGATCTTTGGGCCAAGACTGTTGACCCCTCAATGCCATTATACTAAATATCCTAGCAGGCAGCTCACCCTTTACAATGTGATTAAACCGAGCTGACCGCAGACGTGGTACTTTATTTAAATGAAAAAATTCACTTTGTCCGCATGGATTTGCGCGGCACTTAGTATGGTAAGCGTTCCGGCGCAAGCCGAAAACTTACTGCAAGTTTATCAGCAAGCTAAACAATTTGATGCTCAACTACAAGCCCAAGAAACAGGCTATCTTGCCACTTTAGAAAATCGCCCACAGGCATTAGCGGCTAAAAAACCACAGGTTACTTTAAGTGGTAGCGCAGGTTTAAGTCGTACGGATATTTTTCGTGATGCCTCAGTATTATCAGATACTTCACACACCAACACTTCTAATGTGGCTTATACCTTAAATGTGTCTAAGTCACTTTATAATAAAAGCATTGATGCAGCGATTGCACAAGCCGATGTGGGTATTGCACAAGCCTTTGCTAATTTGGAAAGCCAGCGCCAAAGCCTATTATTGCGAGTTGCCCAGAGATATTTTAACTTCTTATTAGCTCAAGATACGGTGGAGTATGCTGCCACTCAACGCCAAAGTACTGAGCGTCAATTAAAACAAACGAAAGCTTTTTTTGATGCAGGTCGATCCCCTATTACCGATGTGCGTGAAGCTCAAGCTCGTTATGATTTAACCGTTGCTCAAGAAGTGAATGCCCAACAACAATTGGCTGTAGCACGGGAGGCTTTGCGAGTAGTCACAGGGCAAAATTATCAAACCCTAAATGCGCCGCAACCTAATATTAAATTAATAATGCCTCAGCCCAATAGTGTAGATAGTTGGGTGACAGCTTCAGTGAAAAATAATAAAACCTTACAAGTTAGCCAAAAAGCTATTGAAGTGGCTCAGGCAGATATTAATCGGCAACGGGCAGCTAATGACCCTGTAGTGAGTGTGTATGCAAGGCATACAGGAAGTATGAGTTCGGGTAATAGTGCATTAGACCCCATCAGTACAGGGTTAAGTGCTGGAGTCGAAGCTTCTATTCCATTATATACAGGTGGAGCGACTGCCTCTAAAGTACGTCAAGCGCAATTAGGTTTTAAGCAAGCCCAGCAGAACTACCAGTATCAAGCACGTTTGGTAGAGGAGCAGGTACGCTCGGCTTATTTAAGTGTGCAATCAAGTATTGCCCAAGCCCAAGCCAATAGGCAGGCGCTATTGTCAGCGGAGACGGCGGCTAAAGCTACTCAAGTAGGTTTCCAAGTGGGAACTCGTACCGCTGTCGATATGTTAACTACTTTGAGTGCTGTGTTTAGCGCTAGGCGAGATTATTCCAGTGCTCGATATAACTATTTGCTAAATATGATTAATCTAAAGCAGGCAACGGGAGTACTAGCTGAACAAGATTTGGCACAAATGAGTCGTTTGTTAACTCAACCCGTAGCCTTACAACGTGCGGCTTTACAAAAGCAAACTGAGGCTATTTTAAAACCCGTGGAGCTTGATGGGCTTGCCTTGAGTGCTGGCAGTAAGCCATCCGCCAAGCCGAGTAAAGCTAAAGAAAATACTGCCGATTTATTAGTTTTACCTAAGTTACCGCCTTTGCCTACTTTGAATACTCCTGCTCCAATCGCTATTCCTGCTTTACCTAGTTTACCCGTGCCTAGTGTGCCACTGAGCGGTTCAGTGGTGGTTCGGTAGATTCAGTTTAGTTTCAAAAGTACTTCTAATAGTGGAGTACTTTTCTAAACACTCATCGAACTAAAGTAAGGTTAATCATTATTTAGTTATCTGCATCTACCTACAGGTTAGCGAAAAACCACCTTTAGAATTACGTACGTAGTCTTACGTGTTTATTATTTAGTGTGTTTCTTTCTCTAGTGCATTTTGCACTAATTTAGGTAATATCTGAAAGGCATGTCGTTAAAATCATAGGTTGCTGGTAATCAAAACGCTTTGGTAAACAAAGGTTAGCGCCATATTACCCAAGGCTTTATGGGCATGCCAATACTTGGCATACAACTTGCTGTTATAAGTAAATAGCCAAATTAATTGCTTTTTTCCTAAGTAACAATCCTGAAATTCTTATGTTAAGATGTTAAAACCGCTTTGGGACTTGTCTAAATTATATTCACTTTATAACTAGATAAGTACTAAGTAAGTGATGTGACACTTATAAAGATGAGTATGGAGGAGACATAAATTGATGAAGACTAAATTATTAGCAACAGCTGGTGCTGTTATGACCGCAGTCGTTTTAATGAGTAATAGTGCATTCGCAGGCAGCACTTTAGATGCTGTTAAAAAGAAGGGCTTTATTCAGTGCGGTATTAACAGTGGTGTTCCTGGTTTCTCTAGCGCCAATGATAAAGGCGAATGGACGGGGCTAGACGTCGATTTCTGTAAAGCTGTTGCTGCTGCCGTATTTGGCGATACTACTAAAGTAAAATATACCTCTTTAACTGCAAAAGAACGTTTCACTGCTCTTCAATCAGGTGAAATTGATCTGCTTTCTCGTAATACCACTTGGACTTTCACACGTGATACCAATCAAGGCTTAAGCTTTGCGGGTGTTAACTACTATGATGGTCAAGGTTTCATGGTCAATAATGGTGTGAAAAGTGCGAAAGAATTAGATGGTGCATCAGTATGTATCCAATCAGGTACTACCACTGAATTAAACCTATCTGATTACTTCCGTGCGAATAGCATGAAGTATGAGCCCATTACTTATGACAAAGTAGAAGAAACCATTAAAGGCTTTGAGGAAGGTCGTTGCGACGTATTAACTTCTGATCAGTCACAGCTCTACTCTTTAAGATTACAATTAAAAGAGCCAGATAAAGCTATCGTTCTGCCTGAAGTTATTTCTAAAGAACCTTTAGGCCCATCAGTACGTCAAGGTGATGAGGACTGGTTCAAGATCGTGCGTTGGTCTTTAAATGCTATGATCGAAGCGGAAGATTTAGGTTTAACGTCTGCTAATATCGATGAGAAAAAAGCCAGTGCTGATCCTTCTGTTAAACGTTTCATTGGTGCTGAAGAAGGGGTAGGGGGACAGGGTCTAAAACTATCCAATGACTGGGCTTACCAAATTGTTAAGCAAGTAGGTAACTACGGCGAGTCATTTGAACGCAATGTGGGTAAAGACTCACCCTTGAAAATTGCGCGTGGTTTAAATGCCCTATGGAGCAAGGGTGGCATCATGTACGCTCCTCCCATTCGCTAATATCTGACCTGTTTAATTAATAGCCTACTCTCCACGCACACAGGTGGAGAGTACTTGTCTTAACCCACTAATGAGCTCGCGGCATGGCAGATCAAACACCACAAACTGCACCCGGCAAGCCCTCCCTTTGGAATGATCCCAAAAAGCGTGGGATGCTTATTCAAGCGCTTGTCTTAACTATTATATTTGCATTTTTTGCATATATCTTTCATAACACTCTAAATAACTATGCTCAACGCGGTATTTCAACTGGTTTTGGCTTTTTAAATAATAGTGCTGGCTTTGGTATTGCTCAGACATTAATTCCATATACAGAATCTGATACTTATTGGAGAGTATTTTGGGTTGGTTTGCTGAATACGTTATTAGCAGCAGGTTTGGGAATTATTACGGCTACGATTCTAGGTTTTATTATTGGCGTAGCCCGTCTTTCTAAAAACTGGCTGGTTTCCACTCTAGCTACTGTTTATATTGAAATATTTCGCAATATTCCCGTATTACTACAGATTATTTTCTTCTACTCATTATTATTAAAAGTACTACCTAGTGTTAAGAACTCTATTTCAATAGGTGATTTGGTATTTTTTAATAATCGTGGCGCATTTATTCCTCAGCCTTTACCTGAGGCTGGTTTTAACTGGACCATTTGGGCTTTTCTATTAGCCGTTATTGCAGTAATTGCTTTACGCAAAATTGCTAAAAGCATACAAGAACAAACAGGTAAACAATGGCCAGTCTTTTGGATGTCCTTTGCCTTATTAGTATTAGTACCTTCTGCAACCTTCTTAATGACGGGTAGCCCATTAGGTTGGGAAATTCCAGAGCAAGGTAAATTTAATCTAAAAGGTGGTTTACGAATCATTCCTGAGCTCATTGTATTATGGGTTGCACTCTCTATTTATACGGCTGCCTTTATTGCAGAAATTGTGCGCTCAGGGATTCAATCAGTGAGCCACGGTCAAACAGAGGCGGCTAGTGCTTTAGGTCTGTCACACAGTCAAACGCTAAAACTGGTGGTTATTCCCCAAGCGATGCGCGTTATCATTCCACAGCTGACTAGCCAGTACTTAAATCTTACTAAAAATACTTCGTTAGCCACCGCGATTGCTTACCCTGATTTGGTGAGTGTCTTTGCGGGAACCTCACTGAATCAGACGGGACAAGCCATTGAAATCATTTTTATGACAATGATGTTCTACCTCAGTGTTAGTTTAGCCATTTCTATCTTTATGAATTGGTATAACGACAAAATGGCCTTAGTGGAGCGTTAATTATGGCATTTGTTTCCGAGCAAGTAGCTCCTAGTTTGCCACCTCCTGCTAATACAGTAGGTTTTCAGGCTTGGGCTAAAAAGAATCTATTTTCAACACCACTGAATACCTTTCTAACGTTATTCATGGTGGTGTTTATCCTTTGGTCGCTGATGCCCTTGATACAATGGGCTTTCATTGATGCGGATTGGGTCGGTAGTCGCCGTACTGATTGTACTAGTGGCGGAGCTTGTTGGGCTTTCGTGCAAGTTCGTTTTGATCAGTTCATTTATGGATTTTACCCAGAAGACCAGCGTTGGCGCGTTAATGTTACTGCCATTATTTTAGTAATCGGTTTAGCACTACTCATGATTAAGCAAGTTCCAGCGAAAAAGTGGATCGCGCTATTTATGGTAGTAGTGTTTCCTATTATTACTTATATATTGCTTTATGGTGGTCATTTTGGTTTACCCGTTGTAGAAACTAACAAATGGGGTGGATTAACTCTAACCTTAGTACTTTCTATTGCAGGGATTGTCGCTTCATTACCTTTGGGTATCTTGTTGGCTTTAGGACGTCGTTCTAATTTACCTATTATTCGCTCACTCAGTATTGCCTACATTGAGTTATGGCGGGGTGTACCTTTAATTACCGTATTATTTATGGCTTCTGTTATGTTGCCATTATTCTTACCTGAGGGAATGAACTTCGATAAGTTACTTCGCGCCATGATCGGAATAACTTTATTTGAAGCAGCTTATTTAGCTGAAGTAGTACGTAGTGGTTTACAAGCGATACCGAAAGGTCAAGATGAAGCGGCTAAAGCTTTAGGCTTAAGTTACTGGCAAAGTATGGGATTAATTATTTTACCTCAAGCGTTAAAACTAGTAATCCCAGGGATTGTGAATACCTTTATTTCTTTATTTAAAGATACTTCGTTAGTAATGATTATTGGTCTGTTTGATTTATTGAATATCGTACAAATTGCGGCAGCTGATCCTATTTGGCTAGGTTCACAATTAGAAGGTTTAGTGTTTGCTGCTTTCATTTACTGGATATTCTGTTTTGGTATGTCTCGCTACAGTCAAGCATTAGAGCGCAAACTCCATACAGGCCATAAGCGCTAAAAGGATTCAATGATGGAAAATAATTTAGCTGTACAATTAGTTGACGTGAATAAGTGGTATGGTGAGTTTCACGTTTTAAAAAATGTAAATCTTAATGTGGAGCGTGGCGAGCGTATTGTTATTTGTGGCCCATCAGGTTCGGGTAAATCCACGATGATTCGCTGCATTAACCGCTTGGAAGAGCATCAAAAAGGTCAAATCATTGTAGATGGCACTGAACTGACCAATGATTTAAAAAACATCGACCAAATTCGCCGTGAAGTGGGTATGGTCTTCCAACACTTTAATCTGTTTCCACATTTGACAGTATTGGATAACTGCTGTTTAGCACCTATGTGGGTGCGCAAAGTACCTCGTAAAGAGGCGGAGCGGATAGCAATGGAGTACTTGGAAAAGGTTAAAATCCCGCACCAAGCCCACAAATATCCGGGACAACTGTCGGGTGGTCAACAGCAACGGGTAGCGATTGCGCGTAGTTTGTGCATGAATCCACGCATTATGTTATTTGATGAGCCAACCTCTGCTCTTGATCCTGAGATGATCAAAGAAGTACTCGATACCATGATTGAGTTAGCCGAAAGCGGCATGACTATGCTATGTGTAACCCATGAGATGGGCTTTGCTAGAACAGTTGCAGATCGGGTGATCTTTATGGATGCAGGGCAAATTGTGGAGATGAATACTCCAGAAGAGTTCTTTAATCATCCACAACATGAGCGCACCAAACTATTCTTAAGTCAGATTTTAGGTCACTAAAATTTAACTTACTAGCTCCTAAAGGGTAGCCCTCGCTTAGTAATAAGTGGGGGCTATTTTTTTATTTAGACTTTTACGCTTAAACCATCTTGTAAAGTACGTTTATAAGCAATCATACTGGGGATTAAACTTAAGATAATGGCCATTATTAAAATGACGAAACAGCCTATTAAATCATTACTACTCGGTAACCAAGGTGCTAAATAAAATCCATAATCACTCACAACCCAAGGTCTAGCAACTACGATTAAAGTACTTAATAAAATAGCCCCACTGACACAGCCTAAAAAGGCTAGTAAAACGGCTTCTAACATTAATAATAAACCTACTTGATAAGGATGTGCGCCCATCGCCCTTAAAATAGCCATTTCACGGCGCCGCTCATTTAAGGTAGAAAGCAAGGTAGTCAGCATCCCTAATAAACCAGCTCCCACTACAAACCCAGTAATAACTTTTAAAACCGTTTCGAAAACACCCAGCGCCTGCCATAAATCCGCTAAAGCCACCCCTGGTAAAATAGCTAATAACGGCTCATGCTGATAGTCATTAATTTCGCGTTGCACTCGAAAAGCCGCTACACGATTATTCAAACCTACCAAAAACGCCGTAATCACTTTAGGCTGTAGAGATTTTTGTAGAGCATCTTCGGCACTAATAGAATAGCCATTAACTTTGGCACCATTCACCCAATCAATATGTATCGCCTCAATACCCTCTAAAGGAATATGAACTGTACGATCAACGGGAGTGCCTGTGGGTTTTAAAATCCCTATTACTTTAAAAGGTTTATCCTTGTGCATACCATATTCGGTAGCACTCGTTCCATGAGCTATAATTAAAGAACTATTTAATTGATAGCCTAGTTTTTTTGCGACTTCAGCCCCTAATACAACTTCATAAACTTGATTAAAGGGTTGTCCTGTAGCAAATACTAAGTTTTGTTTATTGCCATATTGATAGTACTTAAAGTAATCTTGGTTAGTTCCTAGTACTCGATAGCCTTTATGTGAGTCACCTAAAGATAAAGGAATTGTCCATTTGACTAATGGATTATTACTAATAGCTTGGTATGAATTCCAGCTAATATTATTAGTCGCATTGCCTATTCTAAATACTGAATATAATAATAGCTGCACTGAGCCACTCCGCGCACCTACAATTAAATCTGTACCTGATAAGGTATTGAGAAAGCTAGTTTTGGTTTCTTTACGAATATAATCAACACCCAATAGTAGCGTAATGCTTAAGGTTAATGAGATGATAGTCAATATTAGACTTAAGCGCCTATTCCACATGCTATGCAGTGTTAGTTTGAGTAGAATCATGCTTGATTTAACTCCGCTAAATTGAGTACTCGATCAAAATTCAACGCAATAGTGGGATCATGGCTCACAAATATAATAGTACTATGTTGCTGTTTAGCTTCATTAAATAGTAGTTTTAGAAAATCGTTGCGGCTTTCAGTATCTAAAGCTGAGGTAGGTTCGTCCGCAATAATGAGTTCAGGATGACCTATTAAGGCACGTGCGACCGCTACTCTTTGTTGTTGTCCTACACTTAATTCATGAATAGATTTATTAAAGTACTCTGAGCATAATCCTAGTGATTCTAATAGGCGTTGTGCAGTGGCAATACGGGAGTTAGCCAGCTGACGACGACGCTTTGAAAAATAACAAGGGAGTATCACATTATCCAATACTGTCAAATAAGGCAGTAAATTAAACTGTTGAAAAATAATGCCCATATGATCAGCACGAAATTGATCGCGTTGACTACCGGATAAATTGGCTAGTACTTTATCTAAAACCCGCAGCTCACCTTGATTAGGTAATAAGATACCTGTGAGTAAATTTAAAAGAGTGGTTTTTCCACTACCACTGACACCCTTAATAAAAACATGCTCACCTTGATTAATATTAAGCTCATTAATATTTAAAGTAGGTTTGGATTGGCGTGGCCATTGATAAATTAACTGATTGATCTTAATAATAGTCATAAATTAGAAATTTATGGTGTCATCTTGAGTTAAATCACGAGCTGATGCTCCTTTAGCAGTGATCCACTCAATATGTAGTTCGTTAAGCCCTGCGCCAAATATACTAAAGAATTTAATATTAGCACTATTAATATTATTAGGTTCGGTACATTCATAAGTCCATGTAGCATCTAAATCGTTATGATTATTAGTAGCGGCATTATTAGGATTACTAGGGTTATTGTTTTCATCCAGAAATAATGTTGAAGCAATTTCAGCATGAGTTAATGCACAATTAGCTTCAGCATTAAAACTTAATAAAGGCGTACCTTGTTCTAATGGTTCTTTTGTCGTTTTGAGTTTTTGGCGTTCTTCTGGTGTGGTGGGTGCATGTTCAAAACCCACAATATTAGCCATGGGTGATTCAAAAGTAGCCTCAATCGTTTTGCCATCCACCGCAATACTGAGATGGGCGGTGCCATGTTCATGAGTATCATGTTGTTCGTATGAGCGAGCAGGAGAGGGCTCCTGTGTAGGGGGGTGAGGAGCTTCGTTAGTATTAGCATTAAGCGCCTGCCACGGATTAAACACTAACCCACTTGCTAATACTAAGCTCAAAAATGGGTTAGATAAATATTTAACCATACGTTTGTTCCGCTACGATAATTTAAGATAGCTCGTATTCTAAAAGTGTGGAGTTGGTTTTTGCAACTAAATTGCATTAACGTTTGAGCAGTTAGCACATTGACCTGTTAACGTGATATCGACTTGGTTAAGTTTAAAGCCTGTAGGTAAGGTAAATAACACCGCAGGTTGAATGCGTTCTAGACAAAAAACTTGTTTACACCGCTCACAGGCAAAGTGTGCATGGGGCGCATTAAATTCCGCCAAAGCATTGTAGCGCGATACTCGATCTACTCCTGTTATTTTGTGAGCAAGTCCTTGTTCTACTAGCCAATCTAAAGTACGGTATAACGTTACTCGATCCGCTTCTATACCTGTTTGTTGGGCTAGTTGCTCTAATTCTAGGTGGCTCATAGCCGTAGGTGATTGTAATAATAACTCCAATATCCGTAATCTAATCGGCGTGATACGACCTTGAGTATGCTGCAATAGATTAAGAACTTGAGCAGTAGTATTAGACATAATAAACACAAAAAACAGTGGCTAAACTTGCAATTATATGGCAAGTAGGCTCAAAACATTAAATATAAACAACCTAAATACCAGATCAACTAAGTACTTGGAGTTGGTCATCTTAAGACCTTAGCTTTGTTTTATACTGGAGTACTTTTAAATAAATTCGCAGCGGAGCATCCATGTTAAATAGCAGTACTTTACACCCCTCATGGCAACAAGCCTTAGTCGCTGAGTGGTCAAAACCCTATATGCAATCCTTAGATGCTTTTTTAGAAGTAGAGGATATTCGTGCCACTGTTTTACCGCCTCAACCGGATCGGTTGAACGCTTTAAGGGCTACAGGGTTGGATAATGTAAAAGTGGTTATTCTAGGGCAAGACCCCTATCCGACCTTAGGTCATGCCCATGGTTTATCCTTTTCGGTATTGCCTTCGGTAAAACCCTTGCCCCGTTCATTAGTGAATATTTATAAAGAGTTAGATAGTGACTTAGGCATTAATAATAAACATACGGGGTACTTACAACCGTGGGCAGAGCAAGGTGTATTGTTGCTTAATACCGTACTGACGGTGGAGGAGGGCAAAGCAGGTAGCCACCAGAAAAAAGGTTGGGAACTGTTTACGGATGCCGTGATTAAAGCAGTGAATGATCAACCTAATCCTGTGGTGTTTGTGTTATGGGGGGCTCATGCCCAAAAGAAAGCACCCATGATTGATACATCGCGTCATTTGATTTTAAAGTCAGCCCATCCCTCACCCTTATCTGCCTCACAAGGCTTTTTTGGGAGCAAACCCTTTTCGCAACTTAATGATTGGCTTAGAGCGCAAGGGCGTGATGCGGTAAACTGGCAGCTTTAATCGCTAGTGGTGGTCGCTATGTGCGTATTGTTTATTGCTTGGCAGGTTCATCCTGATTATCCCCTCGTCATTGCCGCCAACCGTGACGAGTACTTTGCACGTAGTACGGCGCCTTTGAGCCAATGGCGTGAATTACCGATTGCAGCAGGGCGTGATTTAGAAGCAGGGGGAACTTGGTTTGGGATGAGTACTTCAGGTCGTATTGCTGGAGTGACCAATGTTCGCCGCCCTGATCTAGTCAAACCTCATCAATCCAGTCGTGGTGAACTACCGGTAAAGTACTTGGCGGATACATTAACAGACGCAGCCTTTCAAACATGGCTAAGTACTCATCACCAACACTACAATCCTTTTAATTTATTGTTTGGCACGGTTAACCAATTATGGGTTTTTAATAGCTTAAGTACTCGCATTGAACCCCTCACTCAGGGCTTTTACAGTATAAGTAATGGTGTACTAGAAGATATTTGGCCAAAAATGGCGCGAGGCACTCAAGCACTGACTAATTATATTAAAAATATAAAATCACTAGATACTGAGGAGTTAATGGAGTTACTCCACGATAGTACTCGTGCTCCTATAGAACAATTACCTAATACAGGGGTAGCATCATCATTAGAGTATTGGCTTTCGTCGATTTTTATTCCACCTGCTGCTTTTCCTAATGGTTTATATGGGACGCGCTCTAGTACGGTGTTATTGTGCGGAAAATCAGCATTTCAAGCCATAGAATATACCTATAATTCTGACGGCCTAGTGACAAACTCTGCTCAGCTCTCTATAACCATACCCACTATACTTTAGCTTTAAATTACTACCCCAACCCCCAAAGGTTAGCTGTATGAAATGGTTAGTCACAACACTGTGTACCCTCACATTAACGTTCACCCTTAATTCAGCCCTAGCTCGTCCTAAAATTGGCTTAGTATTAGGGGGCGGTGGAGCGGCGGGCGTTTCGCATGTGGGCGTTATTAAAGTACTTGAACAGCAAGGCATTCCTATTGATGTGATTGCAGGCAATAGTATGGGGGCTATTATCGGTAGTTTATATGCTTCAGGAATGAGTAGTGAAGAGCTAGAAAAAACCGCACGTGCATTAGATTGGCTACGCCTCTTTAATGATGGTGGTAGTTATGACGATAAAACCTACCAGCAAAAACAAATGGGTACAGGGTTTTTTAGTACTTTAAGTGTTGGTGTTTCTAAAAAAGGTTTGCAATTGCCCTCTGGTCTCATTAGTGGGCAGTACTTAATGTTTGAATTACGGCGTTTATTGGCGCCCGTTGCACATATTACTAATTTTGATAATTTACCAATTCCGTTTCGGGCAGTAGCCACCGATATTCGGACGGGTGAAACCGTAGTACTTAAGCAAGGTAATTTAGCCAGTTCAGTACGGGCGAGTATGTCAATTCCGGGGTTATTTAGTCCTGTTGAATTAAATGGGCGTACTTTAGTCGATGGCTTGGTTTCTAATAATTTACCTGTGGATATTGCTCGGCAAATGGGCGCTGATATTTTAATTGTCTCCCGTATTCCACCGGGCAAACAACGTCCACTGGATTCAGCTTTAGACATTAGTTTGCAGTCCATGGATTTACTAGTACTTAAAACCAGTGCACAACAATTAAAAAGTTTAAGCGCCAATGATATTTTAATTCAGCCACCTATTGGCGATATTGGCAGTCTTGATTTTCATCGAGTCGTTGAAACAATAGCATTAGGAGAAAAAGGAGCTGTCGCTCAGTTACCTGCTTTACAGCGTTTAGCGCAACAAGTGGGTGCTGTTAAAGAAGTAAAAAACTTTAAACGTCAAAATAGTAAAGAGCAAATTAAAATTGCCTCGATTAGTATTCAAAATGAATCCGTATTAAAAGACAGTATTGTCAGCAATGCATTGGGTTTAAAGGTAGGCGATAGTATTGAGGCGGATCAATTACAAGCGGGTTTAAATCGGGTCTATCGTCTGGGGCATTTTTCAGTCGTAGATTATGATTTAATTCCTAATAAAACAGGGCAATATGATTTAAAAGTACTGGCTCAAAAGCCTTCACAAGGTAATCGACGTTTAAATTTTGGGTTTTCATTAACCGATGATTTTAATGGTGATACCGGCTATCAAGCAGGCGCTAGATTTGTAAATAATAGTCTCACTCGTAAAGGGACTGAATTAAGAAGTCGAGTAGTGATTGGTGATCAAATTCTAGGAGATATTGAGGTTTATCATCCATTACAAGACAAAAAACGCACCTTTATTAACCCTAAAATCGCTTATCAAGAAGGCGATATTAAGTTATTACAAGATGGTACTCAAGTAGCTGAGATTCGGGCTAAAACTTTAAGTGGGCGCGTTGATATAGGACGTGAGTTAGGTCAAAACGCTGAAGCTCGTATCGGTGTTTTTTATGAGGGGCTTACCCCTGACTTAAAAACAGGTAGCGTCAGTTTAGGTATTGAGTCATTAAAGTCAGCGGGTTTAGAATGGATTTATGCTTTTGATAGTTTTGATCAAATTGATTTTCCAACCGTGGGTAAACGAGTCAATGCTGATCTTAGGCTAGGGGTCAAGGCACTGAATAGTGATAGTGCTTTCAGTCGTTTGAAAATAGATGCCGAAAAAGTCTGGAAAACCTCAGAAAAAGGTCGAGTATTGGCAAATGGGCGTTTAACAGCAACCTCAAGTCACAATTCTCAATTAGCAGAAACCCAAGATACTTTACAAACAGGGCGTTTAGCCTTATCAGATAATAATAAATTACAAGGTAATTATACCTTAGAAGGCTCTGTAGGTTATTTACGGCAAGTGGCTGAAATTCCACGAGTGGCAAAAATTCATGTAGGTGCATCATTAGGGTTAGGTCAGGTTTGGCAAAAGCGTTCTGAGGTTAATTTAAGTGATTTAGAACCCTCCGGTTCTGTCTATATTGGTACTACTACGCCATTAGGGCCTGCTTATTTAGGGCTGCGTAAAACCAAAGGTTACGAGAAACAAGCTTATTTTAATTTTGGGCGTAGTTTTTAAGAGATAGTTAATCAGTACTAGATATATCATCAAAGTACTTGATTATGTTTGAGCTTTAATAGGGCTTACGTAATTAAAATATTAATAGATTTAGAGTTATGTCAAAGAAAGTAGCGATTCCGGTGTTTAATACACCTATTATTGAAACCCACTGTCATTTGGACTACTTATTAAAACAAGAATGTTCTATTGATGAGGTAGTGAAATCGGCTCAAGCCGTTAATATTGAGCGGATTATTACGATTGGGGTGTCTCCTGATAATTTAGACCCTGTTGTTGAAATTGCTCAAGCTCATGATTGTGTGTGGGGGACTCAAGGCATTCACCCTCATGATGCGAAAGATTATAGCTCTGAAGTGGAGCAGCAAATTCGCGTGAATGCTTTAAAACCGAAAATGGTAGCGATTGGCGAAATTGGGTTGGATTATTTTTATGATCACTCTGATCGTAAAGTGCAGCGTGAAGTATTTGAAAGCCAATTACAAATAGCTATTGATTTAGATTTACCGATTGTGGTGCATACTCGTGAAGCGGATGAGGATATGGCCGCTATTTTAAAAAACTTTATTCCACAAATGAAACAGCGCGGCGTAATTCACAGTTTTACTTCAGGGCAAGTATTAGCGGAGTACTGTTTGAGTGAAGGGTTTTGTTTAGGATTTAATGGGATTAGTACCTTTAAACCCGCTGAAAATGTGCGAGAGATTATCGCTTTGACACCACTTGATAATATCTTATTAGAAACGGATGCCCCTTATTTAACGCCAGTACCGTATCGTGGGCAAAAGAATGAACCTAAGTACTTGCCTTTTATTGCCCAGCAAGTCGCCACCGTCAAGGGAATAGAAGTGGAGGCGTTATTGCCACAGGTGAGAGCTAATAGTATGCGAGTATTTTGGGCTAATCCTTAGCAAATCAATGAGTCGTTAAAGTACTCAATGCTATTAAAGGCGGCGAGTACTGATTTAATGTTGCAAGCCTTTTTGTACGGGATGTTGCTCTAAGTACTCCCATTCAGCATCACTAAATAAGCGGGAACGAATTAAAAACCGCACTCCTTCAGGCGTTTCTAGTGAAAAACCAGCGCCACGCCCTTTGACGACATCAAGGGTTAAATGTGTGTGTTTCCAATACTCAAATTGAGAGGCGCTCATATAGAACGGTTGACCTTCAACCCATCCCAGCAATACGTCTGAGTCACCAATCATAAACTCATTGCGCCCATAACACATAGGCGCACTACCATCACAGCAACCGCCGGATTGATGGAAGAGCAAATCACCGTGTTGGGCTTTAAGTTTATGAATTAATGCAGCGGCTTCAGGGGTGCATTCAACTCGTACGGGAGTTTTGTCAGTCATCTTAAGTACTCTCCAAAATCTGCCAATCTTAAAGATACTCTAAGATTGGCAGCACGCCGAGCTAACCTAGTAAGGTTAGGAGAATAGGTTGGCTGCTATTAGAAGAAGCCTAGCTTGTTAGGGTTGTAGCTCACTAACAAGTTTTTAGTTTGTTGATAGTGATCTAACATCATCCGATGATTTTCACGACCGATACCAGATTGCTTATAGCCACCAAATGCAGCATGAGCAGGATAGAGGTGATAGCAGTTAGTCCAAACGCGACCAGCTTTAATACCGCGACCCATACGGAACGCTGTATTCATATCACGACTCCACACCCCAGCCCCTAAACCATACAGTGTGTCATTAGCGATCGAGAGTGCTTCAGCTTGATCTTTAAAGGTAGTGACAGATACGACAGGCCCAAAGATTTCCTCTTGGAAAATACGCATTTTATTGTGACCTTTGAACACCGTCGGGGTGACGTAATACCCTTCAGCTAAATCACCTTCTTGATTCTTACGAGAGCCACCGATTAAGAGTTCAGCACCTTCTTGTTTACCAATGTCAATGTAGGACAAGATTTTTTCTAATTGATCATTCGAGGCTTGCGCACCGATCATCGTATTAGTATCGAGTGGGTTGCCTTGGGTAATCGCTGCCACCCGTTTTAAAGCTCTTTCCATGAATTGATCATAAACAGATTCTTGGATTAAAGCGCGAGAAGGGCAGGTACAGACTTCACCTTGGTTTAAGGCAAACAGTACGAAACCTTCAACCGCTTTATCAAAGAAGGCATCGTCTTGTGCGGCAACATCCGCAAAGAATACGTTAGGTGATTTACCGCCTAGCTCTAAGGTGACGGGGATAATGTTTTGTGAAGCGTATTGCATAATCAAACGACCTGTAGTCGTTTCACCTGTGAAGGCAACTTTAGCAATACGTGGATTAGTGGCTAAAGGTTTACCTGCTTCAATACCAAAACCATTGATGATATTTAATACACCCGCGGGTAATAGGTCTTCAACCAATTCCATCAGGATTAAAATACTGGTGGGAGTTTGCTCAGCAGGTTTCAATACTACGCAGTTACCGGCGGCTAAAGCAGGGGCTAGTTTCCACGCCGCCATCAGAATCGGGAAGTTCCAAGGGATAATTTGACCGACTACCCCTAATGGCTCATGGAAGTGGTAAGCCATCGTATCGTGGTCAATTTCGCTAATGCCACCTTCTTGGGCACGAATGCACCCTGCGAAATAACGGAAGTGATCAATCGCTAAAGGAATATCAGCCGCTAAGGTTTCACGAACAGGTTTACCATTGTCCCATGTTTCGGCTACGGCTAATTTTTCTAAATTTTGCTCTAAGCGATCTGCGATTTTATTAAGGATATTCGCCCGCTCAGTAGTACTAGTAGCGCCCCAACGTTCGGCAGCTGCGTGTGCTGCATCTAGTGCTAGCTCAACGTCTTCAGCGCTAGAACGAGCGACTTGGCAGAAAGGCTTGCCATTAACAGGGCTAACATTGTCAAAATACTGACCTTTTACAGGTGCAACCCATTTCCCCCCAATAAAATTGTCATAACGTGCTTTGAAGTGAATAACCGCACCGTCTGTATTGGGATTATTATAAAGCATGACTTTTTCCTCTCTCTATGTTATGGGTTTATAACTCAACTCTCAGATGCAAGAATAGCGCTGCAAGGGTTTGAAAAAGGTTTAAAAAAGGTTGGGAGGAGAATAAGTCATGATCGGTTTAGCAACCAATCCTGCTCTTAAGCAACGCAGAGAGTTAACTGCGGCACAATGGCAACGCTTTGTGGGGCAAAAATCCCTCGAAGTGTCCCAGATGAAAATGAATATTACACAGTCATGGCAGCGTAGCCACCCCATTAAACATGGTAATTCTTACGCCGCTCCGATTACAGACCCGTATGAGGCGCATTATTTGTGGCATCAGTCACCCATTCATCAAGCTGCACAACATGAGTTAGGTCGGCTGATTGATATGGTCAGCGAAGGCGAGTTAGTCGCGGCGATTTCTGATCCTAGTGGGCGGCTGTTATGGACGGCGTCTAGTCGTGCTATGAGTACTTTGGCAGAAAGTGCGAATTTTGTGGTTGGTGGACGTTGGGACGAACATGCAGCAGGCACTAATGCAGTGGGTTTATCATTAGCTACCAAAGAGTCCGTCACGGTATTTTCAACCGAACACATTATGCCCTGCGTGCATGATTGGGTTTGTTACGCTGCACCCATTATTAATCCCTATACACAAGAGCTCGCGGGAGTACTCGATTTATCCGCAACATGGGATAAATATACCCCTTTAGGTCAATCAGCTGTGACCGAGTTAGCACGTGCGATTGCAGGACGTTTGCCGCGTCCCACGCCTAAGGCTGAGTTAGAGCTTTATCTGATGGGGCAGCCACGGGCTATTTTGCAGGGTAAGCCGATTCACTTATCACTAAAGCAATTAGAAATATTAGCCTTATTAGCTTTAAACCCACGTGGTTTATCATTAGATGCGTTTCACGCGGCACTATATGGTGATAGTTCAACGACCACTAGTACTTTGAAATCAGAGCTTTCTACCCTACGGCAATTATTAGCAGGTAAAATCAGTTCACGCCCTTACCAATTAACCTTAGCCACTTGGACCGATTGTGGTGAGTTATGGTCACAATTACAAAAGAATAATACCGAGCGTGCGTTTGAATTATATCAAGGAGCCTTATTGCCTGCGTCCAATTCACCAGAAATTGAACAATGGCGCTATTGTATTGAAGCTGTTATGACTAAAGCACTGAATAATTGTAAAGACTCATCGTTATTACTCAAACAATGTCAATTATCAGCAGGTGAAGCGATTAGAGAAAGAATATTAGAGTTAAGTGCTCGCTAATAAGGAGAGTACTTAGCCCACTTTTTGCTTAGCAACCCATTTAAAATGAGTGTTTAATGTTTGATCAGCTAAAATTATCTCTAAACGATATAAATGTTTAGCTAAATACATTTCTTCATAAGCCGTATGGATGCCTGTATGGCAGGGGCGGCACACTGCAATACCCTGATTAAGTACTTCACGAGAATAGTGTTTTTTAAAGGCCTTACGTTTATGTAAGGTACGTGGAATTAAATGATGGAAGGTGAGATAAGTGGTGCGCCCACAGCACACACAAGTACTAAAAGTTTCTTGGCGCTTGAGACCCATTATTCACCTTCCTATTCATTACCGTTAAGCAGACCTAGTACTTAAAAGGATTGAATACTACGTTTACGAACCTCATCAAACTGATCATCAATTAGCAGCTCACCTTTATTAAATACCGGACGTAATAGATTAGTTTGACCGTCTAATTCATCTTCACGAATAGTTTTAATCGCTCCAGTATTATCACGAATCACGGCTAATCGCCCCCGTTTGGAGTTTTTGCTGGGGTCGGTAATGGGTTGTTTATAGACATCATGCCATTCACCATTAATTTTAATCGCAGAAGCTTTCATGGCAAAACTCAAAGTATCACGATTAACTTTTTGTAATAAACCCGCCCCCATTCCGAAGGCTACGTTTTCCGTAGAAAAGCCTGTGGCTTTAATATTATCTAAAATACCCGTGATAGAGTTTATATCCACACCATCCCCCTGAATAACACGGACAGCAGGATTAAGTACTTTAAAACCTTTGCTATTTATAGAGCCACCAAACGCTGTATATAACCTTTCAAGTACTTCGGGTACGACCTTAGCAGGCTCTCCCGAATCAGGACGAATCACGACAGTACCACCACTTGCGAGTACTTGTTCACGTAATTGTTTACCCCAAATCTCACTCACCGCGTGGTAAATATCATAAGAGTCTGATACGACGGCCACGAGCTTATTAGGTTTGGCAAATTGTGTAACCATATTGGCATAAGCATCCGCTTCGTGCTCGCGCCCCCAGCTAGTCATAGTGGAATGTTCCGCTGCTGGAATGGAGAATGCAGGCATATCCGCGCCATAGTACTTACGGGCGGCTAATAAAGCCGATACCGTATCTGTCCCCATAAAATTGACCAAATGAGCCATCCCACCAAGAGCGGCTGATTCTAATGATGAAGTACCGCGTGCGCCAAAATCATGGAGTTTAAATGGTAGTTCAGCAGCAGGATTATCACAGGTGGCATTTAAGTACTGAGCAATAATTTGCTTTACTTGCCATGATACTGTGGCAACCGTAGTCGGATACCAAATAGCACGTAATAAAGCGGTTTCTAAATAAGAGGTCAGCCAAAATAGTTTAGGGTCAGTATTATGAATTTGCACCAGTACCGTTTTGGTAGGGACAACAACGCCCTCTGGCAAAGCTTCAATTTGAATCGGGAGTTTGCCCTGATACTGATTAACAATGTACTCCCAACCTTCACGATTAAAAGGCTCGCCGTGAGCTATGAATAATGCTTCAGCCTCATCAATATCCGCAAAAATAATAGGTGTGAGTAGGTATTGTTTGATGAACGCTTGTAAGCCAAAAAAGAGCGCTTCTTTAAATTGTCCACCACGCGCTTCGACATAGGATGACACCGTTTCAGCCCCCTGTGGGTACTGCACGAAATGACTGGCTTTGTAGCTATCAACATTAAGAATGAGATTATTGAACATGGAAATCCTCCGGTTCATTGAGGGTTAGGGCTACTGTCTATCGGTAGCAACTGAGTAGAGCCATGGTGAGACTTTCAGCCCACCATAGCATTGATAATATGGTAATGGTCTTCAAAAAAGTGTTCAGGGTTCAAAGTACTTAATGGAACCCATGTGGCAGCTTGGGCATCATCCGAGCCTTTTACTTTAGGGAGACCCTGTGCATCGGGTTTTAATTCGATTAAATATGCATGGGTAATCGTGCGACCCCGTGCAGAGCGGTCGGGGTGGTCAAAGACTTGAGTTTTGACGACGGAGCCTTGTAACACTGGGGCGGGGATTTTAATGCGAGTTTCTTCACGCAATTCACGAATTACCGCATCACGTAAGGTTTCATCTTGATTCACAAAGCCCCCCGGGAGCGCCCATAAACCTTTTCCAGGACGAGCACGACGTTGAATCAGGAGTACATGTCCTGATTGAATGACTACCGCATCGACCGTGACAAAAGTAGGGGGATAGGGGGCATTCGCCCAACTTTGCTGATATTGGCGAATGAATTGCCATTCACCAGCCACTTCGGCATAACCCTCAGTACTTTTAAAGGCTTCTAATTGATTTTTTACGGACGCGGGTAGTTGATGGCTGATAGTGCCGTGTAAAAAGTACTCCTCACGAATGGGAGTGGCTGACAAACCATTCTGATAGGACGGTACACTGACCGAACGCCACTGTGGGAATAAGGATAAGTAGTATGAAGTTTCGTCTTTGCTGTGACCGATTAAGCCAATTCGAGGTGAATGCGTTTGTGGTGCACTGTCGACCACACTTTGCACTGCTTGTTGCACCCGAGCAATCCAGTTTTGGTCGTTATACATATCGTCCACAATCGGCAGGACGTTTAAACGCGGCTGAGTACTTGCAGGAAAAGCCCCTCGGATCAATTGCTCGCGCTCTTTAAAAGTCCAAGGATTGCGAGTACTGCGCGGTTGAAAGCTAGAGCCCACCAAAACAATCACTTGTTGAGCTTGAGAGAGTGCAGTATTAACGACTTGCCAATGACCTAAGTGAAAGGGTTGAAAACGCCCAATAAATACCAAATAGTCAAAGGATAGTGGATTAGCTTGATCTGACATTGTTCAGTAAACTCCTTACTGATTAGTGATATAGTCTGGTCTATCCAAACTAGAAGTTAGAGTACTACAAGTACTCGGTTTATTGTCAATAAACCCAATAAAGGTGTAGTAAAAGCAGTGATAAGCGGTCAAATCAAGACGCAGGTGGGTGGATGGTAGATCAGCGTGTGTCAGGTAAACAATTCTTACATCCCCAATATTGGCCTACTGCCCTAGGGTTAGGCGTACTTTGGTTAATTGTGCAGCTACCTTGGAAAGCACAAATGGGGTTAGGTAAAGTACTCGGCTTATTGATGTACCACACGCTAACCCAGCGGCGCCATGTGGCTGAGGTCAATATTCAGTTGGCTTTTCCTGATTTAGAGCCCACAGAACAACAACTATTAGTCAAACAGCATTTTATTTCACTAGGTAAAGGGCTTTTGGAAACCGCTTTAAGCTGGTGGGGTGATCCTGATACTTTAGTTAATCAGACTGAAATTGAGGGGATTGAGTACCTTCATCAAGCCATGGAAAAAGGTGGTGTGGTGTTACTCAGTGCGCATTTTACCAGTCTTGAATTAGGCGGGCGGATATTAGCGCAATATATGCCCTTGCATGTCGTGTATCGCCCGCATCAGAATCCTTTAATTGAATGGCGAGTCGCCCGATTACGCTCCAAACGTTATGGCAAAGCCATTTCTCGTGATGATATTCGGGAAATGCTACGCAGTTTGCAGCAGGGACAAGTGGTATGGTATGCCCAAGATCAGAACTTTGGTCATAAGAATAGTGTATTTGCGCCGTTTTTTAATATACCTGCTGCCACCAATACTGCTACAAGTCGCATCAGTCGATTAGGCAAAGCTAGCGTAGTGCCTTTTTTTACGGTACGCACGGAAACTGGATATAAGCTACAGTTTTATCCAGCATTGGAAAATTTTCCCAGCGACTCGGTTTTGAATGATACCATTCAAATTAATCAGGTGATTGAATGCCAAGTACGCTTGTATCCAGAACAATATTTATGGACACATCGGCGCTATAAAAATCGACCTGAGGGTGGGAACCGTTATGAGTTGCCTGTAAAAACAGCTAACTAACCCGTAAAGTTATGCAGTTTAGCTGTCTGTTTTAGTGAAGGATTTATTATGTCAATTAGCGAAAATAAAGTAGTTTCAATGAGCTATACGCTCACTAATGATCAAGGGCAAGTACTAGACCAAGCC
The DNA here is from genome assembly GCA_039797965.1 of Pseudomonadota bacterium. GTDB lineage: Bacteria > Pseudomonadota > Gammaproteobacteria > Thiotrichales > Thiotrichaceae > Thiofilum. The sequence continues at coordinate 46,367 of JBDKGX010000003.1, forward strand.
GATGCGCAGAACCCTTTTATGTATTTACATGGTGCACAGAATATTATTCCTACGTTGGAAAATGCGCTAACAGGTAAAGGCATTGGTGACACCTTACAAATTCATATTCCAGCTGTTGATGCTTACGGTGAGCGTCATCAAGAGTTAATTCAAGCGGTACCTCGTGAAGCCTTTCAAGGTGTACCTGCTGAGCATTTAGTCGTAGGTTCTCATTTACAAGCACAAACGGATGAGGGTGTGCGTGTAGTAACAGTGGCTGCGGTAGATGACCAAAACGTAACAATCGACGGTAATCACCCTATGGCAGGCATTGATCTTAATTTTGATGTGAAAGTTGTTGGTATCCGTGATGCTTCTGCAGAAGAAGTGGCACATGGTCATGTTCATACCCCAGGCATGCACCATCACTAAACCCTGATCGCTAAGTACTCCCCCAGTGTTGGATGGTAGGGAGTACTTTAAATCCACCTTTTTATTTCATTAAATGCTAGGCAGACACTTGCGTTAGTCGTAGCATTCGCCACGCTTTTTATTTTTGATTAGTTTGTGACTCATTCTGACCCGATAAGGATGTACAAGATGAAATTAAATACCCTGTTATCTCGTCTAGCGTTGGTAACTTTAAGTTTGCCAATGGCTAATGTTGCTATGGCAGAAGATTGCAGTGCTTCTTATTATTGTTATGGCAATAGTGTAAATTTTTCCCGTATTAATGTGGTAGTTGATGAGCAAGCCGATGCTCATACCATTAATATTACTCCACAGCCTGCACCTGTAGTCATTCCAGCCCCCTCAGCCGTACCTAATCGCCCGTTAACCACCCCGATTGCGCGCCCCACTCCCGCTAATAATGCGAATTGTCGTACGCAATACGATGAACAATTGGCAAAAGCAGCTAAACTTGATGCATTAGCACGTACTCAAGCCCAACGGGGTCAAGAACAGCAAGCTCAACGCTTATTTACCGCAGCCGCTCAAATCCGTTCAGCGGCTACACGGATGAATTGCCGTTAACCTTATGATAACTGAGTACTTTAACCTAGGGGGAGTTAATTGCTTTTACAGTCATTAAGCAAGGAGCACAACTATGGTTACAGAGTATCACCCTGCTAGTGTTATTTGGACTCAATTAATCGAGGTGTTACAAACCAAACAAACAGGTACATTCTTTATCGCCACGGCTGAAAACAGTTCGGGGCGTTTTGCCGTTCAGAATGGGCGCATTACTCATTGCGCCTATCAACGTTTGCATGGTGAAGAGGCCGTGCATGCATTAGTGAACCTAGTGGCAGGTCGCTGTTCATTTATGCCTAAACAAGGCACGCCTTTTCGTGAGCGTGATCAAGTTGAGCACTTACACGCTATTCAACTGTTGAATTTGTTACCCCCGCCCCAATCTCTTGTGCAGCCTTTACCTATTCCGGTGGACAAATCCGTTGAAGTGATTAGTTCTACTGAAAAATTGGCTGATAAAACGGCTGTTAATAATCGGTTTTATCGAGGCTATGTGCCTATTGAGGAGTCAAAATAATATTTTTAATAGCTGCAACTATTAGAAAACCACCTCACTCTAAGTGGGCATTATTGATCTTTAATGAGTCATTATCCCTAATACTAGTATCAGGGAAAGTGATTTCTATTTTATTAATGTCTAAAAGGAAGTGAATTTATGCCAAATTTCAAAGCTTTAGTAGTGGCTTGCTGTGTAGTGTTATTAGTCAGTGCTTGTAATGACAATAGTACTAAGACCTCCTCAAAAACCACCGAATCAGCAACAGCTAATACGACTCAAACTACAACTACAGTAACCGCAACACCTAATAGTTTTACTGACCCCTTTAGCTACTGTAATGCAGTAGGGACGGTCGATAAGCCGGATAGCCGTTACACTGGACAGGCATTACCTGATAATCTGTTAAATAGCATTATAAAAGGCGGCTCAGCTACCGCTGATTCACCAATACGTGAGGCAGGCTATGTGACTTGGCGTTGTGCGGACAAAAATGTATTAGTGTGTTTAGCAGGAGCTAATATTCCTTGTGATGAAAAAGCTGATACTAGTACTACACCCCATTCAGGTATGGTGGAGTTTTGTAAAACCGAGAAAAATACGGATTCAATTCCTGCGGCAGCGGCTGGACGTACTACTGTTTATGAGTGGTCTTGCAAAGAGGGTCAACCAGTGAAAGGTAATCAAGTAACTCAGGTTGATGCTCAAGGTTATCCTAAAGATTGGTGGCAAGTGGTCAAAGCTCAATAATTTTATACTATCCCTCCTAGCTAATTGCATATTGAACTTTATATCCTTATAAGATCATCACTAAGAATCATTAAACTAGGAGAATTGCCATGCCTGAACTATTTTCTGCTGACTGGATGAATGAGCTAAAAGATCAATGGAATAATGCACCCGATGTAAAAGATGCATTAGCTGAAATTGGTTTTAACTCTGTGATTGGTTGTGGTTTTAAGGATGAAGATAAACCACGGGGTGTCTTTGTGGTAGAAAATGGCACTTGTGTTCGGGCGGGTGATTACGATGGTGAGGTATTAGATTGGGATATGCGAGCTAATCGTAAAGATTGGATGAAGTGGGTAACAGATGGGATTGGCATGGCGGGCTTAGGGATGGCTTACACTATGGGTAAGCTCAAGTTTGTCACAGGTGATTATGGCGCTATGTTAAAAAATCCTAAAATGGCAGGCCCTTTTATTAAATCATTTAATTTAATGAAGAATATCCACACTCAGTAAATAGGTTTACTCAGTAATTGAGTACTAAAAGCCCTGTGTAACTACAGGGCTTTTTTATGGGGAGTACTTTCGTTTAAGTGCGAGAGGGTGGTGGGGGCGTCTCTAATAAATCAGCTAACGGTGTAGGTTCATCCATGGAGGCTTGATTAATAGGTTTAGGCATAAGGGTACTATCATCATTAGCAGCCACCAGAGGGGTCTCAATTTTAGGTTTGGTCAATGTAACTGTGGGGGTTACTACCGCCGCAGGATTCGGTAAATAAGTATTGTCTGGTGTAGTGGAGTGAATGGGTGGGTTAGCAGGAGACGGTTTTAGTGTTGTTAATTCGCGTTTTGTTTCATTATCTGACCCAAAGATGACTCCCACACACATTAAAATCAAACTACCATACCACAACCAAAACCCTAGCCCCTGTCCAATAATATTAATATTCTCAAACTTTCCAGGCATGACGGTAAACCAAAACGATTGGGTGGCTACCAATACTGCCGCGGCAGCGATTAAAGTCGCACGAATGGGGTGTTTGTACATCCAAAGCACGGCTAAAAAAATCAGTAAATTCGCAAACCAGCCAAATTGAAAAGCAATAATACCTAACCAGCCAGAGACTAGTACCCAATAACCCATTAAAGCATTGGTGTCAGTGTAAAACGCGGGGAACCACAATGAGCTAACCCAGCATAAACCGCCTAAGAATAAGATTATTGCAGACAAGGGGATATCATCCGTTCAAGTTAAATAATTGCCATCAAGGCTCATTCAGTATTGCAGGGGAACATTACTGCAGATGCATCATAGTCTAAGTTTGACATTCACATTCGGTTAAGGGAAGTGAATTTCTTTATTAGCAGATAATTGCAACTGATAGTCGCTTTATCGTTTATTATTCGACATTCATCGGCTGATTCGCTACGATAAAACCATTAATAAGCTGTATAAATAATAATAATATGATGCTAATCAGCAATCTCAGGCATTTTATGCAGTGGTGGGGTAGCGGTCTGTTGAAAGGTTTGCCATCGTCACTACGGCGTTTAGTGCGTAGCGAGCGCCCAAGGGTAGTGCTGCAATTACATAACCACAGTATTGAGGCCTTTTGGAAGCCAGACCAAAAGCTTATACCTCTCGGTAATTATTTACTCGATCAACCTTTTGATTTGTTTTCCAAACCTCATAAAGCCCTTAAACGTAAAAAGTACTTAATCGAGGTGCAACTTAACAACAAACATGGGCTATTGTTGGAGCAACGTTTTCCAGAGGCTATCCAAGAAAATTTGCGCCAAGTGATTGGCTATCAATTAGATAGAATTAGCCCCTTTTCTACCGAGCGGGCTTATTACTCAGCTGAGCTATTAGGGTATGACCGCAAAGCTAAAGAGATTAATGTTAATGTCCAAGTCATTCCTAAACACATTGCGGATAAAGTACTTAACCAATTAAAAGCACTAGGGGTTCCAGAGGTTAATTTATTATCGGTGATGGGCAGTACTTCAGCCGCACCTATAGGGCAAACAACACAGCAAGATTTAGCCCAAAACTGGTCATGGGTTCCACTAAGTTTTATGGCAATAGCCTTAGTGGGGTCTTTAGCTGCTCCTATTGCTTATAAAATGCGTCGGGTGGAACAGATTGATGCGGCACTAGCACAAGTACGTCAACACTCAGCCGCACAATTACAAGTGCGGGAGCAACTCAATACTGCTCAAGACGCTATTACTTTTTTGACAGAGCGGCGACGTACTTCACCCGTGGCATTAGATGTTGCGGAGCATTTATCGCAGATTTTACCCAAACATACTTGGTTAGAGCGGTTGACTTTGGATGGCTCAGGATTATCTATAAAAGGCGAGTCGGCAGCAGCGTTGGATTTAATCGATTTGCTGGAAGGCTCCCCCGTGTTGTCGGAGGTTAAGTTCAAGTCCCCCGTCACTCGTAGCAAAGATAACAGTAATGATAAGTTTCAAATTCAAGCCAAAGTCGAGGTGAAATCATGAATAACCTCGTAGCCCATCATGGCAAATTAGCGTGGGGTTTATTGGTTTTATTAGTACTCAGTCTATTACTCTTTAGCGTGTTGCCTGCATGGAGTTATTCCAAAGACCTAGATGATCGTATTGAGCGTGGTTATCAGCAATTAGCTAAAATGCGCCAAATCGCTAATACCACCCCCGAGTTTATGGCGGAGTATGAGCGAGTCAAAAGCCAAGGTTTAGATAAATTGTTTTATCCAGAAGGTATGACCGCGGCTCAGGTGGCTAAGCAATTACAACAACAAGTCAATGACGTTATTACTCGTGGCAATGGGCGGATCTCTAGTTCTGAGGTGGTAGAGGATCAAAAAGATCAAACTACTATCAATGGTTATCAAAAAGTTACGGTTCGTGCAGTTTTTCAGGGTTCTATGCCGCTAATTCGCCAAGTACTCCATCAGGCTTATCAAGCCCGTCCTTTAATATTCGTGGATGGTTTGGAGATTTATCCTTTAGATCGGGATAAAGAGGCAGGGCAAACTCAAGAAGCTAAAGCCGAAGTACTAATCACTACTTATTGGCGTGGAGGACAAACTAATGAAAAAGTGGATTAGTCCGCCCATTCAATGGCTATTTTGGCTGAGTGGTTTAGGTTTTCTAGCTTTAGCCGCATGGAATTTATATAGCTTGTGGGCTATGACCGAGGAAGACCAAACCAAACAAACGGTGAGTGTGGAAATGCCAGACTTGAGTTTGCTAAATGCACCGGGTGTGGCTACTTATCAAGCTTTTATTGATAAACCTTTGTTCTGGTCAGGGCGTCAAGTACCTCCCCCTCCTGTGGTGGCGACTAGTACCGTTGCTCCCGTGGCAGCCCCTGTTGATAAAACACTACCCGATGGTCGTTTGGTGGGTGTGATTGATTTAGGCAAAAAATCCTATGGCGTTATGCGTACCAGTTTGGCTGAAAATCATTATTTACATGTGGGTGACAAATGGGGCAATTGGACGGTTGATAAAGTTAAAAAGGATAAGCTAATACTTAAAATTGGTGAGGAAAGCCAAGAAGTATTGTTGATTGCTGATTTTAATGCACCTAAAGAAAGCCCATCGATGATAGCTAGGAAAGCACAAGATCAGCAGCAGCAAGCTCAGGCAGAAACCCTAGCACGCTTAAAGGCATTACAAGCGGCCGCCGCTCAAAATGCATTAGCTGCCGTATTAGAGCCGAAAGCAGGTATGCCTAATGAAGCCTTTCCACCAACAGTAGAGCAAGCGCCCCCGATTTTATCGGTTAAAGATGCGCTAGAAGCACGTAAACGTTTAATGGAGTCGCGCTGGGGAAGTACAGACAGTGGCAATCGTCCCAATAACCAACCACGCAGTGCGATTCCTAATCCAGCTAGCAATGTGAATTAAGCTAGGGTAAGTACAATAACTGCTTTAATAAAGCTAAAAACAACAAAATCTCTATAAGAATAATAAAAACAATGGGGTTAGCTTTGTGAACTATAAATTAATCACAATAGGGCTAGTGAGTGTTTCAGTCCTGATGACATCAGGCTGTACCTCTATTCGCAATAGCCCAGGTTACCGAAGCAATGTGGGTGAAGAAGGGTTTCAACGCAGTAGTGCGGTGCGTGAAATTGATGGACGTATGTTAGGTATGGCTGAGCAAGCACAATTACCTAATAATACTAAGCGAGGCAGTGTTGCGCCCGCTCATTATGATAATAGTGCGGCAAATACTGAGCGTCCCCATAAAGCGGGTCAGGCTCAACAAGATGCAGAGTTGATTTTAGGTCAGCAAAACTATTTCCGTGAGCCTAAAAGTGATCGTGATAGTAACCGCAAAAGCAGTAAAAAGGGTGATGGTATTGCCTTAAACTTTGAGCGAGCCAGTATTCGAGAAGTGGTCAAAGTAGTATTAGGAGATTTATTAAAATTAACCTATACCATTGAGCCTGGTGTGGAGGGGGAGGTCACTATTAGTTCGAGTGAGCCTATTCCACAAGCGAGCTTAATTCCAACTTTAGAGTCCTTGTTAGCTACTCAAGGGGCAGTACTTTACAAAGATGGAGCCAGTGGCTATCGCATTGCTGCACGAGCCAATATGAAAGGGCGAGGCTTCAAACCTAGCTTTGGCGCAAAACTCAAGCCGGGTTATAGCATTCAAGTTATACCATTGCGTTATATTCCTGCCGTGGAAATGCAAAAGATTCTAGAGCCATTAGCGAATCCAGATGCCTTTGTGCGAGTGGACAGTGGGCGCAATTTATTAATGTTAGCGGGTACTAGCAATGAGCTAGCTAACTTAATGGCTACGATTAATACCTTTGACGTTGATGTATTGCAGGGTATGTCAGTGGGGATTTTCCGCATTAAGAATGTGGAGTCTGGTGTGGTAGCCAAAAGCATGGAAACGCTGTTTGGTGAGGGGGGTAGTAGCTCAATGGCAGGTATGATTAAAATCGTACCACTAGAGCATATGAATAGCCTTATGATTATTTCTGCTAGCCCTGATTATCTTCGTGATATGCAAGGGTGGATTAATCGCTTTGACCGTACCAGTCCTACTGCAGGGCAACAGCTCTATGTTTATCGTGTACAAAATGGTAGTGCCGAAAACTTAGCAGAAATGCTGAATCAAATCTTCTCTGGTAAAAGTAGTAGCTCCAAAAAGAAAAGCCCGACCTCCAGTCTAGCGCCAGGTTTAGCCCCAGCGACCATCGGTGCAACCGGAGATGCTGGCACTAATGGAGCAGCTCCCGCTAATGGTGCAATACCTAATGTGGAGTCATCAGCTGCTGTTGCAGTGGCTGTGGCAGGTACTAAACCCATTGTGACCGAAGATGGCGGAGTGAGTTTGGATGCCGCGGATGAGGCTAGAATTGTGGCGGATAAAACCAATAATTCTTTAATGATTATGGCAACCGAGTCTACCTACCAACAAATCCTAGAAGCCGTAAAACGTATAGACGTTATGCCTATGCAAGTACAAGTCGAAGCCTCCATTATGGAAGTTAGCTTATCAGACAGCTTGCAGTATGGCTTGCAATGGTACTTTAAAAACAGCAACTTACTAGGACAAGTGGGAGGCGGTTTAGTCTCATTAGGCGGTGTGGCAGGGGGGGCTGGATTCTCTTATTCGTTGAGTGATGCAACGGGCGCTTTACAAAATATTATTAATACCTTGGCTAAGCAATCACGAGTCCGAGTACTGTCCTCGCCGTCGATTCTTGTATTAGATAATCAGCCTGCTGAAATTCGAGTAGGGGATCAATTACCGATTGAGACCAAAACCAGTAGTGGTACTACCGCCAGTGGTGATGTGTATACCTATCAATATAAAGATACAGGGGTATCACTTAAAGTCACGCCCCATGTGAATAGTAGTGGTTTGGTGAAAATGGAAATCCAACAAGACGTAACCGATCTAGGTGAGCGGGATAGCGTCAATAAACAACCGACCTTTATGCAGCGTAGTATTAAAAGTTCGATTGTAGTGCAAAGTGGGGAAACCATCGTACTAGGCGGTTTGATTCGTGAGAATAAAACGGATAGCAAACAAGGTGTGCCTATTTTGGGGGATGTTCCTATTGTCGGTAAATTGTTTAGCACCGAAGGGGGTACTTCAACTCGTACCGAGTTATTAGTGCTAATTACCCCAACGGCTATTAAGGATCAATCAGGGCTTAATAAAACAGGCGAGGAAATGCGCGAGCGAATGAAACGTCTCATGGACAATGATCATTTCCTCCAGCAATTAAAAGGAAAACCATAATCATGAAGCATTGGGTCGCTTTAGTGAGTCTTAGTTTACTATTAGCAGCGTGCTCCTCAGAGCCACCAGAGCCGATAGTAAAACAATTGGCACAACAACGTTGGGATGCGTTACTGGCGGGCAATCTCACTAAAGCTTATGAGTACTACACCAAGGCTTTCCAAGACACTACGCCCCCTAAGCAGTTTGAAAACACAATTCGGGGCATAGGATTATGGAAGTCTGCTCAAGTACTCGACTCTCAATGTGCCAATGATCAATGTAACGTCAATGTGAAGATAACGGTATCCATGAAAATGCGTGGATTACCAGAACCCATTGATACTAGTGACATAATTCAAGAGACATGGATTAAGGATACCGCTGGGAAGTCCGACTGGCGTTATGTGAAAAATTAGGATATTTATCCATTATAATATTGTATTATCTATAGAAAATTAAAATAGATTAAATAATAAGCTCCACTAATAAATTATAACGATAAGTTTTTAGGAGGCACTCAGGTGTTTAAACAAAATAAGCTTGCTATTGGGGTAGCAGCGGGAGTTCTGGTTGCCGTTGGGATTTTCACCGGTGTCCAAGCAGTGCATATGAACCCCGATGGAACTGGTCAAGTACTACTGTTTCCTTACTTTAATGCTCATCCGGGCTATGTCACCAACATCAATTTGGTCAACTCTACCGATCAGACGAAGGCGGTGAAGATTCGGTTTCGTGAGGGTAAAAACAGTAATGATATCCTGAACTTCAATCTCTATATGTCACCTGAGGATGTGTGGACAGGTACTATTCGTAAAGATAGCCAAACTGCGGCAGGCTTATTTTCCACACTGGATCGCTCTTGTACTTATCCCGTTAGAATGGCAGCTGATTGCTCACAGCCAGACCGTTGTGAGGTGATGAAAACCTTTGATGGTAAAAACATTGCTTACGACAATTTAGATACTCAAGAAGGCTATGTAGAAGTCATCGAGATGGGAGTCGTTACTGATCCTGCACTGCAAGCAGCGGTTAAGCACAATAAAGGTAAACCTGCAAACTGCCAGTTAGTCGCGGATGCATGGGAAAAAACCGGCAAATTCTCAGCAGGCTCAGGTCCTGCTGCTACTAGTTTAAGTGCGCCCACGGGAGGGTTATTTGGCTCTTCGGCGGTCTTAAACTTATCAGAGGGTGCCGCTTATGCGATTGAACCCGTAGCGATTGATAATTACAGCACGCAACCCCAACATTATCGTCCGAATGTTTATGCGGAGTACTTATTGCCTTCTTTAGCGTCTGGCAATGTGAGTCAAAGTAATGTGATGGTAGGTAAAGCTAATGGTGAGGCTGATATGGTCGTCACCAACTGGAAAGCACAAGCGACTGATCCTTGTGAAGCAGAGGGCACAACCTGCGGTAAGAATCCCTATCCGATTGCTCACGTTCTCGCAGCTCCTTATATTATGAATGAGTACTTTCTCGATCCCAGTAAAGGCTATGACGGTCATACTGATTGGGTAGTCACGTTCCCCATGAAAAAGCACGGTATTTTCCAAGGTGCAACCGACGTAGTAGCTAAAATTGATAGCCTTTATGATCGTGAAGAAACTCGTGCATGGGGCTTAGGTACTAACAGTGATAAGTACTTTGGTTTCGTAGCCGATGCTAAAGCCGGAACCTTTAGCCCAGAAACCAGTTTAACGCGTGAAGTTAACGTATTGAGCTTTGTCAGTACAGACCCTTCCTACGACATGACTCGTACCGTAATGTCTAGCCCAGCACTCAAAGTGGTTAGTGCAGGTCCGTTTGTGAATGGTTGGTCACGTATTACGTTCCCGAACTATAGTTTAGGTGCAATGGTAGACACCTCTAATTCCTATAGCGCTAATCCATTAAACTACAAGTCAGGTAGTTTCATTTATAACGGTGTACCAACTCTAGGTTTCGCCGCTATTGAGGGCAATGTAAGTGAAAATGCCAATGCCCGCTTTGGTAATGCGTTACCGCATAAAACCCGTCGTTATTAATTAAAACTAACCCCTCTCCACCTTCTCTGATCATCACAGAGAAGCAATAGGTCTCTCATTACGAGAGCCTATTAGGGAGGGGTTAATTATTTTTAGGGCTGTTGAAGTAATGCGCATATTAGTAAAGCACTTAATACTAGGGGCAGTATTAAGCTTAAGTATTCCATTGATTGTACAAGCAGATAACACTTGGATCATCAAAACACCCCAGTGGGAGTTATCCAAACAACAATATGAGTCCACGCTAAGCGTCAAGCACGCGGATCCCAAACAACTTACTAAGCCTGAACAACAGCAATTGTTACAGGATATCTATATTCGCGAATCCTTAATGCATCAAGCCTTGGAGCAGGGTTTAGATAAAGACCCCAAAGTACTGGAGCAACTAGAGGAAATGCGTCGAGATTTACTGGCGCGTAATGCTTTAGAGCAACAAGTTAATAAAAACAAACCTGACTTTGCAGCTCGAGCTAAAGAGTTATATCAAGCCCGCTTAGCTACTGATTACAGCTTTCCTGTGCGTTATAAGCTGCAAATTATTCAGCTTAATGCAGTGCAGCCTGAGCAAAAAACCAAAGCTCAAGAACGCTTGACGCAAATTCGGACTGATCTAGAAAAAAACACTTTAACCTTTGCTCAAGCCGTGGAGCGTTACAGTGAAGCGGCTGACAAAGCGTTAACTCAAAATGGTCAATGGTACAAAGTCGATCAGTTACCCACAGAACTCGCTGAGCCACTGACTAAACTGACCCCTGATAGCTTGAGCACCGTTATTAACGCTAACCATGCTGTATTTTTAGTGAAATACCTAGAAAAACGTGATCCTGAAGTGATTTCCTTTGAAAAAATTAAAGATGAGCTCATTCAAAGAATTGAAACTGAGTATCGCATGGGGCAGCAAAAAATGATCCTAGATGAGTTACGCCAACGTTTTAGTAAAGAGGCACAACTGAATCTGGAGCCATAATATGCTGACCTTGCTAAGACAAATGAGTACTTTGTTTTGGCAATTAGTGCGGTTAGATATTCGCACTCGCTATTTTAATTCGCGTTTAGGGTTGTTGCTGGTAGTGGCTCAGCCCTTAGCCTTATTAATGATTTATAGCTGGGTGTTTGGTGACTTAATGCAACTCAAGCACTCGCAGAGTGAGTACTTTAGTGAGTACTTATTAGCAGGATTGATTGTATTTAATGCTTTAATCGAAGTACTCAATCGAGCACCTAGTTTGATTCCAGAGCGGCGTGAGTTATTACTGAATACGCCACTACCTGTGTTTATTATTCCGTGGATACCCGTTGCTAGTTCATTAGTACTGGAAACTATTAGTGTGCTCATGCTGTTAGTTTGGATGAGTACTCAAGGTTTTAATCCATTCATAGCCTTGGTGTTTTACTTACCGTGGCTACTCATTCGTCTACTGTGGAGTAGTGCGGGGGCGATGCTCTTAAGTGTATTGGGCGTAGTCATTCCCGATTTGCGCCAAGTGATTAGCCCCCTCATGGGCATTCTATTGCTCATTTCACCCATATTTTATCGCCTTGAACAAGTACCTACCCCTTGGCAGAGTACTCTCAATTGGAACCCCTTAACCCATTTAGTACAAGGCTATCAGCAGGCATTAGTACTGGGACAATTTAATGTTTTACAGTGGAGCAAAGTACTCATCGCCTCAATCATAGTTTGGGTAGTCTGCTGGTTAATGGCACAAAGTTTATTGCCCAAAGTGCGGTATCTTTTATGAGAGCCGTGCAATTGCAAAATGTCACCGTTGCCTATCCACAATATAATCAACCCACGGATTTAATCTGGGAGTGGCTGACTCGTAAAGTACTTCACACTACCCATTATGCTTTAAATGACCTGAGTTTTAGCTTAGAGCAGGGCAGTACTTTAGGCATTGTGGGCGATAATGGGGCGGGTAAAAGTACGTTACTTCGAGTATTAGCAGGTACTTTAAAACCTAGCTCTGGGCAGTGCAGCATTACGGGTAAACGTGCAGCATTATTAGAGTTGGGTGTGGGGTTTCAACCTCATTTATCAGGGTCGGATAATATTCGTTTAGGGCTAGCACTGCGCGGTTTAAACAGTACTCAAACCGACGAGTACTTACCTCAAGTCATTGATTTTGCAGAGTTAAAATCTTTTATTAATCAGCCGATTAAAACCTATTCCAGCGGCATGATCATGCGTTTAGGCTTTGCCCTAGCGACGGTCATTGCGCCGGATGTATTGATCGTGGATGAGGCATTGTCAGTGGGTGATCAGCACTTTCAAAAGAAGTCATTACAACGTTTAAAAGCGCTTGTAGATACGGGTGCAACACTGATTTTTTGCTCACACAATCTTTATCAAGTTCGCGAATTATGTGAGCAAGCTCTTTGGTTAGAGCAAGGCAAGATTAAACAAAGGGGGATGGCGCAACGTGTGGTAGATGCGTATCAAACGGCGTGCCGAGCTAAAGAGGCAAGTACTTTAAATTCTTCAGAGATTTATGCTCAAAGTACTTCAATCACAACAACCAGTACTCGACCTTTTATTCAATCTGCGCAATTAACACCTAGTACTCAAGTAGTGTTTAAAACAGGCACTGTGTTTGGTGTTGAAGTACAGGTGCAATTGAATGGTTGCCCGATCCAAGAAGTGCATTTGGGGGTGGTGATTCGGCGCAATGATGATATTCAATGTTATGGCATGAGTACTTTGCATGAGGGGGTTGCTTTACAGGGCAAGGAGCAAGTCCTGATTCGTTACGTGATGGATGAGTTGCCCCTGTTGGGGGGGAGTTATTGTTTAGAGCTGTGGCTGATGGATCAAACGGGTTTGCATGTGTATGACTCGCGCGAGCGTTGTTGCCATTTTATGGTGGAGCAACTCTCGCAAAGTCAGGGGATTGGGGTTTGCCAATTGCCGCATCGTTGGGAGATTGAGGCGCTATGAAGCTTCGTTTAAAACCTGATTGGTTTTCGTGGCGTTATCATGTGCAATATCCACTCTTGGCACGTTTACCTTTAAGCCTAGGTTATAAAGCGGCTAAATACTCTAGTCAGTATTGGCGAGCACGGCAGTTGGGGGGGCTGGAGATTGTCCGTGAGCAAATGCGTATTACCTTTCCACACGCAACAGAGTCACAAATTGACCAATGGTTAGTGGAGTACTCGCGTATGGTGGAATATGAAGCCTTGGATACTTGGCATTTGAATAATCCTAAAGCTATTCAAAACGGGGTGACTTTGCGGGATTTTGAGCCAATTGAAGCGGCAAAGCACCAAGGTCGGCGAGTACTGTTGACAGGGGGACATATAGGGCGTTTTTGGTTGGCGGGGTCTGCAATGGCGGCACGCGGTTTTAAAGTAGGTACTTTGACCCGTGATAATGAAACAGCAAATAGTCACCATTTACATGTAGCCGAATATCAGTTTCGTTGCTGGAAATTGCAGCGGTTAAAAGCTAGCCTCGGTGGTACTTTTTTAGTCGAAGGTAATCTAGTACGCCCACTGTATCAGGCTTTGGATGAGGAGTTGATTACCCTACTATTTGATGTGCCCTATGCACAAAATCAGCGCGGGGGCGTGACAGTTTCCTTTCTAAACGGTACTATAAAAGTGCCGGTTGGTATTTACAAAATTGCAAAAAAAACACAGGCACTGATTGCGCCATTTTATATGCGTGATCTATGGGATGGGGGGGTAATAGCAGAATTTTCATCTTTGCTAGACCCAGACAAATATAATGAAGAGGAATGCATGAATTTATTAGCCTCCCAACTAAGTGCCGAAATCACTAAGGCGCCTAGTCAATGGTGGTTATGGGCAGCACTTCCTCTGCTGCGAAGAGCATAGACAATAATGAAACATCTGGAAAGTGCAGCGCTGGCGACTATTGACCTCTCAGCTAATCATTCTCATGCACAAATCATTAAACGAGTGCCTCGTTACGCACGAGTACTGGAGTTGGGTTGTGCTGGCGGCGAAATGTCCGAATTACTCAAAAGTATGTGCCAAGCCTCCGTGATTGGTTTTGACAAAAATCCGCAATTAGCATGGCGAGCACAACGCTTTTGTGATTATGTATTTACCGAAGATTTAGACAATCCTCACAGTCTTGATGCCCTAGAAGGTGAAAAGTTTGATGTGGTTACTTTGGTCGATGTGCTGGAGCACTTGCAAAATCCACTGGAGCTATTAGAGCGTATTAAACCGTTGTTATTAGATGAAGGTGAAGTACTGTTATCAGTGCCGAATGTGGCGCACGCCTCGGTACGTTTAGAGCTATTGGCGGGTAACTTTGTCTATGAACAAACAGGCATTTTGGATCAAACCCATTTACGCTTTTTTACCCTTGATAGCCTCCGAGCGCTCATTAAACAATCCGGCTTTTATATCGCCGATATTGATTGCACGTGGAATGATGTTGCAGACAATGTCATCAGAGACTCACTCGCAAAAATGGGAGTCGAAACTACGCCTGAAGTACTTGCTAAATTCCACGCACCTGAGGCTATGGCTTATCAATTTATTATGTCCCTACGACTCAATATGCATAACCAGCAAGAGGATCAAGCTATTGATGATGAAAAGTTTAAACCTTTGCTAGCATCCAATTTAGCGTGGGGACGGATGCAAGAAAATTTACAAATGCAAACCCAAGTTATTAAAGGCTTGGAAATTCAGCTCGATCATTGCAAAACTCAATTACAACAATTAACGCAAGACTATCAGCGCACCCGTGCCGAACTCGATGAAGTCCATTCTACCCGTAGTTGGCAGATGGTTCGCCGTGCGGCAAGTTTATGGCGGGGTACGCTCAATAACTGAGCGAGGTATAACAATAATGTCAACTAGGGCTGTTGTCAGTGTGGTCATCCCTGCGTATAACCATGCGCAATGGATTGGCTTGGCTATTCAATCGGTACTGGAGCAAACCTTTCAAGATTGGGAGCTGATTATTATTGATGATGCTTCCACCGATGCGACGTGGGAGGTCATACACACTTTTACCGATCCCCGTATGCGGGTGGAGCGTCACAGTACAAATCAAGGGGCAGCACATACCTTAAACCAAGGCTTGAATCAGGCAACTGGTGAGTACTTGGCTATTTTAAACTCGGATGATACTTGGCATCCTGAGCGTTTAGAGCATTTTCTGGCATTAGCCCAACATCAGGGGGCAGAGTTTATTGCCTCTAACGCTAGAGTTGAGTACTCGCAGCAGAGTACTGAGCCGAAATGGCAAAGTGAGTTTTTGCAGTGGTATCAAGAGTTACAAAGTGAGCTGTACACCAGTCGCGATTTTCTTACTACTCTAGTGAAAGGTAATTTCCTTCTCACCACCTCTAACTTCTTTTTTAAACGAGAAGTGTGGGAGTACTTGAAAGCATTTCAGGACTTACGCTATGTACATGATTATGAGTTTGTTTTGAGAGTCTGTGAGGCAGGCTTTTTAACGGCTTATAGCCCTGAAATCCTCTTGGCATATCGCCAGCACGATAGCAATACGATCAACGAAGCACCAGCCCAAGCGGTCTATGAGCATTTAAATATGTTGTATAGCTGGTTGTCACGCCTGCCCACACGCCTAGATCAACGGGGCTGGCAAAATCTTACTACCCAACTGACTGATTTACAAACGATGTTGCATGGTGAGTGGTGCGCGAAATTACATAGCTCTTTGGTACAAAAAGAGCAGGTGCTTTTTGCCATTATTGCCGAGCGTGATGCGCTGGTAAAACAGCAACAACAATGGATTGCTGATCGAGATGTTTGGGTTAAAGAGCGTGATCAAGTCATTGAGCAAAACCTTAAAGTGATTGAAGATCAGCACCTATGGATAACTGAGCGTGATCAGTGGGTTAAAGAACGTGACCAACTGATTGAAAGCCTAGAAATAGAGTTAATGCAATTACGCCAAAGTCTTGGCTACAAATTATCACGGGGTATTAAAAAACCCATGTATGCCATGCGCCATTTATTAACGAGACAAGGCTATGCCGGACAAGCTACGCCTTAAATCGTGGCAGACCATTCAGCATTGGTTACAGCCGCGCTTAGTTAAAAATCAAGTACAAGTCGTGTCATTAGATATTTTTGACACGCTGTTGGCGCGTATGG
The DNA here is from genome assembly GCA_039797965.1 of Pseudomonadota bacterium. GTDB lineage: Bacteria > Pseudomonadota > Gammaproteobacteria > Thiotrichales > Thiotrichaceae > Thiofilum. The sequence continues at coordinate 62,990 of JBDKGX010000003.1, forward strand.
ATTTACCGGAAAATATCCAACGCCAAGTGTGCCAGCAATTAGCGGGTAAAGTACTTCATGCTACTACAGAGCAAGTTTGGCAAGCTCGTCAATGTGCTGAAAAAACGCTACGCCAGCAAACTCTCAATCAGGGTTTAGACCACGAATGTCGCTTTTCTGAGCTAGTTCCCTTATGGATTAAAATTTGGGTCGGGTATGAAGACCCCGCATTAATCAGTACTGCTATTGAGTTAGAGCTAAAAGCTGAAAGTACGGCACTTTATATCAAGCGCGGCGTACTCGATTTTTTACAATGGTTACAAGGCTTTAACATTAAAGTACTTGCGATTTCTGATATGTATTTGGATGGCAAGTACTTACACGCATTACTAGACCAGTTGAATTTGACAGAGTACTTTGCAGCGATCTACGTCTCCAGTGACAGCGGTTTGGGCAAGTACTCCGGACGATTATTTCAACACATTCAAAGTACTCAAGAACTTGAATACAAAAGCTGGGTACACATGGGTGATAATCCCCACTCTGACCGTTTAAAGCCTTGTGAATTAGGTATTCAGGGCATTTGGCTAGACGAATACGCTGAGCAAAGACGCATTAAACATCAACGGATTAATGCCCAAATGGCAACGCAGGGTGGGATTTGGCAAGGACAGCATTTTTTTAATCAAATTAATGAAGTACTCCACTCTAAACCTGCTCAAAAACAGCCATTAGCAGAGTACTTTAATTATGGGCGCGATGTTTTGGGTGTAGCGTTTAGTAGTTTTATGTTGGGGCTACTGGAGCGTTTGGAACAGACTAAACCGGATTGTGTATTTTTTATTGCTCGTGATGGGTTTTTGTTTCAGCAAATGTTGCAGCAAAGTACTCATCATTATGAACATCGCTATTTATATTTATCTCGCCAAGTTATTGCCGCTGCGTCTGTAGCGAATGGCTTGACGCTGCAACAAGCCCAAGTCGCTTTTTATAATCCAAAGCAACAGGGCTTAAGCTCGATTTTTAAAGTGTATAGCTTGCCTGCTGAGATGCTTAAATCTTTTGCCCAGCAATACGGGTTTACTGATTTAACCACACCGATACAGGATTGGAATGATCAGCGTTTAGTCGATTGGCTGGCGGATGAGCAGGTACAAGCCATTATCCGCCAGACAGGTTTAAAACATAAAATAGCGTTGCACGAGTACTTAAGCCAGCAAGGGTTTTTTAATTATCAACGAGTAGCGATGGTTGATATTGGCTGGAATGGTACTTTGCAGCATTTTTTGAGTAAAACGTTTGGTACGGATGAGGATTATCCTGAAGTGCTGGGGTTTTATTTTGCTTTAGTACCGAAGCTACATGGTGATTTTTATCAGCATAATCAAGCTGAAGGGATTATTCACGATTCGCGCCGTGCTAATGATTGTGAGCGGGTAGTGGCGGAATTTGAGGAGGTGTTTGAGCAGGGTGCTAGAGCGTTACATGGCTCTACGATTGGTTATAGCCAGAGTACTGCAGGTGAGTGGTTGCCTGTATTAAAGCCTGACACCGCACCAGATCGAGAAGCAGAATTACGCGCCAATCCTTATGTGGAGCAGCTACAAGCGGGAATCTTGTGCCATTGGCAACAGTTTCAAATGGTGCAGCAATTAACGGGTGTGACTAGCAGTGATATTTTGCCGTATGTGTATGGAGTTTTAGAGCGGGCGGTGGTGTATCCCACGCCACAGGAAGTGCAATTATTGCGGCGTTTAGTACATACCGAAGATTTTGGTCATGATCATGTGTTGACCCTAGCCGAGCGTTCTTTTCAGTGGCGCGATGTGCTGAATTTAAAACGATTTTGGCAGTACTTACAAATTGAAGCATGGCGTTATGCTGTGTTTAGTCATTTACCGACAGGGATAGCTAATTTTGCCTTACGCATAGCGTATTTGCATGCAGTAAAAAAATAAAAATAACTGAGGACAGCCAGTCATGTTACCGAGTCCATTGCATTTATTCTTGGCAGCGCAAGCCTTCTGTTTTTCTAATGCGCGAGGGCGCTGTTTTAGCCCAGGCTTTAGAGCTTTAATAAAGTGGTATGGTTTACGAATCAAAGCACAAGTACTCGACCGCCAACGCTTTAAACGTTTACGTTTAGGGTGGGAGGCTCATTAGATATGCCTAATGATATACCTTTAGTCCAAGTACTGCTTTCTACGTGGAATGGAGAGCGTTGGCTACCTGATTTATTAGCCTCTTTAGAGCGTCAAACCCATAAAAACTGGCAATTATTAGTTCGTGATGATGGTTCTCAGGATAAAACTTTAAAGATTTTATTAGAGTGGCAACAACAGCATGCTCACTACGTGACGGATATTATCACCGCCAGTCATATTGGCAGTGCGGCAAGTTTTGACCAGTTGGTGAAAAAAAGTAGGTCACCGTATTTAATGTTTTGTGATCAGGATGATGTCTGGTTTCCTGAAAAAATTGAGTACCAAGTCGAAGCACTCTATCAATTAGAGCAAAAGTATGGACGTGCTGAACCTTTGTTAGTGCATACTGATTTAGCATTGGTAGATGCACATAAAAATCTATTAAGCCCTTCCTTCTGGGAGTATCGTGGCTTTGATCTTAAGCAACGTAAGCAAGCCTATTTACTTAATAATATTGTGACCGGATGTGCGACGATTTTTAATCGTAGTGCGGCAGATTTGGCGTTTCCTTTACCTCCTGAGGCTATACATCATGATCGCTGGTTGGCATTGGTTTGTGCATGGTTTGGTCATGTGGGGGCTGTGCCTCAACCGATGATTTTATATCGACAGCATGATCACAATTTAATTGGTGCTAAACCTTCGGCTCAAGTACTTGATATTCAAAGGCGCATTGATTTATGGAGCCAGCAGGCGGCGGCTTTTTTGCGTTGCTTCAGGGCACGGTTAACTAAAGAGGATTATCAATTAGTCGAAGCGCTGGCGGCTTTACAACATATGAAAGGTTGGGAGCGTAAACGCCATATGGTGCAGCATCGCTTATTTAAACAGGGTGTACTGGAGAATTTGGCGCTATTGCTATTTTCTTGAACTCGACTGAACGACCACCCACTGGGGCTTATTATGCTAATAAAAATTTATCGCCCAGATGTGGCTATTATTGTGCTCACTCGTAATGCAGGTGAATTATGGCCGCAGTGGATTAAAGCCATTCAAAAACAAACCATTTTAGCAGGGCGCTATGTGGTGATTGACACTGAATCAACCGATCATACTGTAGCTCTAGCGTCACAGGCAGGCTTTGAAATCTATCAAGTACGAGCAGAGCAGTTTAATCACGGCGGGACGCGGCGCTGGGCGGCAGAGCTATGTCGTGAAGCAAAGTACTTGGTGTATTTAACTCAAGATGCCATTTTAAGGCAGAGTGATTCGATTGAGTGCTTGCTCAATCCTATGCTAGCCGATTCTCATGTAGGGTTGGTGTATGGGCGACATGTACCACGTGCTAAGGCTGATTTATTAGAGCAACATGCACGGCTTTATAACTATCCCGAACACTCGATGACCTACAGTCGGGCGGATTTTACACGCATTGGGTATCGTGCCGCTTTTGCCTCCGATGTCTATGCTGTTTATAGAGCTGAGGCATTACGAAGTGTAGGTAGCTTTCCTGAGCATATTATTGTTAGTGAAGATAGTTTCATTTGTGCTCGGCTCTTACTGGCAGGTTGGCAAACGGTTTATGCTGCTAATAGTGAGGTTGAGCATTCGCATCAGTTTTCATGGGTGCAATTAGCACGTCGATATTTTGATGTGGGAGTATTTCATGCTAATGAGGCGTATCTGATGCAAAGTGTAGGCAAACCTGATAGTGAGGCAGGTCGCTATGTTAAGTCACTGATTCGATTTTTGACAAAGCATAAACCGCAACTACTACCGTTAGCTGCCTTGCAAACTTTAGTAAAGCTTATGGCTTTCAAATTAGGTAAGCATTATCGATCATTACCCCGTACTTGGTGTTCTAAGATAAGTTTGCAAAAAGCTTATTGGTGGCAGTTAAAACAGCAGTCTATCAATACGTTAGCAGTGCAGACATTAGCTGAAATGCCACAAGCGATAACGGCATGGATGCCTATAAGCGCCAAGGTTTGGCGTAAACCTAGTACTTCTAATCCTAGAGAGGTATTGCCTGTTAAATAATGGGGCATGACCTATCTACTAGGTAAGTAATTGATGTATCTATTGATTAATATTGGCAAGTAGTTCTATGCACTATTATGATGCTAATCAGAGCATAAGTACTCGACGTTCACATTATGTTCTGCTTTGGTGGTAATTGAGCGACCCGATTATTCATAATCGTGGTCGCTTTTTTTATCCTTGTTAATTACACCGAAAGTTTTGATCAAGGGCTACAATAGGGTCTTGCCCGTCCACTATTACCCAAGTTTTGCTCTGACTGGATGAGGTGGAGCGATAGACTTCGTTGTAGTCTGCACGATACTGATAAGCGCCCTCCCTAAAATTCCAACTACTATGACAGCGCACCGCTATGGGTTTTTGAGTATAGCGACTAGGTGCAGTACTTTTGGTGATAGTTTCAATCCGGCGTTGCGTGATTCCGGCTTCTTTTTGCCCTATTCTGACTTGATAAGCCGTATCCTCTAGCAGTATTTGAGGAGACTGATTCGCTGTTTGCTGAATGATCCAAAAGGGTTTACTGGAGTATTTAGTCGATTTTCCACAGTGATTGGCGGGCGTAAACAAATAAAGTCAGAGTCAGATGAGCGTATATCGACCACGGGCTATGCAGCTAAACCCGATAGTTATTTCTATAGTAATGTAGATATGGACTTATTACAGGAGAAGATTCGCCAAGCAGGAGCCAAGCCGAATTATCGTGCGATTATGCTGCAATTGACGAAAGAGAAAGACCTCACAAAAAAGGCAAAACTGGAGCGCTATATTCCGCCTGTAAGATAACAATTCAAGTTATAGAGTTAAGTAGAGGGTACTGAGTCGCTGAACAGTACCTTTTTTTAAAGTGTAAAAATTAGGAGTTTGTACGATAGTTATGATGGGTTTTTTGAAAAAATATCGATATCTATTTTTTTTAAGCATATTATTCATGATTTGCTTTCATAGAGTTCAGGCACAACAATCTAGTGTGTTAAGTGCCAGTGGATATCTATTTAGTAGTCATGTGTCTACTGAGCCTAACAGCATTAGTGGTGAGGTTATTTTATACAAGGATTTAGTTAACTCAATAGGTCAAATTGATATGAGGCAACTACCTTCAACAGTTAAGCAAAGTATTTTTCTACCTACTACCTATAATCCTTTTAAACCTGCTTATGCTTATCTTTATATCGCTAGTACTTTGGCAAAATTAAAAAATTGTCAATTCATAGGTATTCAATTTGAGCTAGATGATAATCCAAAAACTCAAGAGTGGTTTATATCGATGCCTTTATATGGTTGTTTGAACGGGCAAGCATCTGGAAATGGAGGAGATGCACATTTGTGGATAACACAAAAGGACAGTCAGAATAAAACTCGAGTGTTGATGGAGGCAGATGGAGCATTGAGTCTTGTTAAGACACCACAAGATAAGTTTGGTTATCGTCAGATAAGAACAGAGCACTATGTCACTCGTTTTGCGCCCCAAAATCCATTAGGCTGTGGTCGAGTGGCTATGAAATGGATATATCAGGGCAAGCAATACAAAATCCTCCAGCAAGGACCTACTTTCTCTGTAGATTGTGATGGAGATCGTTATAATGAAAACCTCTCTGAAGCAGAGAATGCTCAACGCAAACGCCGGGCAGCTCAACAGGTAAAAGCAGTGGTAGAACGGTGGTTACCCACTTTGAAAGCATTTCGTTAGTTTCCCCACCCATTATTATCCCCATCAAAGCACTGATCTACCCCTGTTCCGTCGATTATTGCCTCGTGACCCACAGGGTCGAATTAAGCCACCCAAGTTAACAGAGTTACTAGCGATCATGAATCGCTGTGGGACACCACTAGGTTAATCAAGCATTTATCAAGGAGGGTGTCGCTTTTTGTTTATTAAGGAGACTATAGGTTTATGGAAACATTTTTATGCTTTTTAAAGTGGAGTTTGATGGGGTTAATATTAGCGTGGGTAGGACTAATACCCGCTGGTTTTGCAAGTATCCAAGATAGCGATGTAGCCAGTTTTGCAATGTATAGTTACAGCCCTTCTCCTGTAAAAGTTAATGGCTCCGCAAGATTGCCAGAAGGTGAGGTTGTTTTGCCCGTAGTGCCTTTCTATATTAAACAAGCCATTTTTTCCCCCAGAACCACTAATCCTTTTAAATCAGTCTACCGTAATGTTTATACACCTGTGTTTCTCAAACAGTTACAAGGATGTCCCTTTATTGGAATGCCCTATGACTTAGATGGTAATATGTCAACTAAAGAGTGGATTGTCATTACTCTATTTTATGGATGTGTTGAGCAATATGATAATTATATATCTAGTCAACCGCATAATTGGATTTTACAACAGGATGCTAAAAAGCAGTTTAGGATTCTAATGGAAAGCGATGGACGATCTCTACTAGCTGTAAAAGATAGTTCAAGACAAAAAAAATATGATAAATTATTTACTAATCACTATATTGTAAATTTTGCTCCTGTTGCTCGTCCCCAATGTGGAATGTCTCATGTTAAATGGCAATATCGCCAAAATCGTTATCAAGTGAATGAGCAAAAAATCAGCGCCGAGGGTTGTGAGCAATTATTCAAATACGGTGGCAATGAAATACTTCCAGAAGCTGCTCAAAACGACAATAAGAAAAAAGCCCAAAAAGCGGTAGAAGCCGTGGTTGCGCCTTGGCTGAAACAACTCCAAGCGATTCGATAATTTCTCCTTCTTTATCCCCCCATCAAAGCACTTCTTGTTTGAGAAGAGTGCTTGAATAGATTCATGTTCTTTTATCCCTTCATCGAGACACCTATCTATAATGTATTTATGAAAGAGAGGGGGATAGCAGTATTCCCCTTATTCTTTACTCATTGAACTAACAAAGGAGGTGTCTAATGGTAATGAAAGTTTACTTAAAGTTAATGCTAGCCTTGGTGTGTGTGTTGGGTTCATCGGGGAGGGCAGCACCGCTTGAGGCGACGGGAGTAGGTTTTGGACCACAACCGCTAGAGGACGGAATAGCGGGTTATGCTAGTTTTTATAAGAATTTCTCGACAGATACTCGTGTAAAACGTGAAGACTTAAAGCCATTACCGTCGTCTATTAAACAGGGTTTGTTGTCTGCGCTTGAAAGTAAGAGCAATCTGTTTAAGCCGGTTTATAAAGCGGTTTACACTGCTGCCAACCTGAAAAAGCTGCAAGGCTCCTGCCCCTTTGTGGGTTTGGCGTTTGAGATTGACAATAATAAGAAAACTCAGGAATGGTTTACCGGCACGCTTTCAGAATGTACGGGAGCCAGTGGGGAGCTTGGAGGTAACAATACCCATATTTGGCTCATTCAAAAAAATGAGCAAGGTATCTGGCAAGTACTGATGGAGGGAGATAGCACGATGGATGCCGGACTAGCACGCTCAAGTAGCTCCTATAAACAACTGTGGACGCAGCACTATGTGAGTAGCTTTGCTCCACAATCAGGTTTGGGATGTGGTCGAGTACCGTTACGTTGGAACTATCACAACGGGCGCTATCGCATTATTGACCAAGGTCTTGATTACCATGATTGTGCTCGTACCATTGGTTTTGACTATCCTCCTTCGGGACCTAATGATGCTCCTATTTACATCAGCGAGACAGAAAACACACGTCGTAAGCGAGAGGCTGAGGTAAAAGTTAATGCTGTAGTTCAACCGTGGTTGCAGAGCTTGAAAGCATTTCGTTAATTCCCTACCCTTATTATCCCCCCATCAAAGCACTTTCTGGTTAGAGAGTGCTGTGCTAATTAATCTAGTCACCACCTAAACAAGGAGACTTTACGGCTGCCTCGGTAAAAACAAAGAGTACTTGCAAATAACACAAATCCTACTTGAATCCTAGGCTTGATTCACATAGAATGCGCGGTCTATTTTCTCAGGTTAAAAAAACATACTCTCTGGAGTTCGGGAATGAAAACATTCAGTGCAAAGCCGGCTGAGGTTAAGCGCGACTGGTACGTAATTGACGCCGAAGGTAAAGCGCTTGGCCGCTTGGCCACCGAAGTGGCTCGTCGTTTACGTGGTAAACACAAGCCAGAATATACACCTCACGTCGATACCGGCGATTATATTATTGTCCTCAATGCTGAAAAAGTAGGCATTACAGGCAATAAAGCTAAAGACAAAATTTATTACAAGCACACCGGTTATATCGGTAATATGAAAGCAACTTCTTTCGAGAAGATGCAACAACGTGCGCCTGGTCGTGTAATTGAGTTAGCGGTTAAAGGGATGTTACCTAAAAACCCATTAGGTCGTGCCATGTACCGTAAATTAAAAATCTATGCGGGTACTGAGCACAATCATCAAGCTCAACAACCGCTACCATTAGAAATCTGAGGCATCAAACGTCATGGCTGAAACTCAATACTACGGAACAGGCCGTCGCAAATCTTCAGCGGCTCGCGTTTTCCTACGTAACGGTACTGGTACTATTACCGTTAATAACTTGCCATTAGACAAATTCTTCGGTCGTGAAACCGCTTGCATGGTAGTACGTCAACCATTACAAACTGTTTCATTAACAGATAAATTTGATATTAACGTAACTGTTTGCGGCGGTGGCATCACTGGTCAAGCAGGTGCGATTCGCTTAGGTATTGCTCGTGCATTATTACAATATGACGAAGCATTACGTGGCACATTAAAAGCAGCATCATTCTTAACACGTGATGCTCGTAAAGTTGAACGTAAAAAAGTGGGCTTACACAAAGCTCGCCGCGCAACCCAGTTCTCAAAACGTTAATCGTTTTCCCGAACTACATAACGATGGGTTGTCGTTCCGTAAAAAGCTGCTTTTTAGCAGCTTTTTGCATTTTTGGCAGATTATTTTCTATATTATAAGCCGCTGCGTGTTTGTGACCCCTTGCTTTAGTCATCATACTCGCCTACACCATTCTGATTTTACCTTCCCTGACAATCTTGTGGAGCTACAGCATGCGGATATTGGGATTTTGCACTTTATTAGCGTTTAGTACGTCGGTATTGGCTGAAAATTTTAGCATTTATGGTCAGGCACAAGCGCATCTCAGTACAGAGCGGGCAAAAACTAGGGGTCAGGTACAGGTTCGTGAAGCGGTAGGCGATGAAGGAACTTTTATCGGTTTTAAAGGATTTAAGCCCCTTAATCATAATCTAGATGTGACCTATATGAATGAGACCGCCCTACATTTCAAAAAGGGGCACAATGATATCAATACTTTCACCCATCAAAAGCAGCATTGGGTAGGGTTACGTAGCGTCTATGGTGAGTGGCGAGTTGGCAAACAATACATGCCTAATAAAGTACTGGTTCATGAAATGAATCAGTTTAAAGATCAATATGGTGCTGCAACCGCTTTAATTAATCCAGATACTAGTGTGTCAGATTCCGTACTTTACATTCAGTCGTTGGGTAATACCGAAGTGGCTCTAGGGGTGGGGCGTGATAGAAAAGGTTGGCTAAGTCCAGCTAAACAAAATCATAAAGTACTGGGTGGTTTAATTAATTACAAAACTGCTCAAGGTTTAGTGTTCAGTGCAGGTGTCGAAAAAAAGCCAAGTACTTATGTAGATAGTCGATTAAGTATCAATTATCAAAAGCAAAGCAATCAGTTAGGCGTACTTTTCCAACAGCTAGATACTAAATCTGAGCAAATACTCGGACAGGACAGCAAGGCTTTATTAGTTAATGCGAGTCATACCCAAGGCAAGACTACTCTAAAAGCCCAAATAGGTCGTAAAGAGGATAAAAGTTCAGCCTCTACTCAATTAGGTGCGATCGGAGTGGATCATCAAGTCGATAAAAAACTCCGACTCTATGCCGAGCATAGTGTCATGCGAGATAAAGATGGTTCAGCTCAATTAGGTGTAGGAGCACGCCTGCAAGGTGCTCATGTACAAGCAACTTCTGTAGGGCTAGTCTATAGTTTTTAAGCCGAGTTAGGAGCACCTATATCTTGGCGCTCCTCATTTCAAAGGTAATTATTGAGCGTTATTTTGAGTGGTTGTTGCAGCTAGGTTTTTGACTGCTACAAACGCACCACGAATATCACCTTCTTGATAACCTATAGCCTTATCGTTCGGGTATAGCTCTTTAATTTTGGTCAGTACTTCGGGTTTTACTTCAGTACCATGACAGGTTAAGCATACCGCTCCCGTGGGAATGGCTTTCATAAAACGATATTCATCCTCTACTATTTCTGAGTAAGCTAAGGTGTCTACCGCTTCGCCTTTAGCTTTACGGGCTTCAAAATCGTTAAGTACTTGAATTTGCCAGTCATTGGCTTGTCCCATCACAGGGTTACGATTTTTTAAGCTCACTCGGCTGACTTGCATACCGGACTCCGCAGAAACGGCTTTAGCGATTTCAGGGGCTTTTAAGTTGCAAATACCTAATGCCGGAATCGCTCCCCCTGTCTTCATAGCCGTTTCTAACTCACCTTTTAAAGTACCTCCCAATTTTTGCACGGCATTTTTGGCTTGGTCGGTTAAGGCAGCTTTATCAGGAGTAGTTGAGGGGGGGGTAGGTGTTGTAGCAGGAGCGGGTGTAGCAGTTACTGGAGCAGCAGTAGAGGCGCTGGATGAGGTTTTCGGTGCTTCCGGTGCAGGTTTGTCATTACCACCACAGGCGGTGAGTACTAAGGCTAGGCTTAGGGTCATCAATGGAGCTTTCATAATAACCTTTGTTTTAAATTAAAAATAAGTGGTTCAGTATAACGCAAAACTACGGTAGCTCAGCCTTCCCAAGAGGGTTAGGTAAATTTGTCCTTACAAAGGTTCTTGTTTTTTTCATTGCTGCATCGCGGTAAAATGCTTTTCTTTGCATAATCAAGTGCCACCGCATGACTGCTTTAACGAAAACTCAATTAACGCCGATAGCGAAAGCCGATCCCATTCGTGAGATTCCTTACAATTACACCTCGTTTTCGGATAAAGAAATTGTATGTCGCCTGTTGGGCGAACACGCTTGGGAACTTTTATCCTCCCTGCGGTTAGAGCGGGAAACGGGAATCTCCTCGCATATGTTGCTAGAGATGCTCGGCGATATGTGGGTGGTGGCACGTAATCCGTATATTCAAGACGATTTACTCGACCACCCTAAACGTCAACGCGAGTTTTTAGATACGCTTTTAGGTCGTCTAGCTCGCATTAAAGAGCGGGCTCGTGATAATGCTTTAACATTGGAAATGGTGGAAATTGCCTCGAAAGCGGTTGATAAACTTGCTCATGAGTTTGTTGAGCAACAACAACTTCGTGAGCGAGCTTATAAACGTTTCCACAAAATTACTCGTAAAGACAATATTCAATTTGATGGTTTAGCGCGTGTATCACATGTGACTGATGCTACAGATTGGCGGGTAGAGTTACCGTTTGTAGTACTGGCTCCTGATACTGAAGAGGAAATGGCAGGGCTAGTCCAGGCTTGTATTGAGCTCGGTCTAACCGTAATTCCACGCGGGGGTGGTACAGGCTATACAGGGGGTGCGATCCCGCTTACTAAATTTAGTGCGGTTATTAATACCGAAAAATTAGAGTACTTAAGCGAAGTTAGCTTCCGCAATAATTTAGTGGGTGTTGATAAAACTGTTGCGGTGGTACGTGCTGAAGCGGGTGTGGTGACTAAACGTGTCTCCGATTTGGCTGCTAAGCATCAATTAGTATTTGCAGTCGACCCGACTTCTCAAACTGCTTCTACCATCGGTGGTAATGTCGCCATGAATGCGGGGGGTAAAAAAGCCGTATTGTGGGGAACCGCACTCGATAATCTGTTGTCATGGCGCATGGTGACACCGGATGCCACATGGCTAGAGGTTACACGCCTTAATCATAATCTTGGCAAAATTCACGATCAGGCTGAAGTACTGTTTTCAGTGCAATACTTTGAAGCTAATGGCAAAACGCCCAAAGGTGAACCCACTATTATGACCTTTGCGGGGCAGTACTTCCGTAAAGTGGGCTTGGGTAAAGATGTTACTAATAAATTCCTAGGTGGTTTGCCCGGTATTCAAAAAGAGGGCTGTGATGGGTTAATCACCTCAGCAGAGTTCATTCTACATCGCATGCCGGACAATATTCGTACCGTTTGCTTGGAGTTTTACGGTACCGATTTACATGAAGCCGTTCCGGCAATTGTTGAAATCAAAAACTATGTGGATAGTCGTGATGATGTGTTGTTGTCTGGCTTGGAGCATTTAGACGAGCGCTATGTTAAGGCGGTGAAGTACACGCCTAAGGGGGCACGTGGACGTTTGCCGAAAATGGTCTTGCTGGCGGATATTGTCAGTGATAACCCTGATGCTGTAGCGCAAACCGCTGCTGAAATGGTACGCCTCGCTAATGCCCGCAATGCCGAGGGCTTTATTGCGGTAAGTCCCGAAGCTCGGCGACAATTTTGGGCTGATCGCTCTCGTACAGCAGCGATTGCTAAGCATACCAATGCCTTTAAAGTGAATGAGGATGTGGTGATTCCACTGCATAACTTGGCAGCTTATACCGAAGGGATTGAGCGCATTAATGTGCAACAGTCCATGCAAAATAAGCTCAAGATTTTAAAAGCAGTGATGGAGTACTTAAATGGTGAGCAGCCCGAATTGCGCCATGTACCGAATTACGAAGAAAGTGCTGAGCGTAAAGCAATTTTAGAATCTAAAAAGCAAGCAGCGACCGAGTACTTACTGAGTGTAAAACAGCGTTGGGAAAGTACTTTAGCTAACTTTGATCAACCTGCTGTGGCACATCCCGAATTACTCAATGACCAAGCCCGTGCCGCTATTCGCGAAGGTGATCGTTTAATTGATGTATTGCTGCGTTTAGATTTACGTATTTCTTATCGAGCTGAAGTTGAGCGTCCGTTAAAGGAAATTTTTGCAGGCGGTGAGCTAGAACCTTTACGTCAATCATTGGATAAAATTCACGCTAAATACCGTTCTGGACGTTTATTCGTAGCGCTGCATATGCACGCCGGTGATGGCAATGTCCACACCAATATTCCAGTGAACTCCAATGACTATGAAATGCTCCATGAAGCGGAGCGAGTCGTTGATCAAATCATGGTACTGGCTCGTTCATTAGACGGAGTTATTTCAGGCGAGCATGGGATCGGTTTAACTAAGTACCAGTACTTAGATCAAAAAGAAGCGGACGAGTTTGCTCAGTACAAACAACAAATCGACCCGAATGGTCATTTTAATAAAGGTAAACTACTCCCCGGTTCGGGTTTACAAAATGCTTATACGCCCTCTTTGCGTTTGGTTGAGCGTGAGGCATTACTACTCGAACACAATGAGTTAGGTGAGCTGAATAAGAGCATTAAAGATTGCTTGCGTTGTGGTAAGTGTAAGCCTGTTTGTAACACACATATTCCCCGTGCCAACTTGCTTTACTCACCGCGTAATAAAATCTTAGCCACGGGGCTAATGATTGAGGCGTTTTTATACGAAGCCCAAACACAGCGCGGCGTGTCATTGCGTCATTTTGATGAAATGAATGATGTAGCTGATCACTGCACTGTGTGCCATAAGTGCTTTGAACCTTGCCCCGTGAATATTGATTTTGGTGATGTCACTATCAAAATGCGTAGTATCCTCAAAACGCAAGGGCAACGTCGTGTCAGTCCTGTGGCGTGGGCGGGTATGCAGTTTTTGAATATTAAAGACGCGAATAAAGTTGAGTGGATGCGAGCGGGGATGGTGGGTTTAGGTTTTAAAGCCCAGAATCTTGCTTACCAAGTCGCTAAGAAGACCCATTTAATCAGTGACAGTAAGCGACCTGAAGCGACCACAGGTAAGCCGAGCATTAAAACCCAAATCATCCAGTTTGTGAAAAAGCCTTTACCTGCGGGCTTACCTGCCAAAACGACGCGGGCGATGTTGGGGCTGGAAGATAATCAAACGATCCCGATTATTCGTGACCCTGTAAAAACGGCGAATGGTCAAGGCGATGCAGTATTTTATTTCCCCGGTTGTGGCTCTGAGCGCTTATTTAGTCAGGTCGGCTTGGCGACGATTGCTATGTTGTATGAAGTGGGTGCCACGACTGTTTTACCGCCGGGCTATTTGTGTTGTGGTTATCCGCAAGCCTCAGCAGGGGATACTAAAAAGGGCAATGCGATTACCACTGAGAATCGGGTGTTGTTCCATCGTGTTGCGAATACCTTAAAGTACTTGAATATTAAGACCGTCATTGTGTCGTGTGGCACGTGTATGGATCAGCTCATGAAATATGAGTTTGAACGGATATTCCCTGAGTGTCGTTTGCTAGATATTCACGAGTACTTACTAGAAAAGGGTATGAAAATGGAGGGAGTGAGCGGCATTCAGTACGTTTACCATGATCCTTGCCATACGCCGATGAAGCAGATTAACCCCATGAAAGTGGTGACAGAGCTGACGGGTTCTAAGGTGGTGCTATCTGAGCGTTGTTGCGGTGAGGCGGGCACATTTGCGGTTAATCGCCCTGATATTGCCAGCCAAGTGCGTTTCCGCAAAGAGGAAAGCCTGAAAGAGGGCATCAAAGCACTCACGGGTGAAACCGAGGCCAAAAATGGCAATGTGAAAATCCTAACTTCTTGCCCAGCGTGCCAACAAGGTTTGTCACGTTATCGCGATGATACAGGCATGGACACGGATTACATTGTAGTGGAAATGGCTAATCACTTACTAGGTAAGCATTGGCAGAAAGCTTTTGTAGAAAAAGCCACGCATGGCGGGATTGAGAAAGTACTGCTTTAAGTAAATGGTGTGTAGGGGCGCATCCGTGCGTGCGTCCTTATTAAAATGTTTGTGTCTTATTCTTTTGCAATGAAACTCACAAAGCTCTCTTACTTTTTTTGAAAAAAATACTGTATTCTGAATGCATCAAATTGAGTATTTAGAATTTTCTAATGTCTCTTATTAAATACTAAATAGTTGATGTTTTATTCAGCACAAACTGTTTTTGTGTATAATAAATATGTCTTAACTAAGTGTAAAGGGCTCTAAAACATGAGTGATTTTGATTTTTACTCAGAAAGTTTTTTAAATACTCTGAAAACCAATAAGTATGAGAGATTCTGTGATCTTCTAAATGAGTTCAATGTACTGCTTGAGTCAATAGACTGTAATCACGATAATAGTTCTTTTAATAACAATATTGGAGGTTTAGATTGTGATCGTACTATAGACCTGATACTTGAAACTTATCTAATAATTGAAGTACTTTATCCAGAGTATACTAATGAGTCATATTTTCAAGGGACTTTTAATCTTGAAAATCAGTACATGATTAGAAACAGTTTTCAGGGTTTTATGCAAAGTCTTAAAAAGCAAATAAATCTCAAGTTGCGCTCTAATAGACTAGAGCACCTCACTAAAGAGCGTCGAGAAATATTAAAATTTAGTCTTAAAGACAATATATTCTACTACGAGTTTTCTCAGAGTGAGGTTGAGAAAATTCAAGTTCTAATCAATGAGCTTCGATCACAAATTAGTAGTTGTACTTTATTTGAAGAGCCGCATAGAGAGAGATTACTGAAAAGGCTTGAAAAGTTGCAACAAGAGTTACATAAAAAACTTTCTAACTTAGATACTTTCTGGGGAGTATTAGGAGATGCAGGAGTTGCTATAGGAAAATTCGGAAACGATGTAAAGCCTATAGTTGATCGCATGAAAGAATTAACAAAAATAGTATGGGAGGCTCAATCAAAAGCAGAACAACTACCTGCGGACACGCCACCTCCAGCACTTCCAAGTTCATAATCTTTAGGTTTGAGTAAGGTACTTTTAATTAGCGAAGTACTTTACCCAGTAGAGCCTTTTAAGCTATTAATAAAATTTAAGTGCTTAAGTAGATAATCCAGTAGTAAACCCAGTAAATTATACGTTTATAAGGTGCATGAAACGCCAATACAATATCTGATTTAGGTACGCCTAATTCCACCAACTCATTAGCAATACCACCCTCCGTCCTATCATGCTGAATCCAAATCAAATTATCTTTGATTTCCACATGCAGCAGCGACCCATGATAACGATCATAACCCAACCATCCAATGGTCATCAGTTGGTAACTATCCCGTTTTTCATCAAAAATAAGCTACATATTTAAATCGCCACATGAGGGTTTAAATTGGGCATAGTATTCTAATATCTGCTTAATATAATGACGATATCGGTCTAATTTTTCCATTGGGTAATCTCCTCCGTGACACGGGCAAAGACTACTAAAATATAGCAAGTACTTTGATGCGGTTCTAAAATCAAAGTACTGATAAGGATTTGAGAGAAAACTATGCCAGTGGTTACAATGACTAGCCAAGGTTGAGTCACTATTCCTTTAGAAATTAGAAAAGTACTCAGCCTAAAACCAAAAGATAAACTTTATTTTACATTATTGCCCGATCAAACCGTCATAGTACGTGCTAAAAAGAGCAGCTTTCTTGATTTACAAGGGCTGCTATCAAAAGGTGATATTCACATTCCTGTGGACAAAATGAAAATGTCATTAGGCTGATTTCTGCGGTGACGCATCTTCAAACTTATTCACCTCACGCAACGGTTTAAATGCCCACATCCAAAGCCCTGCCACCCCTAACGTAAACAAACTACCTACTACCGCTGCAGGCTCAGTGCCTAACCATTTAGCACTCACTCCTGCTCGAAACTCACCTAATTCGTTCGATGAACTAATAAACAACATATTGACGGCATTCACTCGCCCACGCATCTCATCCGGTGTGGAAAACTGCACCAATGACGAGCGAATATACACACTCACCATATCCGCCGCCCCTGCAACCATCAGTGCAACAAAGGACAGTACAAAACTAGTGGATAGCGAAAATACTAAATTAGCTAAGCCAAAAATAATCACTGCCACAAACATCGTTTTACCCACTTTTCGATCAAACGGATGCAGACTTAAATACAACCCTACCAGTACTTCACCAATAGTCATGGCACTACGCAAAGCACCCAAACCCCACGCACCCACCTGTAAAATATCCTTGGCATAAATCGGTAATAAAGCCACCACACCGCCTAATAATACGGCAAATAAATCCAATGAAATCGTGCCCAAAATAATCGGGCGGGAGCGAATAAATTGAATCCCAGCGGTAAAACGTTGCCACGCACTCCCTGTAACCCTATTAGGATTCGCTTTGACGCTGGATAGCAATTTCACTTTTTGTAATAAAATGGACCCACCTAAAAAGCTCAACATACAAACGGCATAGGTGAGTACTCCACCCCCCAACGCATACAAGCCACCCCCCACCAAAGGTCCTGCAATGGCAGCGCTACGCATTAACATACTATTCGCGGCAATCGCAGCGGCTAGGCGCTCTTTAGGGACAATTTGCGGTAATAAACTCTGCACCGCAGGACCCGTGAAGGCGCGCCCGCTCCCATAAAGTACTAGTACGGCGTAATACGCTAAAGGATTGTGAATGTGCAATAACGATAAAATCAGTAATAAAGCGCTACAAAAAGCTTCAAGTATCCAGCTTAATCCTAAAATTCTCTTACGATCAAAGCGATCTAATAAATCTCCCGCAGGGATAAGTAAGAAAAGCATTGGTATGAATTGTGCTAAGCCTACATAAGCAAGAGCCATCGGGTCATTGGTAATGTCATAAATTTGCCAAGCGACGACTACTGCTTGAATTTGTGCAGCAAACATGGCGAGTACTCGCCCCGATAAAAATGGTAAAAAGCTCGGCTCACGATAAATGCTATTGGAATGAGTTGTCATAAATAAGCCCGTATGACGGCTCCTTTATTGTGTGCTTTGTGGTGAGGAGCGGCATTATTCGCTGGTGTAAGAATCGGTGCAAGCAGCCCTATAGAAAGTAGCTTTTGGAGATGATTTATCCGTAAAAAAGCCTGAATGCGCTATAATCGAGGGCACAAGAATAAACGTAAAGTTTGGGGAATAACAAAATTCAATGGGTGATTAATAACCCAACACTTAATACCACCAATAAGGGGCACGGATGCCCTAATGTGAGGAGTTTTTTGCATGGACTTGTATCCAAAGCCTTGGCTTAGTCGTCTTGCCCCTGCTGTGATGAGTACTTTATTAGTACCTACTACCTTGGCAGCCTCAACGTCTCCTTCTTTAGTTACGCTAACTAAAAAACTGAGGTTCCAAACCGATGCTATTACGGTATCAGGTTTATCATCAGGCGCCTTTATGGCCTTGCAGTTACACGTGATTTACTCCAAAAAAATTAAAGGAGCCGCCATTATTGCAGGGGGGCCTTATCGGTGTGCAGAAGGGGTTTATAATGGTTCGCTATTCGATCCCAGTGGACTTTATACACCGACCGCCGTTTGTACTAATACCAGTTTAATTTATCCTTATGCGGGACCCCCTGATTTAGACTTTTCCTTAAAAGAAACACTGGCTATGGCGGAAAAGGGGTTGGTCGATGCAACCAAAACCCTAGCACAGTCTAAAGTATGGTTATTCAGCGGTACTAAAGATGAAACAGTGCCAACTGAAGTCGTAGAGGTTACCGCTAATTATTACCGTCAATATTTACCTGAAAATAATATTAAAATCGTTAAACATCCTGATGCAGCACATGCCATGATTACGCAGGATTTTGGTAATGCTTGTGAAATAGCAAAGTACCCCTATATTAATCAATGTGGTTTAGACGCTGCTGGAGAGTTATTACAATTTTTATTAGGGGATTTAAAGCCTAAAACTAAGGCAAATCCAGAGTCTTTATATTCATTTAGTCAATTAGATTATTTTAATAATCGTGATCCTAGTACTAGCTTAAATCCACAAGGTCACATTTATATTCCTCAAGGTTGTTTAGAAGGGGAGCCTTGTCAAGTACATATCGCATTACACGGTTGCCAACAATCTGAGGATTTAGGCAATAAAAACTTTTTTCAACACGCCGGCTACAATGAATGGGCAGAGGCTAATAATATTGTCATTCTTTATCCTCAAACTCGTGCATGGCAAAGTACTTTGTGGATGGGTTCTATGAGTAATCCAAAAGGCTGTTGGGATTGGTGGGGCTATAGTGGTAGCGATTACGCTACCAAGCGTGGTAAACAGCCCCGTGCTATTTCCAGTATGATCAATAGCATTATGCGTAGCAAAGTACTGCAATAAATACCTATTCTACTATTCTAAACCTCTCTTATGTCGAGAGGTTTAAAGGTTACTCACTCTTTGTAAGTAGCGCCCTCGATATAATAGGCGTTGTTTGCCTTGTTCATTGCTATCTATAAAAGCACTGCGGTTATGCAAAATATTATTACAAATTAAGCCTTCACCCGCTTTTAAAGTATAATTTAAAATATAAGGCGAGTTATTAGTAGCCCATAATTGTTTTAAGTACTCGACGGCTTCTAAAGTGATTTTATCATTACGCCATTTAATATTGCGTTGTCGAGCAGAATAACGCATGTGAAGCTTATTATTAAATACGCTAAATACTGAGCCTAAACTAGTGGGACGAATGATGGCACCCTTTAAATTATTTTCAGGAATCATCAGTACTTCAGGGTGCATTAGTGCGGTGATATAAGCGGGATTTTCATCACGTAATAAAATATAAGCGATTTCATGGTCAAGCCATTGGCTTTCCCCACCTTGCAGAGCAGGTTGCATACAATGTAATAACATACCCTGAATCATTTGTTCTGGTGGATGATAATAACCATCTGTATGCCAGCTAAGCGCCTTGTCAGTATAGGGAATATAGTCATGTTGCCCCTCGTGTTTAGTTTGAGTGATGGCAGACAAACTATCCTCATCCGCACAAAGATTGGTATGAATAGTACTTAAGCCTAAGTCGTAGGCTAGTTGATGCAGTTGTGCCTTTGTAACCTCATGAGAGTCATCAAAACGATATAATGCAAAATTATATTGAGAGCAGTATTGCTGTAACGTTTGAATTTGTGAGGAGTACTTTGAGGTATTGGGATGCAGTGTGGTGATGAAAGTACTCAGGTCGATAGGGTATGCCCCTAGTTTTTGTTCCCGCCATTGTTCGTAAGTCCTTTGATCGGCTAGTGAAAAAGGATTGTTTTGCATAGTAGCTACCTGCTAAGTCACTTTATTGAAAGCAAAGGAATTACTCAAACCTACCCATTGGGGGAGTTGCGTTTTATTCATTAGAATATTAAAACATATCAATATAGTGACACTCTAACGAGTACTCCTTTAGGATTAGAGCTAAAACCTAAATCTATATCTCAGTGGGAATAGATGAGTACTGGGTGTCCCTCCAATCTGTGAGATTCTAAGCATCAGAGGTTGAGGTCTACACTTAGCGCTACTTAAGAAGTGATGACTTCTTTTTTAGCAAATTTAATCAGTATTCCAGTGCTTGCCTTGGGCAAGTAGCAGGCCATAAGGTATCTAGTTCTAGGAGGCGAGTATGGCATCTAAACATTACCCAACCCCAATGCTTGATGTGTTGGAAGATGGTCCTTGGCCCAGTTTTATCAGTGGTTTTAAGGCATTACGGGACAATCATCCTAGTGAGCGTATTCGCAATACTATTAATGGTTTATTAGGGCAATTAGAGCATTCTTACGAAACTCGTATGGGTTATTGGAAAGGTGGCACGATTTCAGTGTTTGGTTATGGCGGTGGAATTATTCCGCGCTTTTCTGAAGTCGGTCATATGTTTCCTGAGTCTAGAGAGTTTCATACCTTACGTGTGCAGCCTCCCGCAGGTAACTACTACACCACTGACATGCTCCGCCAATTAGCGGATAGCTGGGAAAAGTGGGGTTCTGGTCTGCAAACCTTCCACGGTCAAACCGGCAATATCATGTTCATCGGTGCAGATAGCAAAAACTATCAACACTTTTTCGATGAAATCAATGAATACGGTTGGGATTTGGGAGGGGCAGGCCCTTGCGTGCGCACGGGGATGTCTTGTGTCGGTTCTGCACGTTGTGAGATGTCAAACTGTAATGAGCAAGCCATTCACCGTCATTTATTAAATACCTTCACGGATGACGTACATCGTCCTGCTTTACCTTATAAATTCAAATTCAAGGTATCGGGTTGCCCTAATGACTGCCAAAACTCAATAGAACGTGCTGACTTTGCTGTGATTGGTACTTGGCGTGATGACATGAAGATCGATCAAGCCGAAGTTAAAAACGCCATTATGAAAAAAGCGGCGGAAATCGGTAAAGAAGGTGATCGCTCAGCAGGTCGTCAATATATGTTCGACAATGTGATTAGCCGTTGCCCCACTGGCGCGATTAAGCTCAATGACGATGACAGCATGACGGTAGATAACAGTAACTGCGTGCGTTGCATGCATTGTCTAAACGTTATGCCTAAAGCGCTGCATGTGGGTGATGATAAAGGTGTCACTATCCTCATGGGGGGTAAACGTACTCTGAAAATCGGTGATTTGATGGGTACTGTTATTGTGCCCTTCATGAAGTTAGACACGGCTGAAGATTACGAGCGTATTGTTGAAATGGCACAAAACGTGATTGATTTCTGGGCAGAAAATGGTCTAGAGCATGAGCGTTGCGGTGAGATGATCGAACGTATTGGTTTGGTGAACTTTTTAGAAGGCATTGGTATTGATCCTGATCCTAATATGATTACTCGTCCACGTAATGTGTCTTATGTACGTATGGATGGTTGGGATGAGGCCGCCGAGGCTTGGTTTGAGCGCAAACGTGCGGAAAAAATGGCGGCAGCCTAATGGGTGTAGCGGCGCAATCTAAACAACGATTCGCTTAAAAAACGGTTAAGAATTTAGGTTTAAGGAGAGATGACGAATGTCAGCCCCAAAAATGCGTGATCCCATCGAATCCGGTTGCCCCGATGGTTTCCAATATATGCATCCGGTCATGCGCCGTAACTATGGTCAATGGCTGTATCACGAAGACCCACGCCCTGGTGTATTAGTACACGTTGCGCGTAGTGGTGAAAAGATTTGGACAGTACGTGCAGGTACTCAGCGTATTCTCGATGTGTTTACCTTGCGTAAGCTCATGGATATTGGCGATGAGTTTGCCGATGGTTATGTGCGCTTTACCATTCGCTCGAATATTGAATACATGGTAGCTGATGGCGAGAAAGTCGAGCCACTAGTTAAAGCCTTAGAAGATGCTGGTTTTCCAGTAGGGGGGACACGCAACTCGGTTACCACTATGTCTCATACTCAAGGCTGGTTGCACTGTGATATTCCGGGTACGGATGCATCAGGTGTAGTAAAGGCAATGATGGATGAGTTAATGGATGAGTTTAAGGGTTGGAATATGCCTAATCGTGTGCATATGACAACTTCTTGCTGCCAAATTAACTGCGGCGGTCAAGGCGATATCGCTATTAACGTCCAACATGTTAAGCCCCCTAAAATCAATCATGCTTTAGTAGGTAATATTTGTGAGCGTCCTTCAGTCGTAGCGCGTTGCCCTGTAGCAGCGATTCGCCCAGCAATGGTCGATGGTAAGCCTTCGCTTGAAGTCGATGAGAAAAAATGTATTTGCTGTGGCGCTTGCTATCCTCCTTGCCCTCCCATGCAAATCAATGATCATCAATACACGCAATTAGCGATTTGGATTGGCGGTAATCACTCGAATGCGCGTGGCAAACCGACTTTCCAACGTTTAGTGGCAGCAGGTATCCCAAACAACCCACCGCGTTGGCCAGAAGCGACGGCTATCGTGAAGAAAATCCTCAAGTGCTACAAAGAGGGCGCTCGTGATTGGGAGCGTATGAATGAGTGGGTGGAGCGCATTGGCTGGCCACGTTTCTTTGAAGTGACGGGTTTACCATTTACTAAGTACCACATTGATAACTGGCGTGGTGCACGTAATAACTTAAACTCTTCCACTCACATTCGTTTCTAATTGGGTGATGCATGAAATATACGCTTATGGTGAATGAAGGCCCGTATCAACATCAATCTGCGGATACTGCCTATCAATTTGCTAAGGCTGCTTTAGCCAAAGGACATGAGATTTTCCGTGTCTTTTTCTATCACGATGGGGTCAATAATGGTTCACGTTTGAGTGTGCCACCCAAAGATGATCGCTTAGTGCAAAAGCAATGGTCTGAACTAGCCCAGCAACATGGCATTGATATGGTGATTTGTATTGCTGCTGCTCAACGTCGTGGTTTGATGGATGCTAATGAAGCCAAACGTCAAGGTTTAGATGCTGACAATATTGCTCCGGGGTTTCGTATTTCTGGCTTAGGTCAGTTAATCGAAGGCAGTATTGAATCAGACCGTACTATCGTGTTTGGTGATTAAGGAGTACTTACATGGCAACTAAAAAGTTTATGTATGTGAATCGTAAAGCTCCTTATGGCACGGTTTACGCACTTGAATCACTCGAAGTGGTTTTGATTGCCGCTGCGTTTGAGCAAGAAGTGACATTAGCTTTTGTGGATGATGGAGTTTATCAAATCATTAAAAACCAAAAGCCGAAAGCGATTGGTATGAAAAACTTCTCTTCTACCTATAAGGCATTAGGGGATTATGACATTAAACAACTTTACGTTGAGCGCGAGTCTTTAGTAGAGCGCGGCTTAAGTGAAGAGGACTTAATGGATATTACCTATGAAGACGAGGACGATGATTGGGCTGAAAAATCATCTCTCACCATTATTAGTCGAGCTGAGATGACCGAACTCATGGCAGCTCAAGATGTGACCTTTAGCTTTTAAGGAGCGCTCAATATGTCAATGTTACACATTGTAAATAAATCGCCCTTTGAGCGTAATGCTTTAGAAAGCTGTTTAGGTCATGCCTCAGAAGGTGATGCAGTATTACTGATTGAGGATGCAGTGATTGGCGCTGTAGCAGGCTCTAAAGCCGCTACTGCTCTGATGTCAGCTTTACCCACCAAAGCAGTGTATGTGCTTAGCGAAGATCTCGCGGCACGAGGCATTGAATCAAGTCGTTTAGTTCAAGGTTTACAAGTTGTTGATTATAGCGGCTTTGTAGATTTAACAGTCCAACACGACAAAACCCAAAGCTGGCTATAACTTTAAAACGTATTAACGTAGGAGATGCTGTATGGCACTGGATATCGGCGGTAAATCTATCGCAACGGATGAAGAAGGTTATTTAGAAAACCTAAACGATTGGACACCAGAAGTCGCAACCGCTATGGCTCAAGCGGAAGAGCAACCTGTGACGCTAACGGACGAGCACTGGGAAATTATTAATTTCTTACGTGAGTACTATGAAGAGTATCAAATTGCTCCTGCGGTGCGTGTTCTGACTAAAGCAGTTGGTAAACGTTTAGGTGCGGATAAAGGTAACTCTAAGTACTTATACAGCCTATTCCCTTATGGTCCTGGTAAACAAGCTTGTAAATACGCAGGTTTGCCTAAGCCCACAGGCTGCGTTTAATTTCACCGTTGTTCAAGGGTATTACGCCCTTGAGCCTCTACAAAAGTTCTATGAGGCCCCTGCAACATAGTATTTTCGCAGAGGTTTTTTAGCAGGAGTTGATTGTGACTTTCGTAAGTTTGCTTTACGGATTGTTGTTTTATTTTGCCACTTTTATCCTGATTGGCGGAGTGGCTCGCAAAATCCATCAATATTGGACAACACCTGCTCCATTAAAGATACCTACTACTCCCGCCCCGACCACCCAAAAAGGGGTGGTGTGGCGCATGTTTCGTGAAGTCGTATTTTTTGAGAGCTTATTCCGTTCTAATAAAGTGATTTGGTTATTTGCGTTTTTATTCCATATGGCATTGTGGTTAGTACTTTTACGCCATAGTCGTTATTTTGTGGAAACCGGATTTTTCCTTAACTTTATTCAGCCTTTTGGTAAGTATGCCAGTTTCTTTATGGTGATTGGTTTAGCGGGACTTTGGGTGCGTCGTGTGGTAGTGGATCGAGTCCGTTATATTTCGGCGCCTTCAGACCACTTGATGTTAGCACTCCTACTAGGCATTGCTTTGTCTGGCATGATGATGACCTTTGTGTCTCATACCGATATTGTGCAGGTGAAGTCTTTTTTTAGAGGCTTAATGTTCTTTGATTGGCACGATCTGCCCGCCTCGCCGATTTTATTAGTGCATCTACTGTTAGTCGCAACGCTGATGATTATTTTCCCCATCAGTAAGCTACTACATGCTCCCGGTATTTTCTTTAGTCCTACTCGTAATCAGATTGATAACCCTCGTGAAAAACGTCATGTAGCTCCTTGGGCATTAGAGTTAGAAAAGCAAAACAAGATTTATTTGGACGAGGTCAAACATGGCTGATTATGAAGTTCCTAAATTAACAGGTACTGGCTATGTTGAAGTACCTAAACTCGAAGTCGGTACGATGGCAGGTAAAGGCCCTTATATCGCCAAACCTGATTTTCAAAAAGCCTTACATTTTCCGTCTGACTTCGATAAAGGGCAGGAAGCAGGTGAGCGTTATGAGTTAGTGCCAGACTGGAAAAATAAAGCCTTAGCCAAAATGGATGATTTGCGTCATCGCTATCGCTCCTTACAACTGTACTTAGATATTTGCGTGAAGTGTGGGGCATGTACGGATAAATGCCATTACTTCATTGGGACAAAAGACCCCAATAATATGCCAGTGGCTCGCCAAGATTTAATGCGTAAAGTTTACCGTCGTTATTTCACATTTGCCGGTAAACACTTTCCTAAATTAGTGGGGGCGGTTGATCTGACTGAGGAGGTCATCGAGGAGTGGTACAACTACTACCATCAATGCTCACAATGCCGTCGCTGCTCCGTATTTTGCCCCTATGGGATTGATACTGCTGAAGTTTCAATGGCAGCACGTGAAATACTTGACCATATTGGACGCGGCTCTAAATACAATAATGAGATTATTAGTAAAGTCTTCAAAATCGGTAATAACTTAGGTCTACCGGGGATGGCATTAGCCGACACCTTAGAAGGTCTTGAGGAGGATGTTGAGGACGCCACTGGTATTAAAGTCCGTTTTCCTCTCGATGAAGAGGGAGCCGAAGTACTACTGGTGACACCTTCGGCTGACTTTTTTGCAGAGCCGCATGTGGATGGCTTAATGGGCTATGCCAAAGTATTCCACGAGGCAGGGATTAGTTGGACGCTGAGCTCCTATGCTTCTGAAGGTGCCAACTTTGGTATGTTCATTGGTTCTTACGAAAACATGCGCCGCATTGCGCTACGTATTCGTGAGGCCGCCATTAAATTAAAAGTAAAACGTATTGTATTTGGTGAGTGCGGTCATGCGTGGCGCGTGGCGTATAGCTTCCTGAATACCTTAGCAGGCCCCTTTGACTTCCTTGATCCTAAGTACCCTGTGCCGCAACACATTTTAGAAGTGACTTGGGGCTTAATCCAAGACGGTAAATTAGTACTCGATAAAACTGCTAACGACGACAAAGTACTCACCTTCCATGACTCCTGCAATGTGGCACGTGGTTCACGGATGGGGGATAAACCGGGTGGACAATTTGAGTACCCACGTAATGTCATAAAAGCTGTCTGCAATAACTTCGTCGATATGCCTGCCGATACCATTCACGACGCCACTTTTTGTTGTGGCGGCGGTGGCGGCTTATTGACGGATGACTTAATGGAGTTACGGGTCAAGGGTGCTCAGCCTCGTATGGAGGCTCTCAAATACGTCACCAACGAGCATGGTGTGACCCATATGGCAGCGATTTGTGCGATTTGTAAATCCCAGTTTACCAAAGTCATACCCTACTACGGCTTTAAGATGGAGCAAATTGTCAGCGTCCATCAATTAGTAAGTAATGCGCTAGTCCTACAACGGCAAGTGTCGGTGCAGGCGCGTCCCGATGAAGATGACGAGGATGAGGACGGTGATGAAGATTGATGTGTAATCAATCTAAGTTAGACCGAGTACTTTGTCCCACAATGAATGAATTTAACCTGCGCTATCAGGTTCCCGACCGGAGAATATAAGCATGGCAACAGCACCTGACGACAGCCGTTTACAAGGGCATACTTTCCGCCGTTTTAAAGATGGCAACTATGAATGGAAAAGTATGCACGATAAAATTTTCGTAGCCGATACTTCTCATAAGTGTCCAACTTACGTGCATAAAACACCACCTTGTCAGGGTGGTTGCCCCTCAGGTGAGGATATTCGCGGTTGGTTGCAAATCGTACGGGGCATTGAAAAGCCTCCTGTGGGGATGACCATGCAGGAGTATGCTTTCCGCCGTTCGACTGAAGCTAATCCATTCCCTTCGATGATGGGACGGGTGTGCCCAGCCCCTTGCCAAACCGGTTGTAATCGCAATGAGGTCGACGACTTTGTAGGCATTAATGCAGTTGAGCAATACATTGGTGACACAGCGATTGCACAAGGCTTTCAATTTGAAACGCCTCCTGCTTTATCCGGTAAACGTGTTGCTATTATTGGTGGGGGGCCTGCGGGAATGTCGGCGGCTTATCAATTACGTCGTTTGGGGCATGCCTCTACTATTTTTGAACAGCATCCTGAGCTGGGTGGCATGATGCGCTACGGGATTCCGGGCTATCGTGTACCCCGCGATAAGTTAGGCGCTGAGCTGCAACGTATTTTGGATTTGGGTGATATTGAAGTCCGCTGCAATACCAAAGTAGGTACCGATGTAACGGTTGAGCAATTAGAGCAAGAATATGATGCGATTCTCTGGGCTTTAGGCTGCTGGAATGGTCGTGATCTATTCGTAGAAAAATTTGCTGAAACGCCCAACTGTATTTCAGCAGTCGATTTTTTAGAGGCTTTTAATAAAGGTACGATGAATTACACCGCGCCGCGCATTGTTTGCGTCGGGGGCGGTGATACTTCGATTGACGTAGTATCGGTTTCACGCCGGATTGGTACGATTGCTAATTACGCTGAAAAACCAGAAGACTCTGCTACAGGTAAAATCGTTCATCCTCAAGAACCTATTACCAAAGTACCTGCTCAAGTTACTTTGACCACATTGTTTAAATTAAACGAAATGACCGCCGCGGAGCATGAAGTGCAAGATGCTCTAAAAGAGGGCGTGACCATTTTGACTCAAGTCATGCCTAAAGAAATTATCTTGGGTGAAAATGGTCGTGCGATTGGCTTAAAAGTGGTGGAATGCATCGTAAAAGGTAATATGCCTCAGGCAGTAGAGGGCGGCAAAGAAACCATTATTGAAGCCGATTTGATCGTATCCGCGATTGGTCAATTTGGTCGTTTGGAGGGTCTAGATACGCTCAATAATGGTCGAAATTTAATTAATGCCGATTCCAGCTATCAAGTACCTGGTAAGCCTAAGCACTTTGCAGCAGGCGATATTGTGCGCCCGCACTTATTAACGACCGCGATTGGGCAAGGTTCGATTGTTGCTGAAACGATTAATCAGTTTTTAAATGCACAAGAAATTACCAAGCGTCCTAAAGTCGATAAACATCACTTTGACCTGATGCAAAAGTTGCAAGAAGTAGGTTTAGAGCCTGCTGCTTATGAAACTACGAAAGCCCCCGATTTACGGGGTACTTCAAGTATGAACTATGCCGTTCATAACTATGAAGATCGTGCTAAAAATGTAATCGTTCCTGCTAAGGATTTATTCTTAGGTCACTTTAAAGCCGACGCGCGTCGTATTCGTACGGAAGATGTTCCTACGGCTGAGCAAGTACTAGGGCATTTTGCAGAACGTATTAATTCATTAACTCAAGAAGATACCGTTGCAGAGGCTAAGCGCTGCATGAGTTGTGGTATGTGTTTTGAGTGCGATAACTGTGTCATTTATTGCCCGCAGGATGCGGTTTACCGTGTGCCTAAAAAGCAAGCTACTACAGGTCGTTATGTTGCAACAGATTATAATCGTTGTATTGGTTGCCATATTTGTGCCGATGTTTGTCCTACTGGCTACATTGAAATGGGCATGGGCGAGTAAGAAAGGATCAGCACAATGTTCAGCACTTTAAGGTCAATCCTTTGGGCAGTGGCTTGTGTGTGGGTATTAGTAGGGTGTGAGGCAGGACCTCCCCCTACTAATTTAGCGCCTGCCAAAGAAAAAGCTGCTCAATGCGTAGAGCCTACACAAGACATACGCAAAAATCATATGGCTTATTTAATGAAGCATCGAGACGAAACGGTGTTAGACGGTATTCGTACTCCACAGCATAGTTTAGCCGAATGTATTAATTGCCACGTCGCTCCTACTCGTGCCGATGGTTCACCCGTACATTATGAGGATCAAGATCATTTTTGTGCGACTTGCCATACTTATGCAGGTGTTAAACTGGATTGTTTCCAATGCCATGCGGATCGACCTGAGGTGACTAATCAACCTAACTATCAGCATAAGATCGGTTCGTCTGAAAGCTATCATTTTACTAATCAAGTGAGTAAGGCTGCCTCACTGTCAGCTCAAGATGTAAAAACTCTTACGAATGAGGTGGTGCAATGAGTACTAATCAAGTGAATGAGTACCGCCGCCGTTTTATGGCAGGTTTAGGTCTAGTTACAGGAGCAACATTAGCCTCAAACTTTGTTTTGCGTAGTACCGAAGCGGCTGAATTGGTTTCGCGTCCTGACAATGAACCCGCCAGCAGTGCTAAGCGTTGGGGAATGTTGATCGATGTTAATCGCCTTACCGAGGGTGGGGCGGCGATGGTAGAGGCTTGTAAAAAAGAGCATGGTTGGGGTAATGACCCACAATCTAGTGCTGAGCAACAACCGCAATGGATGCGAGTAGTAAAAGTCACTGATAAAACGACTCAACATAGTTTTCAATTACCCGTGATGTGCCAACATTGTGCCAATCCTCCTTGTGTCGATGTATGCCCAACGGGAGCCTCGATGAAACGGGCGGATGGTATTGTGTATGTGAATAAGCACATTTGCATTGGTTGTCGTTATTGCATGATGGCGTGTCCTTATAAAGCCCGTAGTTTTGTGCATGAGCCTTTAAAAGATCAAAAAGTTCATTCACCCCGTGGTATGGGTACAGTGGAATCCTGCAATATGTGTGTGCATCGTATCGATAAAGGTCAATTACCCGCTTGTGTTGAGGCTGCACCAGAGGCTGTGATTTTTGGTGACTTAAATGACCCCGAAAGCCGAATTAGCCAAGCAATGAAGGCACTGGGTGGCAAACAAATTCGTGCGGATCTCGGTTTAAATACTGGCGTACGCTATTTGAATATTTAGAGGAATCGTTATGAGTAACAAGGCAATGGTGTATAGCGAAGTACACCAATCAGGCTGGGGGTACTATGGATTACTCGCCGCTAGTGCATTTTTAGTAGGCTTAGGTTTAATCGCCTTCTTTTATTTGGAGCATACGGGGCATCATGCCACAGGAATGACGAATCAAATCGTGTGGGGATTACCCCATGTATTTGCAATTTTTCTAATTGTGGCGGCATCAGGCGCTTTAAATATCGGCTCAATTGGGACAGTCTTTAACAATAAACCTTACAAACCTTTAGGGCGGCTATCAGGATTATTAGCGATTGCCTTTTTGATCGGTGGCTTGATGGTACTAGTACTCGATTTGGGACATCCTGATCGTTTGATTATTGCTATGACACATTATAATTTTAAGTCGATTTTTGCGTGGAACATCATTCTTTATAATGGCTTTTTAGCCTTAGCCGCTTTATATATTTGGACAATGATGGATCGCAAAATGCAGCGTTTTTACAAGCCTGCGGGGTTTGCAGCATTCTTTTGGCGCCTCGTACTGACTACCGGTACGGGTTCGATTTTTGGATTTTTGGTGGCACGCGAGGCTTATGACTCGGCGATTTTTGGACCCTTGTTTATTCTGATCTCATTCTCATTGGGCTTAGCGTTGTTTATCTTGATCACCTTTGGATTATTTCATTGGACCCATCGCACATTAAATGATGAGTTATTGACTCGTAAACGTTACCTACTGGCGTTATTTATTGGAGCCGTACTTTTTTTCGAGGCAATTTTTCATGTAACCGCTTTATATGCGGCTGAGCATACTAACTTTGAAACGTTTATCTTATTAGGTGGCTCATCCTACTCAGTTTGGTTTTGGTTGGGGCATGTAGTGTTAGGCAGCATTGTGCCTTTATTTATGTTGTTATTACCGATGTGTCGCGGTCGAGTACGCTCACTCTTAATGGCGTCGGGATTAGTCGTGGTGGGTTCGTTTATTCAACTTTATGTCATCATTATTGGGGGGCAAGCTTACCCCTTGACCTTGTTCCCGAATGCTGATGTATCTAGTTCTTTTTTTGATGGCGTTATCAATACTTACTCACCTTCTATTTGGGAGCTGATGTTAGGAGTGGGTGGAGTAGGTGTTGCTGCTGTCATGATTGTTATCGGTGTAAAAGTACTCCGTTTCTTACCAGTATCATTAGCTCAAGCTGATTTGGGTCAAGAGCCTGATTAAGTCAATGATTTAACTTAAGTACTCGATTTTAAGGCCGCAGTAGTGCGGCTTTTTAGTTTATAAGTCATAGGATGACTTTTTTTGAGTATTACGAGTTGAATTTACTTTTAAAGACGTGGTTATTTTCCAAAATTGACTAATTCAGTCTAATATCTTGCTTATATAAGAAAATAGTGATTTACTAATATAAGTAGAAGGAGTACTCAAAATGTTCAATCCCATTCAAATTCCATTTGGCTGTGTGATGCTGTTCAATGTCGTTGATTTAAAAAACGGTGTAACAGTAGATGACGTCGAACTGGCATTAGGTGAGATGTGCAATGTCGTAAAAAATAACTACGGTGATGATACGGGCGGCTTTATTGGTGGTCAGGTTTATCGCAATGCAGGCTTCATCTCTGATGAGGGTAGTGTAGGCAGTGAATCACCCGAACCGCACCGTGTACAACAAAAAATGGGTGATATTGTCATCGTTACCTATTGGAAATCCTTCAATCAACACGAAAAATCCCACGCAGATAAGCTATTCAAAGAAAAATTCCAACATTTAGCTAATTTCTGCGATAACACCTATGAGGTTGGCTATGAGATGTTGTGGCAAGGTACTCCAGAAGATCACTAAGCCGAGTTGCTCCATTAGCTTACCCCATGAGGCGGTAAGCTAATGCGTAGAGTATTTATCTCAGCGGCACATAAGTCATCGGGTAAAACAACACTTTCCATTGGTTTGTGTGCAGCGCTTCGTGCTAAAGGGTTAGATGTTCAGCCTTTTAAAAAAGGACCTGACTACATTGACCCAATGTGGCTAGGCAAAGCCAGTGGCAATCCCTGCTATAACCTTGATTTTAATACCATGTCCGCCGACGAAGTATTATGCAAAGTTCAACAGCAATCGTATTTATCTGATATTACTCTGATTGAGGCTAATAAAGGCTTAT